>CAUJJN010000247.1 GCA_963204905.1 Pseudomonadota bacterium
GCGAGAACAAGGGGTCCTGGATGAGCCGGGCCTTCAAGAAGATGGGTCTCGGCTAACCCGATCGCAGGACCAACCTCGCATGCTGGCCCGTCTTTCGATCCGTGACATCGTCCTGATCGAACGGCTCGACATCGAATTCGCACAAGGCCTCGCGGTGCTCACCGGCGAAACCGGCGCGGGCAAATCGATTTTGCTCGATGCTTTCGCGCTGGCGCTCGGCGGCCGCGGCGATGCCGGGCTGGTGCGCCACGGCGCGGAGCAGGGGCAGGTGACCGCCACCTTCGACGTGCCGAAAGGGCATCCGGCAGCGGACATCCTCAGCGACAATGACCTTGAAGATGCCGGCGAGATGATCCTGCGCCGCGTGCAGCTGGCCGATGGCCGCAGCCGCGCCTTCATCAACGATCAGCCGGTCAGCGTGCAAACCCTCAAGGCGGTCGGCGCGGCGCTGGTGGAGATTCACGGCCAGCACGACGAGCGGGCGCTGGTCGATGCGGTGACGCATCGCCGTCTGCTCGACGCCTTTGCCGGGCTCGACAAGGATGTCGCCGCGCTGGAGACGCTGTGGGCCGCGCGCCGCGCGGCGCAGCAGTCGCTCGACGAGCATCGTGCCGGGATGGAGCGCGCCGCGCGCGAGGCCGACTATCTGCGTCACGCTTCGGGCGAACTGAAAAAGCTCGCACCGCAGGACGGCGAGGAAACCATGCTCGCGGAGCGCCGCACCGTGATGATGCAAGGCGAGAAGATCGCCGGCGACCTGCGGGATGCGCAGGAAGCCGTAAGCGGCAACAACTCGCCGATCGCGGCGCTGGCGGCGGCGGTGCGGCGGCTGGAACGTCGCGCCGGCAGCTCGCCGGCGCTGGTCGAGCCCGCGGTGAAGGCGATCGATATTGCGATCAACGCGCTGGAAGAAGCCGATCAGCATCTCAACGCGGCGCTGGTGGCCGCCGACTTCGATCCGGCCGAACTGGAGCGTATTGAGGAGCGGCTGTTCGCGCTGCGCGCCGCGTCGCGGAAGTATTCCACGGTGGTCGACGGGCTTGCGGCGCTCGCGGCGAAGTATGCAGCCGATATCGCGTTGATCGATGCTGGCGCGGAGCAGCTTCAGGGACTGGAGAAGGCCGCCGCCGAGGCCGTGAAGCGTTATGACGCCGCTGCCGCAAAACTTTCGATGGCGCGCGCGAAGTCTGCGGAGAAATTGAACAAGGCGGTGAATGCCGAATTGGCGCCGCTGAAACTTGAGCGTGCGAAGTTCATCACGCAAGTCGACTCGGATGCGGCGGCGCCGGGACCGCAGGGAATCGACCGCGTCGAGTTCTGGGTGCAGACCAATCCCGGTACGCGGCCGGGGCCAATGATGAAGGTCGCGTCCGGCGGTGAGCTGTCGCGCTTCCTGTTGGCGCTGAAAGTGGTGCTCTCGGATCGCGGCTCCGCGCCGACGCTGGTGTTCGACGAGATCGATACCGGCGTGGGCGGCGCGGTGGCGGATGCGATCGGCGCGCGGCTGGCGCGGCTCGCCGGCAAAGTGCAGGTGATGGCGGTGACCCACGCACCGCAGGTGGCGGCGCGGGCGAGCCAGCATCTGTTGATTTCGAAGGCGGCGCTGGACAAGGGCAAACGCGTGGCCACCCGCGTCGAGCCGTTGGCCGATGAACATCGCCGTGAGGAAATCGCGCGGATGCTGGCGGGCGCCGAAATTACCAAGGAAGCCCGCGCCGCGGCCGATCAGTTGCTGAAGGCGGCAGGCTAGCGCAGCGATTTGCTAGCGTCCGTTCGCACAAGGTGACCCCGTCATTGCGATGAGCGCAGCGACGAAGCAATCCAGTCCTTGTCTTTTGGCTTTCTGGATTGCTTCGCTTCGCTCGCAATGACGATTAATGTTGATCGAGTGATGTCTTATTATGCCGGCTAGAACATAGGTCGCCGTATTGCGTCCGGTCACGACGGAAACAACGAATGCCGAAACCGAAATCAACGAAAGTGCTTCCTGATGTCGCGACGCTGACCAAGGCGCAGGCGAAGCGCGAATGGACGCGGCTCGCATTGGAGATGGAGGCGCACAACGAGCGCTACTATCAGAAAGATGCGCCGACGATTTCCGATGCGGCCTATGATGAGCTGCGCCGCCGCATCGAGGCCGTCGAGGCGCGGTTTCCGGAGTTTGCCACAACCGATTCCCCCACGCAGACCGTGGGCGCCGCGCCGGCGCGCGGCTTCGCCAAGGTGCAGCACGTCGTGCCGATGCTGTCGCTCGGCAACGCCTTCAGTGACGAGGAAGTGCAGGAGTTCGTCGACCGCGTGCGTCGCTTTCTGCGGCTCGACGCCGACGAGATGCCCGCCATCGTGGCCGAGCCGAAGATCGACGGGCTCTCGCTGTCGTTACGTTACGAAAACGGCGAACTGGTGCGCGCGGCGACGCGTGGTGACGGCTTCACCGGCGAGGATGTCACCGAGAATGTCCGGACCATCAAGGATGTGCCGCATCATTTGAAGGGGCGCAACATTCCGTCTGCCTGCGAGTTGCGCGGCGAAGTCTACATGCTGAAGAAGGATTTTCTCGCGCTCAACAAAAAGCAGGCCGAGGCGGACGATACCGTGTTTGCCAACCCGCGCAATTCGGCGGCAGGATCGCTGCGGCAGAAGGACGTCAGCATCACCGCGTCGCGGCCGCTGAAATTCTTCGCCTACGCCTGGGGCGAGATGGTCGAACGCCCGGCCGATACGCAGCACGGCATGTTGAAGTGGCTCGCGGACGCCGGCTTCGTCGTCAATCCGCTGATTGAACTGTGCAAGAGCGTCGAGGACGTGCTGGCCTTCTATCGCCGCATCGGCGATGCGCGCGCCTCGCTCGACTACGACATCGACGGCGTGGTCTACAAGATCGATCGGCTCGACTGGCAGGAGCGGCTCGGTTTCGTCTCGCGCTCGCCGCGCTGGGCCATCGCGCACAAGTTCGCCGCCGAGCAGGCGACCACGGTGCTGGAGAAGATCGACATTCAGGTCGGCCGCACCGGTGCGCTGACGCCGGTGGCGCGGCTCACGCCGGTAACCGTCGGCGGCGTGGTGGTGCAGAACGCCACGCTGCACAACGAGGACTACATCAAGGGCATCGGCAACGACGGGTTGCCGATTCGCGACGGCGTCGATATCCGTGAGGGCGACACCGTTGTGGTGCAGCGCGCCGGCGATGTGATTCCGCAGGTTGTCAGCGTGGTGCTCGACAAGCGACCGAGGACGGCGAAGCCGTATGCGTTCCCGCACACTTGTCCCGCCTGCGGCAGTCATGCGGTGCGTGAGAATGACGAGGTGGTGCGCCGCTGCACCGGCGCGCTGATCTGCCCGGCGCAGGCGGTCGAGCGGTTGAAGCATTTCGTCTCGCGTCTCGCTTTCGATATCGAGGGGCTCGGCGAAAAGCAGATCCAGCAATTCTATCATGAAGGCCTGATCACTACACCGGTCGATATATTCACCCTGCAACGGCGCGATGCGGAGGCCGAACAGAAGCTCGCCAATCGCGAAGGCTACGGCGAGGTCTCGACGCGCAACCTGTTTGCGGCGATCGATGCGCGCCGCAGGATCGAATTGCATCGCTTCATCTTTGCGCTCGGCATTCGTCACGTCGGGGAGGGCAACGCCAAGCTGCTGGCGCGGCATTATGGCAGCATCGATGCGTTCCGCGAGGCGATGCTGGCCGCGGCCGTCGGCTTGAGCGACGACGGCAACACCTCGGAAGCCTATCAGGATCTCAACAACATCGCCGGCATCGGCGATATTGTAGCCGACGCGGTGGTCGAATTCTTCGTGGAGTCACGCAACGTCACGGTGCTGGATGCATTGCTGCGCGAGATCGAGGTGTTGCCGGCGGAGAAGCCGCGCCAGACCTCGCCGGTCTCCGGCAAGACGGTGGTGTTCACCGGCTCGCTGACCAAGTTCACGCGCGACGAGGCCAAGGCCGTCGCGGAGCGGCTGGGCGCCAAGGTCGCCGGATCGGTATCGAAGAAGACCGACTACGTGGTGGCAGGCGAAGACGCCGGCTCTAAACTCGCCAAGGCGCGCGAACTGGGTGTCGCGGTGCTGACCGAGGACGAATGGCTCGGGCTGATCGAGGGGTAAGTCGCAATCTCTTCGTCGTCCCCCGCGCAGGCGGGGACCCATAGCCCCTGGCCTCGATTGTGATCACGGGCGTCGGCAACTGGCGTTTCCACATCACTGCTGCTGCGGAGTCTGGGTCCCCGCCTGCGCGGGGACGACTATTATTTTGTTGCGCGTCCAAGCCCGAAACGAATAGCGGGTCAGACTTAGAACGATCGCTTCAAGAACGATTTCGGTTCACCCCGGAAAGTGATCTTCATAGGGAACCGGCGCGGTCGCGGCGTCGAGCCAGACGCGTGTTGCTTCGTCGATATGCGGCCGGACCTCATTGCGCACCCGCGCATGATAGTCGTTGACCCACTTCACTTCCTTCTTGCTGAATCGGCGGTCGATCAGCCGGCGGTCGATCGGCGCCAGCGTCAGCGTTTCGAAGGCGTTCATCGGCTTCTCCGCGCCGTCGATCACGGCTGGCACCACCAGCTCGAGGTTCTCGATGCGGATGCCGAACGCGCCGGTTTTGTAATAGCCGGGCTCGTTGGAGAGGATCATGCCGCGCCTCAGCGGCGCGGTGCCGAGCTTCGAAATGCGCGCCGGCCCCTCATGCACCGATAGATAGCTGCCGACGCCGTGGCCGGTGCCATGTTCAAAATCGAGGCCGGCTTGCCAGAGGAATTGCCGCGCCAGCGTGTCGAGCTGCGCGCCGGTGGCGCCGTCGGGAAATATCGCGCGGGCGATGGCGATGTGGCCGCGCAGCACGCGGGTGAAGCGATCGCGCATCTCCTGCGTCGGTTCGCCGATGGCGATGGTGCGCGTCACGTCGGTGGTGCCATCCTCGTATTGCGCACCGGAATCGACCAGCAACAGATCGCCCGGCATGATGCGGCGGTTGCTCTTGCGGGTGACGCGATAATGCACGATGGCGCCGTTTGGCCCGGTGCCGGAGATGGTCGGGAACGAAACGTCTTTCAGCGCCCCGGTCTCGCGGCGAAATGTTTCCAGCGCCTCGACGACGTCGATTTCGGTCAGCTTGCCGCTGGGCGCTTCGCGATCCACCCACGCGAGAAAGCGCGCCAGCGCCACCGCGTCGCGCTGGTGTGCGGTGCGCGTGCCGGCGATCTCAGTGGGATTCTTCACCGCTTTCAGCAGGCTCACCGGATCATTGCCGCGCACCGCCTTGCCGCCACCGGCGGTGACGAGACGGCTGAGCGCGTCGGCGGCGGTGGCGCTGTCGAGGCTGATGGTCGCGCCGTCTTGCGCGAGTTGCGTCAGGTGCGGCGACAGTTGATCCGGCGCGGCGACGTCGGCTTGTTCTTCGAGATAATCGCGCACGCTGTTGGAGAGTTTGCGGGGATCGATGAAGATTGTCGGCCGTCCGTCTTTCGGCACCAGTGCATAGGATAACGGTAGCGGTGTGTGCGACACGTCCGCTCCGCGGATGTTGAAGGCCCAGGCCACCGCATGTGAGTCCGACAGCACTAGCGCGTCGGTGCGGAGCCGGCCGATCTCGTCGCGGATTTGATTCAATTTATCGACGGCCGGAATGCCGGCGAATGTCGCATCGTGGATCGACACCGGGCCGAGCGGCGGCGCGGGGCGCTCATGCCAGACCGCGTCGACGGGATTGCGTTCGACCGCGATCAACTCCGCGCCGGCTTTCGCGCACGCCGCCGCAAGGCGCTCCGCCGCCGCCGTCGTATGCAGCCACGGATCGAATCCGACGCGGTCGCCGGACGAAACATGTTGCGTCAACCAGCTTTCCGGAGGCGGATCGATCAGCGATTCGACGGTCCATGCCTTGGTATCGACTTGTGCCGCGGCTTGCAGCGTATAGCGGCCATCGACGAACACCGCAGCCTTGTGCGACAGCACAATCGCCATGCCGGCCGATCCTGTGAAACCGGTCAGCCACGCCAGCCGCTCCTCGGACGGCGCGACGTACTCGTTCTGCTGCGCATCGGCGCGCGGAACGACGAACCCCGTGAGTTTCTGCTGTGCCAGTTCGGCGCGGAAGGCCGCCAGCCGCGCCGTGAGCGCGACGCCGCTTTCCGGGTCCTCGAAGGTCTGGAAATGAGCCTCGAACATGGTTCCTCGATTGTATGACACGGGTGCGGACAACTGACGCGCGATCAACCGGAATCTCAGCATGTCATGTTGTAAATGTGGTCCAACTTAGAATAGATTGATGTGTCCGCGCCAGACGGACGGGGCATCGCCGCCAAAGCGAACTCTCATAACTCGACGATATCGGGAAACGTCCGGAGTGTTTCAACTCGGTCCGAACGATGGGGGATGATTTTGCCCGCCTTTACGTTTGAGAAGTTGTCGACCTCGACGCCGCGCCGCTCCGCGCCGCGCGTTCCAGAGCCGACCGTTGAAGCGTCGAAACCGCGCGGCAAGCTGCGGCGCATGCTGGATCGCTTCACCGCTCCCAGCCGCGCAACGGCTCCCCGCTCAGAAGCGTCAAAATCGAAACAGAGCGCGCAACGCTAGCGTATGAGTTGAGAGACCATCATTGCGAGCGAAGCAATCTGGTCTTTCTTCGAGCGTGTTGATTGCTTCGTCGCTCGCTCTTCGCAACGACGTTTTTTGCCTACGACCCGGGGCGCTGCATCAGCAGGCTGCACCAGCCGTCGACCTGCAGTCTTCGAACCAATTCAAGCCCGGCCGCGCGATAGCTCGCCACCACGCCGCGGGTATGCGCCGGCAGCAATCCTGACAGGATCACAAACCCACTGGGCGCGAGATGCCGCGCCATCGCCGGTGCCATCTGCCGCAGCGGATTGGCGAGGATGTTGGCAAGGATCAGGTCGAACGGCGCGCGTGCGCGAAACGCCGGCGCGGAAAACCCGATGGCGCAGACGGCATCGATCAACTGCCCGACATCGTTGAGTTTCGCATTGTCGCGCGCGACGATGACGGCTTGCGGATCGATGTCGCTGGCCAGCACCGGTCGTCGCAATGCTTTCGCGGCGGCGATCGCCAGCACGCCTGTGCCGGAGCCGAGATCCAGCACGCGGGCAGGGCGGCGGCGTTTCAACAGATCGTCCAGCAGCAGCAGGCAACCGCGCGTCGTGCCGTGATGGCCAGTGCCGAACGCCAGCGCCGCCTCGATCTCGATGCCGAGCTTGTTGCCGGCGATGCGCGCGCGGTCATGCTGGCCATGGACCACGAAGCGCCCGGCGGGGACCGGCACCAACCCCTCGAGGCTGGCCTTCACCCAGTCCTTGGCCTCGACGGTCTGGAACGCCAGCGCCGCCGCCGCATCCGCGCCGGCGGCGAGGCCGACGAGATCGCGGATCGCCTCTTGATCCGGCGGCGTGTGGAAATGCAGCACCACCTCCCAGATGGCCTGCGCATTTTCAAATGCCGCAACTGCGACCTCGCCGGGGTCGAGGCTTTCTTCCAGCACGTCGACGATGCCCCGCGCGCGGTGTTCGTCGCCGACGCTAAAAGTGGCGCTGATGCTCTGCGGCGTGACGGTCGATGTCATGAAAAGAAGGACTCCTGCGGAGCCCCTTGTTCACATGCGATCCACAGACAGTTCAAGGGTTTTCCACGCATCGGCGACGCAATTGCGCACCGGCAAGTGCTGGAATTGTCCATCGGGGATCGACAGTCTATCGTCCGGATATCCACAGCCTGGAAGCAGTCTTTTCCAAGGGTTGTCCACAGGGATATCCACAGCCTTTCCCCAGCCGCTGCGAGCGCTTCCTCAAGCAAAGAACGCCTTGTGATCGCGCAGGATGGCGCGGGCGGCGTTGTGGCCGGGGGCGCCGGTGACGCCGCCGCCCGGATGGCTGCCTGAGCCGCAGTGGTAAAGCCCCTTCAGTGGCCCGCGATAGTCGGCATGGCCCAGCATCGGCCGTGCCGAGAACAACTGGTTCAGTGTCAGCGCGCCGTGAAATATGTCGCCGCCGAGCAGGCCGAATTCGCGTTCGAGATCGAGCGGCGACAGCACCTGTCGCCCGAGCACGCTGGCTTTGAAGCCGGGCGCGTAGCTATCGACCGTCGCGATCATCAGGTCGGCGACCTCGTCGCGATGGTCGTCCCATGACGCGCCGTTCGGGAGTTCTGGCGCGACGTGCTGGCAGAACAGGCTGGCGACATGCTTCCCCGGCGGCGCGAGGGTGTCGTCGAGCGTCGAGGGGATCAGCATCTCCACCACTGGCGCGCGGCTCCAGCCGAATTCCCGCGCGTCCTGCCAGGCGCGGTCCATATAGCCGAGGCTCGGCGCCATGATGATGCCGGCGGAAAGGTGATCGCCGTCGCCCGGCAGCGCCGTGAACGACGGCAGCGACGACAGCGCGACATTCATGCGGAAGGTGCCGGAGCCGTTACGCCAGCGTTCCATGCGCGTGAGGAATTCCGGCGGCAGCGCATCCTTCGGCATCAGCCGCGTGTAAAGCAGTTTCGGATTGACGTTGGCGGCGACGTAGCGCGCGCGGATGCAACGGCCGTCGTCCAGCAAGATGCCCGTCGCGCGGCCGTCCTCGATGAGCACCTCACGGACGCCGATACCGGTTTCGATGACAACGCCGTGGTCGCGCGCGGCCGCCGCCATCGCCTGCGTGATCGCTCCCATGCCGCCGATGGCGTGGCCCCAGACGCCTTTCTTGCCGTTCACCTCGCCGAATGCGTGATGCAACATGACGTAGGCCGAGCCCGCCGCGTAGGGGCTGGCATAGTTGCCGACGATGGCGTCGAAGCCGAACAGCGCCTTCACCAGCTCGCTCTGGAAGATATCGTCGAGCATTTCGCCGGCCGAGCGCGTGAACAGGTCGAGCAGCAGGCGCTGATGCTCCATCGGCAGCGCGCGGAGCACGTTGGCAGTGCCGAGCGCATTGAGGCTTTCGCGGATCGCGGGTGCGCCGAAGCCGGCGACCAGATTGGGCGGCGCGCGCAACACCAGTTGGCGCAGCACGTCGGCGATGGCTTCGAGTTCGCGCGCGAACGCATCGTAGCGTTCGACGTCGCGCGCGCTGTGGCGGGCGATCGACGCCGCGGTGCGGCCCTCGCCGGTGAGGAGATAATTGCCGTCCGGCGTCGGCAGGAAATTCTGCGCCCGCCGCTCGACGATGCGCAAACCATGTTCGTGCAGTTTCAGGTCGGCGATGACGGTCGGGTTGAGCAGGCTCACCGTGTAGGCCGCGACCGAATTGCGGAAGCCGGGATGAAACTCCTCGGTCACCGCCGCGCCGCCGACCAATTTGCGGCGCTCCGCCACGTGAACGCGCAGGCCGGCCATCGCCAGATAGGCCGCGCAGGTGAGGCCGTTGTGGCCCGCGCCGATGATGACAACGTCGGTATCGAAGTCGGCCATGAGTCTTTCATGAACAAGAAGGCGATGGCCGGCACCTTACCGGGTTCGTGGAACCGATTGCAGCCTTTTGTCGCGTCGAGGGAGGAGGGTTTCTTTGACCGATACCGGTCTTCCTCGCATTGTTTGCGATGGGGCCTTGTGCTTCAATCCCGCGCCCTTGGCGCAAGGCCATGAGCGTATCGGATTGAGGCCGAAGACCGCATGACGCTTTCCGCGCCCGCGAACCGCGACCAGTCTTCGCCGTCGCGCCATCGCCTGATCCTGATCCTCTACACCGCCGCGATCTTCGTTAGTGCGCTGCTGCTGTTCTCGGTGCAGCCGCTGTTTACCAAGATGGTGTTGCCGCGGCTCGGCGGCTCGCCGGCGGTATGGTCGGTGGCGATGGTATTCTTCCAGTCGCTGCTGCTCGGCGGTTATCTCTATGCGCACTTTCTGACTCAACTGCCCGGTCGCGCCGCCGCGGTTGCCATTCATCTGATGCTGTTGATCGCGGCGCTATCCGGGCTGCCGCTGGCGATCGCCGGCGGATGGGGTGAGCCGCCCGCGAGCGGCTACGCGGTCTGGCTGCTCGGCCTGTTCGCGGTCTCGATCGGCCTGCCGTTCTTCGCGCTCGCGGCCAACAATCCGCTGTTGCAGGCGTGGTTTGTGCGCACTGGCCATCCCGGCGGCCGCGATCCGTATTTCCTCTATGCGTCGTCAAATATCGGCAGTTTCCTCGCGCTGTTGTCCTATCCGTTTCTGCTGGAGCCGGCACTGTCACTGCGCGGCCAGAACCTGTTGTGGACCATGGGATACGGCGTGCTGATCCTGCTGATCGCCGCATGCGGCTTGATGCTGCTGCGTTCGCCGCAAGCACCCGTGGTGGAGGTGACGGCTGAAGCGGTCGATGATCGTCCACCACCAACCTGGCTGATGCGTCTGCGCTGGATATTCCTCGCGGCGGTGCCGTCGGGCCTGCTGATTGCCGTGACGGCGCATATCTCCACCGACGTTGCCGCCGCGCCGCTGCTATGGGTGCTGCCGCTATCCCTCTATCTCCTGACATGGGTGCTGGTGTTCCAATCGCGCCCGTTGCTGCCGCACAAGTGGATGCTGGCGTTGCAGCCGCTGGCGATCGCCGGCGTCATCGTGCTGCTGGCGGTCGGCGGAGAACAGAATTTGTTGCTGACGCTGGGCGGCCACCAGCTCTGCTTCTTCATCATCGCGATGGCTTGCCACGGCGAGCTGGCGCGCACGCGTCCCGCGCCGCGTCATCTCACCGGCTTCTACGTCGCGCTGTCGTTCGGCGGCATGGTCGGCGGCCTGTTCGCGGGGCTGATCGCGCCGTTCACGTTTTCATGGATCGCCGAATATCCGATCCTGATCGTGCTGGCGGCGCTGTGCCGTCCGCCGTTCCGAGAGCGCTGGCCGAACCTGGGTCGCTGGTATTGGGTCTTGTTGGCGCTCCTGGCCGTCGGATTGATTGTGCCCACGCTCGGCGGCGGGGCGTGGTTCAACTGGCTCGAACAGCAGCGCGTCTACGTGATCGGCGCGCTGGGTGGTCTGGCGGCGCTGGTCGCGGTCGTCCCGCGCGGCGACCGCTGGAAAGTCGCCGCGACGGTGGCGCTGGCCCTGGTGCTGCTGCGCGTCTATCCATCCGACGACGGACGGGTCACCACCGTGCGCAGCTTCTTCGGGGTGCACAAGATCGTCGTGACGCCGGGTGGTCATTATCATGTACTGATGCATGGCACGACGATTCACGGTGCCGAACGAATGCTCAACGACGACGGCACGCCGGTCACCGGTCGTCCCGAGCCGATCTCCTACTACGACAAGGACGGCGGCATCGGTCAGGCTATCGCCGCGATCCGCGCGCGCAAGGCCGCGCCGATCCGCGTGGCTGTGATCGGCCTTGGCGCGGGGACGCTGGCTTGCGCGTCCACGCCCGGTGAAAACTGGACCTTCTTCGAGATCGACCAGACCATGATCGATACCGCGCGCGATCCGCGATACTTCACCTTCATCGAGAAATGCGCGCCGCAGATGAAACCGGTGCTGGGCGATGCACGTCTCACTTTCGCGCGCGAGGCTGATGGGGAATACGATCTGATCATCGTCGATGCCTATTCGTCCGATGCAATCCCGATCCATCTCGCGACGCAGGAAGCGATGGCGATCTATCTTGCCAAGCTTGCGCCGCAGGGCGCGGTCGCGATGCATGTCTCCAACCGTCATCTCGAACTTGCCGGCGTGGTGGCCGGCATCGCTGGCGCCAACGGCCTGACGAGTTGGCACTTCAACGAGGATTCCGGACGTGACGATGCTTACGTGTTCACCACGGATGTTGTGATCTCCGCGCGCGCCGACGCCGATATCGGCGGCCTCGCGTCGAACGACAAATGGGTGAAGACCGTGCCACCCGCCGATCAGCGGGTGTGGACCGACGACTATTCGAACATTCTCGGCGCGGTGTGGCGACGCCTGCGCGACGGGGACAATTGAGGGCCTCTCCCGTCATTGCGAGGAGCGCCAGCGACGAAGCGATGAGGAGCATCAGCGAAGAAGCGATCAAGACTCTTGAAGAAGGGCTGGATTGCTTCGCTTCCCTCGCAATGACGATGCAACCGCGATGCATCTCAATTCGTGGTTTTCGTCATAACCGGAATAAATCCGGCCATGACGAACTGTGGCTACCGTACTTGATTACGAGGTCAGCATTGACGGGTCGATGATTTCATCCAGCCCGCCGCGACACACGCCTCAATCCGCGTCGGAGAACAATCCGCGCGGGCGCAGATAGGGACGCGGCGCGTAATAGCCCTGCTGGCCGGCGTAATAATCCTGCGCGGCGTCGTAACCGCGCGGCGCGGCGTATTGCTGGCCATAACCCTGGCCATCATAGGCCTGTCCGGGATAGGCGCGGCGATAGGGGCGCGGTGACGGATAGCGTTGATCGCCGCTGCTGCCGTCGGCCGGGTAGATGTAGCCGTCGTTGTCGCGTGCGATCTGCTGCTGCGCCGGACGCTGGACGCGGCGAGCCTGTGGCGCAAGGCTGATCGGATTGCCGGCGGCGTCGTATCCGGTATCGATATCGCCGGCCACCGGGTCGCGGCGCGCCACGGCGGTCTTGGAGTTGGGCTTGCGGGCCAGCGCGACGCGCGATGAGCCGGTCAGCGTCACCGTGGTGGTCAGCAACCCGTCGCGCTTGACGAGATCAAAAAGCGTCGCCGCGTTGGCGCGTGAAATGCGGACGCAACCGTGCGACACCGGCGTGCCGAGACTCTTTTCCGAGAAGGTGCCGTGAATCGCATGGCCCTTCTTGGTGAAGAAGATCGCGTGCGGCATCGGCGCGTCGTCGAATTCCTTGGAGTAGTGGTCCTCTTCCATGCGGAAGGTCTGGAACTTGCCGTCTGGCGTTTCGTGCGACGGGTTTCCGCTCGATATCGGCCACTGATAGCGCTGCACGCCGTCGACGGCGACGGTCATTATCTGATTGTCCTTGTCGACGGTGATGGCGACCTTCGCCAGAGCGGCGGTGGGGCCTGTTGCGAGCATCAAAGCTGCAACCGGAATAAGCAACAAACGCATGTGTTTCCTGGCCTCCAGATCCGATTTCGGCGTGCGGCCGAAAGCGGAAGTCGCTTGCCCGTCCCCGCAGCTTATATGCACTTGTTATATGCACTTGATCCGGCGGCGGTTCCAGTCCGATACCCCATCAATCTTAATGGCGTCGTGACACGCCTTGGTGAAATGGATCGGTGGCCGAAGCATGACAGGGACCGAGCTGGCCCGTTCAGGTGCCGCGGTAACCCGCAACCAATTTGGCCGCGGGGTGGCAACCAAACGTGGGTTCGCGCGTTGTCTTGGGACAGTTTGCAACCCATTCGCCGGTCCTGACGAGCAGGTTGAATCGACAAGTTAAACCCAAGGAGCATCGATGAAGACTCAAGCCGCTGAAACGAAGGTGATTGCGCAGACCCGTCCGTCGCTGCGGCTCCATCTGGCGATGGCTGGCCTGGCTGCGGCGCTGCTGGCCGCTCCCAATCTGGCCCACGCGCAGGGCGTGATCAAAGGCATGGAGCGCGGTGCCAATCAGGGAGCCTATGAGGGCAATCGCGCGGCCGGTCCGGTGGGCGGGGCGGTGGGTGGCGCGATCGGCGCCGGCGTCGGCGGAGTGGTCGGCGGCGTCAAGGGCGTGCTCGGCATTCCGGATCGCGGTCCCTATCGCGGCAAGCGTTGTCGCGGCTATTACGACCGCCACAATCACTTCCATTGCTATCGCCGCCGCTGATCGAGCGGAATGAAAAGGGCCGGGGCTCGTCCCTGGCCTTTTTGTTTGTTTGAGTAAGAGCCTCTGAATTTACCCCGTCGTCATGGCGGGGCTTGTCCCGGCCATCTAGGTCCTCGATCCGTCGGCGATTTCAAACGGGGATGCCCGGCACAAGGCCGGGCATGACGAGTTGTAGAATAGCTGTTGTTATCAGTTCCTCAGCCGATAGCCGGTCTTGAAGATCCACCAGATGGTGACGAGACAGATCGCGAGAAACGCCAGCGTGAGACCGACGCTGGCGCCAAGGCTGACGTCGGCGATCTCGTAGAAGCTCCAGCGGAAACCGCTGATGAGATACACCACCGGATTGAACAGGGTGATGGTGCGCCAGCCTGAGGGCAGCATGTTCACCGAATAGAAGCTGCCGCCGAGGAAGGTCAGCGGCGTCACCACCAGCAGCGGGATCGCCTGCAGCTTCTCGAAATTGTCTGCCCAGATGCCGATGATGAATCCGAGCAGGCTGAACGTGACGGCGGTCAGCACCAGGAACGTCAGCATCCAGAACGGATGATGGATATGCAGCGGCACGAACAATCCGGCGGTGCCGAGAATGATCAGGCCGAGCAGGATCGACTTGGTCGCGGCCGCACCGACATACCCGATGACAATCTCGATATAGGACACCGGCGCCGATAGGATTTCGTAGATCGTGCCGACGAATTTCGGAAAATAAATTCCGAAGGAGGCATTTGAGATGCTTTGTGTGAGCACCGAGAGCATCACCAGCCCGGGCACAATGAACGTGCCGTAACTGACGCCCTGGATTTCGCTGATGCGGGAGCCGATGGCGGCGCCGAACACCACGAAATACAGGGAGGTGGAGATCACCGGCGAGACGATGCTTTGCAGCAGTGTGCGCCATGTGCGAGCCATCTCGAACAGATAGATGGCGCGGATCGCGGTGAAATTCATGCGCGGGTCCTCACCAAACTGACGAAGATGTCTTCGAGCGAATTCTGCGTGGTGCTGAGGTCCTTGAAGCGGATGCCGGCATTGCCGAGGTCGCCGAGCAGTGCAGTGATGCCGGTTCGTTCGCCTTGTGTGTCGTAGCTATAAGTGAGCCGCATGCCGTCGTCGTCCAGCGTCAATCGATAGGGTTCGAGAGCGGGCGGCACGACGGCGAGGCGTTCCTGCAATTGCAGCGTCAGTTGCTTGCGGCCGAGCTGCCGCATCTACGTCGACTTCTCCTCGATCAGGATGATCTCGCCTGTGTTGATGCCGCCGATGCGGTCGGCCATCTGTTCGGCTTCCTCGATGTAGTGCGTCGTCAGGATGACGGTGACACCGGCATCGCGCAGCTTGCCGATTACCTCCCACATGCCCTTGCGTAATTCGACGTCGACGCCGGCGGTCGGCTCATCGAGGAACAGAATTTGCGGTTCGTGCGACAGCGCCTTGGCGATCATCACGCGGCGCTTCATGCCGCCGGACAGTTCGATGATGCGATTGTCTTTCTTGTCCCACAGCGAGAGATCTTTCAGGACCTTCTCGATGAGGGCCGGATTCTTCGGCTTGCCGAACAGGCCGCGACTGAAGGTGACGGTGGCCCACACCGTCTCGAACGCGTCGGTGTGCAATTCCTGCGGCACCAGCCCGATCAGCGCGCGGGCGGCGCGATAGTCGGTATTGATGTCGTGGCCGTCCACAGTCACCTTGCCGGTGCTGGGGTTGGCGATGCCGCAGATGATGCTGATCAGCGTGGTCTTGCCGGCGCCGTTCGGTCCAAGCAACGCGAAAATCTCGCCGCGCCGGATGTCAAGGCTCACGTCCTTCAGCGCCGTGAAGCCGGAACCATAAGTTTTGGAGAGATGCGAGACGGAGATGATGGAGGACATGCGCAAACGGCGGATGGGGGACGGAAAAGACGAGCGGTTGGCTCAGATAGGAAGGCGATCCCGGTTCCGCAATCGGTCGCTGCGAAGAAAAACACGCTTCGCTCGCAATGACGATCCAACTAAGGCCCGGCCTTGCTTCACGCTCGTTGCACGAAACTATCGACAACCTTTTTTTCGCCCGCCTTGTCGAAGGCGATGGAGAGTTTGTTGCCGTCGATCCTGACGACGCGGCCGTAGCCGAATTTCTGGTGAAACACCCGGTCGCCAAGCGAATAGTCCGACGTGGTGCCAGTCGATTTCGCGATCAACTCGCCCTCGATGGTGAGCGGAGCGCGGCGGGCGCGCGATCCTCCGTCCGTGCCGTAGGGTGTGCCGGCCTCGTTGAAGCCGCCGCGGGAGCGGTTGGCCTGCGCGCGCTGCCAGCCCGGCGTCGAATAGCTGGAGCCGAACGCTTCAAGATTGTCGAACCGCGACGCGCCATAGCCTCCGGAGCCGCCCCAGCCGGAGCCGCCTTTGGACTCGGTGATCTCGACATTGTCCGCCGGCAATTCGTCGAGGAAGCGCGAGGGCACCGTTGTTGACCATGTGCCGTGAATGCGGCGGTTGGTGGCGAAATAGAGTTTCGCGCGGCGGCGCGCGCGGGTGATGCCGACATGGGCGAGGCGGCGTTCTTCCTCAAGGCCGGCGCGGCCCTGCTCGTCGAGCGCGCGCTGATGCGGAAACAGCCCTTCCTCCCAGCCCGGGAGGAACACGTTGTTGAATTCGAGGCCTTTCGCGGAATGCAGCGTCATCAGCGACACCGCGTCTTCCTCGGGGCCGCCGTCGCGATCCATCACCAGCGCAATGTGTTCAAGGAAGCCTTGCAGGTTCTCGAACTCCTCCATCGAGCGAACCAGTTCCTTCAGGTTTTCGAGGCGACCGGCGGCGTCGGCGGAGCGATCCTTCTGCCACATCTCGGTGTAGCCGCTTTCATCGAGCACGATTTCCGCGAGTTCGGTGTGCGGTATCGCCTGGCTCTGGACCCGCCAGCGATCGAAACTGTCCATCAGCCCGCGCAAGGTGCCGCGCGGCTTCGGTTTCAGTTCGTCGGTGTCGGCGATGGCGCGCGCCGCCGCCGCCAGCGACATGCGCTGCTTGCGAGCGTGATCGTAGAGAAGTTGCACCGTGGCGTCGCCGATGCCGCGCTTCGGCACGTTGATGATGCGCTCGAAGGCGAGGTCGTCGGCGGGCGAATTGATGACGCGCAGATAGGCCAGCGCATCGCGGATTTCGGCGCGCTCGTAGAAGCGCGGGCCGCCGATCACGCGGTAGGGCAGGCCGAGCGTGACGAAGCGGTCTTCGAACTCGCGCATCTGGAACGAGGCGCGCACCAGAATGGCGACTTCGTTGAGCTTGTCGCCGGCGCGCTGCAACTGCTCGATTTCCTCGCCGATGGCGCGGGCTTCTTCCTCCGAATCCCACGCGCCGGTGACAGTGACCTTCTCGCCCTCGACGTCCTCTGTGCGCAGCGTCTTGCCGAGCCGGCTTTCGTTGTGCGCGATCAGGTGCGAGGCGGCGGCGAGAATATGGCCGGTCGAACGATAGTTGCGTTCGAGGCGGATCACTTTCGCGCCGGGAAAATCGTGATCGAAACGCAGGATGTTGTCGACTTCCGCGCCGCGCCAGCCATAGATCGACTGATCGTCATCGCCGACGCAGCAGATGTTTTTCTGACGGATTTCCGGCGTGGCGACAGGCGAGGCCTGCTCTCTCTCCCCATCGGGGAGAGGGTAGGGTGACCTCTCGTCCGTCGGCGTCCCTTCACCCGACTTGCTTCGCATGTCGACCTCTCCCCGATGGGGAGAGGTGACTGCCGCGTCGTTTCCGCGTGTCGACATCTGCGACAAAAGCCGCAGCCAGAGATATTGCGCGACGTTGGTGTCCTGATATTCGTCCACCAGGATGAACTTGAAGCGGTTCTGGTAGCCGCGCAGCACGTCCGGGTTTTCGCGGAAGAGCCGGATGTTCTCCAGCAGCAGATCACCGAAGTCGGCGGCGTTGAGGGTTTTCAATCGCTCCTGATATGCAGCATAGAGCTTGCCGCCGCGGCCGTTGCCGAATACGGCCGCCTCGCCGGACGGCACCTGCGAAGGCGTCAGGCCGCGATTCTTCCAGCCGTCGATCAGCCCAGCCAGCATCCGCGCCGGCCATCGTTTGTCGTCGATGCCGTCGGCTTGCAGCAACTGCTTGAGCAGGCGGATCTGATCATCGACGTCGAGCACGGTGAAATTGGATTTCAACTGCACCAGTTCGGCGTGCACCCGCAGAATGCGGCCGCCGATCGAGTGGAAGGTGCCCAGCCACGGCATGCCCTCGACGGCGTGACCGAGCATCTGGCCCAGCCGATGCTTCATCTCGCGTGCGGCTTTGTTGGTGAAGGTCACCGACAGGATTTCTTGCGGCCGGGCGCGGCCGGTGGAGAGGATGTGGGCGATCCGCGAGGTCAGCACTCGCGTCTTGCCGGTGCCCGCGCCGGCCAGCACCAGCACCGGGCCGTCCAGCGTCTCCACCGCCTCGCGCTGCTCCGGATTGAGCCCGGCGAGATAGGGCGGCGTCGCGGCGGCGCGGGCGCGCGCGGCGATGCCTCCGGCCATCGGCTGATGGTCAGGCAAATCGTGACGCGGTTCTTGGCGCGGCAATTTGTTCGGCTCTGTCATGCGAATCAGTTTCCCACCCACGTTGCCACCGTGGGCCGGTGAAGGGGAGGTTCAATACCAGGATTGCTGCGGATATAGGACGTCCGTGGGGCGGATGACAGGTTTTCCCGGTTCCGAGGCCGATATCGCCGCGGTTTTCCACCCCTCGCGCAGGGAACCGTGCTATTTCACCGGCATTCCGATCTTGCGGCCGAGCCCTTCGGGGCGGGGGCAGGCGTCATGCGCCTTCACAACCTTCGCGATGTTGTCGCGAATGTCGGACGGGAACGGCGCCGTCTTGCGCGCCGCCATGTCGACATGCACCGACATGTTTTCCGACGTCGCGGACAGCCAGCCCTCGGTGGCGTGGCGCAACTCCTGAAACGTGTGCAGGCGCTTCTCGTCCGCGGCCACCAGCAGGATCGAGACCCGCACCGGATCGTCGAGGTGAACCTCGCGCAGGTAGCGGACGTGGCATTCCGCCGTGAAGGTGGAGCCGCCGCGCGCCTTCAGATACTGCGGACCGATTCCCATTTCGGCCCAGAGCGTGTCGATCCCGCGATCGAACAGCACGTGGTAGTAGGCCATGTTGAGGTGGCCGTTGTAGTCGATCCAGGCCGGCTCGATTCGCATCTCCGGAGTCCGGAACGGCACCTGGGTCAGCGGCAATCCGGCGGCATTGATCGTCATGGCAAATCCTTGTTCGGGCGCAAAGCCGGAGGCCACGGTTTTGCGAGGATGGGTTTGTGCGGCTGCTTGACCCGTTATACATCCTTTGTAACGGTCGCGTCGCCGGAAGGACCGGGAGGAAAAACAATGAATATCCACAATCCGTTCGATCTGCCGCACGCGGAGCCAAGGGCGCTGGCCACGGCGCTGGAGAAGCTCGCCGCGCGGTTCGGCAACCGGCTGGTGACCTCGCAGGCGGTGCGCGAACAGCACGCCCACACCATGACGTGGCTGAAATCGCAGCCGCCGGATGCGGTGGTGATGGCGCAGGAAACCGCCGACATTCAGGACGTGGTCCGGATTTGCGCCGCCAACGGCGTGCCGGTGATCGCGTTCGGCACCGGCACCTCGCTGGAAGGACAAGTCAACGCGCCGGCCGGCGGCGTGTGCATCGACTTGCGCGACATGAACAAGGTGCTGGCGGTTCACGTCGAGGATCTCGATTGCGTGATTCAGCCCGGCATCACCCGCAAGACGCTGAACGAGCAGTTGCGGGATCAGGGCGTATTCTTCCCGATCGATCCCGGCGCCGACGCCTCCATCGGCGGCATGACCGCAACCCGCGCCTCCGGCACCAATGCCGTGCGTTACGGCACCATGCGCGACAATGTGCTGGCGCTGAAGGTGGTGCGCGGCGACGGCGAGATCATCACCACCGGTACCCGCGCGAAGAAATCCTCCGCCGGCTATGACCTGACGCACTTGTTCGTCGGTGCGGAAGGCACGCTCGGCATCATCTCCGAACTCACCATCAAGCTGCGCGGCATTCCGGAAACCATCGCCGCCGGGTCGTGCTCGTTCGAAACCGTCGAGGGCGCCTGTCAGGCGACCATCCTCGCGATCCAGACAGGCATCCCGCTGGCGCGCATCGAATTGCTCAACGCCGCGCAGGTGAAGGCCTGCAACGTCTATTCGAAACTGTCGCTGCCGGAAACGCCGCTGCTGCTGCTGGAATTCCACGGCAGCGAGGTCGAGGTGGCCGAGCAGACCCGCCGCTTCGGCGAGATCGCGCGGGAGTGCGGCGGCGGCGGGTTCGAATGGACCACGCACCCCGAGGATCGCACGCGGTTGTGGCAGGCGCGGCATGACGCTTACTGGGCGGTACGCGGCTTGCGCCCTGGTGCCGGCGTGGTCGCCACCGACGTCTGCGTGCCGATCTCCCGTCTCGCGGATTGCGTCACCGAGACCGAAGCCGATCTGATCCGCCTCAATCTGCTGTCGCCCATTGTCGGTCACGTCGGCGACGGCAATTTCCACTGCTCGCTGTTGTGCGACATCAACGATCCCGAGGAGATGGCGCGAGCCGACGATTTCATGCACCGGCTGGTGGAGCGGGCGCAATCGATGGACGGCACCTGCACCGGCGAGCATGGCATCGGCCAGGGCAAGCAGAAATATCTGCTCGGTGAACTCGGCCCTGAGGCGCTCGACGCCATGCGAGCGCTGAAGCGGGCGCTCGATCCGCAGAACATCTTCAATCCAGGCAAGATCGTCCCGTCCGCGTGATTGACCTCCGAGGTCATTGACCGGGTTGCGTGGGTCGTCTCAAATCGAAGGCTGGATCAAGTCATCGGGGTTTAGTTGGCGCGACGGCGCTATCGTGAGAGCCTGGCCGAAATTGGTTTTGTAGGCGGACTTTCAACACGAAATTCGGCGTGCCCGCCCAGGCGGGGACCGATACGCCGCAGCGGTTCGGCTCCATTGCTCAGGGTATTCATAACAACAAAAGCCAGGGGGATGGGTCCCCGCCTGGCGGGGACGACGCCGATGATGGTTGACCCCCTTTTGACGAACTGCATTTCGCAGTCAGATATTGGATGCGCGGGTGCAAGCTGAACCTCGAAGGATGATGCGGCGTTACGCCTTTCGAAAGGATCGCTGATCCATGCGCGCGCGCTTTTTCTACGGTTGGGTGATCGTCGCCGTCACCTTCGTGACGATGGCTATCGGCGTCAATGCGCGCACCGCGTTTTCGCTGTTCTTCCCCGCTATCGTCGATGAATTTCAGTGGGAGCGCGGCCTCACCGCCGGCGCGTTCTCGTTCGGCTTCGTCGTTTCCGCGACTTTGAGCCCGCTGATCGGCCGCATGATGGATCGGTTCGGCCCGCGCGTATTGATGGAAATCGGCGTGCTGCTGATGGCCGCGGGCCTCTTGCTGGCGCCGCTCACTACTGAAGTCTGGCATCTGTATCTCACCATGGGACTTCTGGTCGGCAGCGGTAGCGTCTGTCTCAGCTACACTGGCCAATCGCTCTATCTGCCTAATTGGTTCGTGCGCAAGCGCGGTCTAGCGATGGGGCTCGCCTTCGCCGGCGTCGGGATCGGCTCGATCATCATGTTCCCATGGATCGGCTACGTCATCGCGCATGCCGGTTGGCGTTCGGCTTCGACCGCGCTCGGCATCCTGATGCTGGTGGTGCTGGTGCCGATCAACCTGATGGTGCGCAAGCGCCCGCAGGACATGGGCTTTATGCCGGACGGCGACGACCACAGCGATAGCGAGGCGATGCAAGCGAAGCATCCGACGGTGGTGATCGTCGATCCGGCATGGGCGGCAACTGATTGGACGTTGTCACGCGCGCTGCGCACTGCGCCGTTCTGGTGGCTGTCGCTGGGATTTTTCTGCGGATTGTATTCGTGGTACGCGGTCCAGGTTCACCAGACCAAATATCTTGTCGAGGTCGGTTTCAGTTCCAACGTCGCGGTGTGGGCCTTAGGATTGGTCAGCCTGCTTGGCATTCCGAGCCAGATCGTCCTGGGCGGTTTGTCGGACCGGATCGGCCGCGAGTGGATATGGACCATCAGCGGTCTCGGTTTCGTCATCTGTCTCGTTGCGCTGATCGCACTTGCCTATGTTCCGAGCATGGCGTTGGTCTATCTGATGATCATCGCGCAGGGCCTGATCGGTTACGGATCGACGGCGGTGATGGCCGCGGTGGTGGTGGAGATCTTCGAGGGCAGGCAATACGGCAGTATTTTCGGAACGATCATGCTGGCGGGGCTGGCCGGCGGCGCCGCAGGTCCGTGGATCACCGGCCTGCTGCATGACCGATACGGCGACTACACCGCGGCGTTCCTGATGGCGATCGCTTTCAGCCTGCTCGGCTGCGCCGCGATCTGGTTCGCCGCGCCGCGTAAGGTGCGCGTGGTCGCCGGGCGCGCGCATCTGTTCGATCAACATGCCGAGTCGGCGACCTCCGAGGTACGCTAGGGCGACGGCGGCGCAATGACGGGAATGTGGCTCCGTCGCACGCGCGATGCTGTGACTTTGCCGGACTTATTGCTATAAGTTTGCTCCCGCCGAATGACGCTGAGAGGGAGATGCCGTGCAGACAACCCTGCTCGGATTGGCAATCGCTTTTATCATCGCGCTGGTCGCGGCTCTGGTCGGTCCGCACTTCATCGACTGGACGCGGTTCCGCCCGCAGTTCGAGGGCGAGGCGAGCCGCATCCTCGGCGCGCCGGTTCGGGTGAGTGGGGCGTTGGACGCGCGGTTGCTGCCGACACCGTCGCTGCGCCTTCAATCGGTGGTGGTCGGCGGCCCCAACGATCCCGGACGGATTCGCGCCGACAGTCTCGCGGTCGAGTTCAGCCTCGGATCGCTGATGCGCGGCGAATGGCGCGCCACCGAACTCACTGTCAACGGTGTCGCGCTCGATCTCGGTCTCGACCAGAAAGGCCGCATCGACTGGCCTGTCTCCTCCGACAACACCAATCTTGCCGCGCTGGCCATTGACCGCGTCAATCTCACCGGCCGCGTGGCGCTGCACGACGCAGCAAGCCGCAGCACGCTGGAACTGAACGACATCGCGTTCAGCGGTGACGTGCGCGGCCTTGCCGGCTCCGTTCGCGGCAACGGTAATTTCACGGTATCTGGAACGCGCTATCCGTTTCGGATCTCGTCATCGCAGGACGGCGGTGGCGCGCGTTTGCGCCTGACGCTCGATCCGGGCCTGCATGGCTGGAGCATCGATCTCGATGGGGCGCTGGCGTTCGAGGCGCGGGTCCCGCATTTCGACGGTACCATGGCGGTGGCGCGGTCGGCGCCGGACGGCACCGCGTCGGATTCGGTGACGCCATGGCGATTGTCGGCGAAACTGAAAGCCGATCCGGCCAAGGCGTCGCTGGCGCAGCTCGACGTCAATTATGGCGCGGAAGCCGCTGCCTTGAAGCTCACGGGACTGGCCGACTTCCGCTTCGGCGCCAAGCCGCTGTTGCAGGCTTTGTTGTCGGCCAAGCAACTCGATGCCGACAAGCTGTTGGCCAAACAGAGCGGCTCGACGGAGCCTGTGCAGATGATGCCGGGCCTGCGCGCGTTGCTGACGGCGTTGCCGCAAGCGCCGTTGCCGACCCGCATCGATCTCAACGTCGAGCGCATTATCCTCGGTGGCCGCCCGGTGCAGGATCTCGATCTGACGCTGCGTGCCACCGCGGGCTCGTGGAATGTCGATCGGCTCGAAGTCCGCGCACCCGGCACCACCGACATCAGCATTCAGGGCGCGCTGGCAGCATCCGGCGACGCGGATGATGCGTCGACTGATGCCGATGACAGTTTCAGGGGAGCGCTCAAGATCGTTTCGTCCGATCCCGGCAGCTTCGTCGCGTGGCTGCTCGGGCGTACGGATGCGACGGCGCAAAGGCAGAAGCCGCTGAACGTCTCCGGCAATGTGCATCTGGCGTCGGATCGCATCGCCATCGACAATCTCAGGGCCGATGTCGACGGTGGCGCGGTGACCGGGCGCATCGCATGGGCCGCGCGCAAGAACGGCAATGCATCGACATTCGATGCCGATCTCGCCGCCGACCGGCTTGATCTCGATGCCGCGATGGCGATGCTGCGCGGCATCGGGATTCCGCAACGGGATTGGCCGGATCGCGGCCAACTCGCCCTCAACGTCGCGCAGGCTGTGTCATCGGGGCAGCCGTTGCAGCCGCTCGTCGCCAAGCTCCGTTACGACGACCGGACGGTGGCGCTGGATGCGCTCAAGGTCGGGCAGGGGAAGGGCCTGTCCATCGACGGCTCCGGCATATTTCATCGCGACACGACGACAGGCAGCGTCACTTTGCAGGCCGCCGCGCCGTCGATGTCGAACCTTGCCGATCTGGTCGCGCCGTGGTCGCCGTCATTCGCCGAACGCCTGAGCGCGCAAGCCGGGCAAACGCCGGGTCCGGCACGGTTGAAACTTGGGCTCGATCTCGACAAGGACGCCAAAGCCGCCGATCGCGCCGCCGCGCGCGCCAGGCTCGAACTGGCGGCGCCGCAACTCAATGGGACCGCGACGTTGCAGGCCTCGCCGCTGCGCGAGGCGCTGAACGCCATGGCGCTCGATGCGCTGGCTAAGACCCCGCTCGATCTTTCCGTCGATGCGTCGGCCGGCAACGGCGCGACGTTGCTGCGATGGCTCGGGCTCGACCGCTTGCTCGCGGCGGGTGAGGGAGCTGCGCGGCTCACCGGTTCGGCGCGCGGAATGTGGGATGCGGCATGGCAGGTGAAAGCCGCGCTGTCGGCCGGTTCGCTGGCGGTTGACGTGCATGGCGGCGTTACGCCCACAGCTCAGCAATCCGCTGATCTTGTCGTCAAGATCCAGGGCGCCAATGTTGCACCGCTGCTCGGCCTCGATGTATCGAATCCGATCGCGCGGGATGCAAGCCTGTCGTCGCGTGTCATTCGCGATGGCGGAAAAATCCGGTTCGGCGATGTCGATGCCACCATTGCCGGCACGCGGCTGCGCGGGCGCATCGGCGTGAACACAGGCGACGATGCCACATTCGATGGCGAACTCGGCATGGACAAGCTCGATCTGCCACCGGTGCTGTCGTTTCTGGTTGGCGCAACCGGACGCGACAAGGGCGCGCCGCTGGGGAACAATCCGTTGGAAGGCTGGCGCGGCAAGGTCGATTTTCAGACCGTGCGCGCCGCATTGCCGGCCGGGCTCGAACTTCAACCGTTGAGCGGTACGCTGACAAGCGACGGACGATCGCTCGCCATCCATGCGCTGAAAGGCAGGATCGGCGGTGGCGAGGCGAGGGCCGAACTCGATGTTCGCCGCACGGCGGATGGACTGGCCTTGAGCGGCGAAGTGCAACTCGATGGTGTCGATGGCGCCGCGCTGCGCTATCGCGGGCTGGCGATGCCGGCCGGCAAGGCCTCGATGCGGATGACGTGGGCAGCGCAGGGCCGCAGTGGCGCGGCCCTGACTGGCGCACTAACCGGAAGCGGCACGCTGACCATCGACGGCGCGCGTATCGCCGGGCTCAATCCGGATGCGTTCGACGTGGCGATCAAGGCCAGTGACGCGGCGAAGGCCATGAATGAAGATCAGCTTCGGCGGATCGTCGCGTCCGAATTGCAACGTGGGGATCTTGCGGTCAAGCAGGCGCAGATTCCGTTTCTGCTGCGCGACGGCCGCCTGAGCGTCGGCGCGACCACGCTGGACGCGGATCAGGCGCGCGCGGTGGTCTCCGGCGGTTACGATGTCGTCGCTGATCAAGTCGATATCCGCGCCAACCTCACGTCGCGCGCGACGGAGAAGACGAACGGTCCGCCGCAACTCGAGATTTTCGCGGTGGGAACGCCAGATGCGCTGGCGCCGACCATTGATGTCTCCGGTCTGTCATCGTGGCTGGCGTTGCGCGCCATCGACCGCGAGACGCGGCGGCTCGATGCGATCTCCAGCGGCGGGGCAGCGCCATCGCTGCCGGTGACGACGCCGCAGCCGTCACCGGCGCCGGAGGTCGCGAAACCTGCCGCTCCCAAATCCGTGGACACGCCACAACCGCCCATCGCGGATGTGCCGCTTCCCGACAGCGATCCGCGTCGCGCATCGCCGAAGCCGAAAGAGGCCGCACCGAAAAAGCCGGCAGCGCCCCCGCAATCCGCCGATTCACCGACCGGTCACGCGGTGACGCCGTTGCCGCCGCCGATCGAGGTTCGTCCCGCGCCGGGTGCGAAAGCCGCACCAAGGGCGCGCGCGCCATTGGTGTTGACGCCACACGTCGCGCAATAACAACAGCCGGATCTATCCCATCTATTCTGCAGGCGATTTCCGGATCGGATAGCGCCGTGTCCGCCTGCGCCCGACCGACGATAACACCGTTGTAGGATGTCGCGATAAGTCACATCTCGCGGCGTGTGCCGACACGGTATCCCGTCGTTGGTCTGCGCCGCGCATGGCGCCGACCGGGCGCCCTGCGATCACGAGACCTGTTCGGGGAGCGGAGCGATGCTGGGGGAGTCGATGCGGTTCTCGCCGATCATCACCATGCTGACGGCGCGGGTTCGGAAGTAATCCAGCACGAACAGCCGAATCGCCGATGAGAGGTTGTGGGTCTCGCGATGAGTGTCGATCCCGGCCAGTTGCGTCGAGAGGCTGACGCCGCGCCGTGCCGCGATTTCCTTCAGGCTATCCCAGAACGCATCCTCGAGACTGACGCTGGTTTTGTGGCCGCCGACCATGACCGATCTTTTGACCACCGCGTATTTGAAACTGCCATCGATCCGATGAAGGTCGTCGATCGTCATGGAAGGTTCTCCCGCCGTCAGTCGGCAACGTCGTGCATCGCGTCGTCGTTGTAAATTACCTCAAACTGTCGGGACGCGATATTCGGGAGATCACCTAGAGTCTTCATGGCTTGATGAAGCGGTGAAGGAATGGTGCGCCGTGAGGAAAGACGCGCCGCGAATCCGGTGCTGGGGATGTCCGCTTTTCACTCGCCCCGGGGAAATTCCGTCACGCGTTTAGTTGGCGCCGGCTCAACGACGCATTCCTTCCGTCGATTTCACGACGATCAGGCGTTTGGGCGGATTTCACCGTCCGCCATTAACGGAGCTGTGCGATTTCTGAAGTAATCCAGCACGAACAGGCGGATCGCGGATGACAGATTGCCGTGCTGGCGATTGCTGTCGATCTCGCCCACCAGTTCCGACAGGGTCATGTTACGTCGCGCGGAAATCTCCTTCATGCCGTTCCAGAAGGCTTCTTCCAGGCTGACACTGGTTTTGTGGCCGGCAATTACAATCGAACGTTTCACGACCGGCGATTTCATGACTGATCCTTGTCGATGCGATGCTGATCCAACAGGGTCTGCGCCCTGCGCGAGCGATCGTCTTCGATCGCGCGCTCGGATTTGCTGCGGCCAAATCGCGCGCGATTTTCATCCGCCTGCTTGGCGGACCGATCGCGCTCGACTCGTTTCCTGTGCCGATTGAGATTCACGAGATCGCCCAATAAAGCCTCCCTCAGCAGCCAGTGGCCAAGCGCGAGGCGCTTTTGCTCAGG
>CAUJJN010000248.1 GCA_963204905.1 Pseudomonadota bacterium
GCCGCCGAGCCGATGGAGACAAGGCTGCCGCCGACACCGGTGCTCAAGGTGACGAGCATCCATTGCCCGCTCGGCATGTCCGGGTTCATGGTGAGGACGGCGAACATCAGCGGAATATTGTCGAACGCCGCGCCGAGAATGCCGACCGCGATATTGGCGTATGTCGCTCCGGTGCCGACGTAGAGCAAGTTGGACAATTGAGCGAGATAGCCAATCACGCCAAGGCCCGCCACCGCGAAGATGATGCCGAAGAAGAACAGCAGCGTATCCCATTCCACGCGCCGCATCTCCCGGAAGGAATCCATCGCGATGTCCGGCGTTCCCCGGCGGCGCGCGATGCGTTGGAGGATGTAGCCGTAGGCCTGAAGATATCCGAGCCCCAGCATCATCCCGAGCGCGGGCGGCAGATGGAAAAAGCTCTTGAACGAGACGGCGGTCGCGAGCGTGGCGGCGAACAGCCAGATCACCATGGCCCCGCCGGGCTTGAGCCGCTTGCTGCCGGCGCTCAGTTCCGGCGCGCCTTTCGGGACGCGGAAGTGCATGAAGAACGCCGGAATCAGGAAGTTCACCAGCGAGGGCACGAAGAGATGGAAGAACTGGAAGAAGTCCAGCTTGCCCTTCTGCCAGACCATCAGCGAGGTGATGTCGCCGAACGGCGAGAACACGCCGCCGGCATTGGCCGCCACCACGATGATGATGCAGCCCATGACGATGAAATGATAGTTGCCGACGCCGACGGCGACGACAACCGCACCCATGACAAGCGCCGTGGTCAGGTTGTCGATGATCGGACCGAACACGAATGCGAGGCCGCCGATCAGCCAGAACAACTGCCGATAGGACAGCTGCATTCTCACCAGACGCGTCCGCAGCACCTCGAAAACGCGCCGCTCCTGCATCGTGTTGACGTAGGTGATGGCGACGATGAGGAACAGCATCAGCTCGCCATAGTCGAGAATGACGTGCTTGGCGGCGGCCTCCAGCGCGGCGCTTTCGCCGTGGATCGCATAGGCGACGCCGAGCAGCGCCCAGATCAGGCCGGCGGCCAGCATCACCGGCTTCGACTTGTGAAGCTGGATGGCTTTCTCGACGACGACGAGGCCATAGGCCACGAAAAAGATCAGCAGAGCCAGGTAGCCGACGGGATGCCGCGTCAGATCGATCTGACTCGATATTTCGGCCGCATCGGCGGGAGAAATCAGCATCACAAGCATAACCGAAACGGCCATGACCCAGAACCGTCCGGTGAGACGCTCCATCCGCCACTATCCTTCAATCAATGAGATTCAGTAGTCTCCATCATCACTGAGAATCCTACTTCAATGCAAGTGCATTGATGTGCGAGATCGTTTCCACCACGAAAAAGGACGGATTGCCGCACCCGGCAATCCGTCCTTTTCCAGATGCGGTCTGGTCGCGATCAGAACGCCTTGTTGCTTTGCTTCACCGCGTCGGCTTCGACATAGACGTTGCCACCCATCTCGGTGAACTTGCGGCTCATCTGCGCCATGCCGTCCTCGATTGTGCCCTTGATTGACATGCCGGCCTGAAGTCCGAGCGCGGCCTTCTCATTGTCGCCGAGCGTGGAGGCGTAGTCGCGGACGTCCTGCGTGATCTTCATCGAGCAGAATTTCGGGCCGCACATCGAGCAGAAGTGGGCGACCTTGTGCGCGTCCTTCGGCAGCGTCTCGTCGTGGAACGCCATCGCGGTGTCGGGGTCGAGACCGAGGTTGAACTGATCCTGCCAGCGGAAGTCGAACCGCGCGCGGGACAGCGCGTCATCGCGCAGTTGCGCCGCCGGATGGCCCTTGCCGAGATCGGCGGCGTGTGCCGCGATCTTGTAGGTGATGACGCCGACTTTCACGTCGTCGCGGTTCGGCAGGCCGAGGTGCTCCTTCGGCGTCACGTAGCACAGCATCGCGCAGCCGAACCAGCCGATCATCGCGGCGCCGATGCCGGAGGTGATGTGGTCGTAGCCCGGTGCGATGTCGGTGGTCAGCGGCCCGAGTGTGTAGAACGGCGCTTCGCCGCACTCCTTGAGCTGCTTGTCCATGTTGATCTTGATCTTGTGCATCGGCACATGGCCGGGGCCTTCGATCATCACCTGACAGCCCTTCTTCCAGGCGATCTGCGTCAGTTCGCCCAGCGTCTCGAGTTCGGCGAACTGCGCCCGGTCGTTGGCGTCCGCGATCGAGCCGGGGCGCAAGCCGTCGCCCAACGAGAACGACACGTCATACTTGCGCATCAGGTCGCAGATTTCCTCGAAGTGCGTGTAGAGGAAGCTCTCCTTGTGATGCGCGAGGCACCACTTCGCCATGATCGAGCCGCCGCGCGAGACGATGCCGGTGACGCGATTGGCGGTAAGGTGGATGTAGGGCAGCCGCACGCCGGCGTGGATGGTGAAGTAATCGACGCCCTGTTCGCACTGCTCCACCAGCGTGTCGCGATACAGCTCCCAGGTCAGCTTCACCGGGTCGCCGTTGCACTTCTCCAGCGCCTGATAGATCGGCACGGTGCCGATCGGGATCGGCGCGTTGCGCAAAATCCATTCGCGGGTGGTGTGGATGTTGCGGCCGGTGGACAGGTCCATCACGGTGTCGGCGCCCCAGCGGATTGCCCACACCATCTTGTCGACTTCCTCCTCGACCGAGGATGTCACCGCCGAGTTGCCGATGTTGGCGTTGTTCTTGGTCAGGATGTTGCGGCCGATGATCATCGGCTCCCGTTCCGCGTGGTTGATGTTGCAGGGGATGATGGCGCGGCCGCGCGCGATCTCGCTGCGGACGAATTCAGGGGTGATGAAGGCCGGCACCGATGCACCGAATGATTCCCCATCGGCCAATGCGGCTTCGGCGCGCTCAAGCTGCTTCTTGCGGCCGAGATTCTCGCGCTCGGCGACGTAGATCATTTCCTTGGTGATGATCCCGGCGCGGGCGAATTCGAGCTGGGTGATCGGCGCGTCGCCGACGCCGCGCAACGGGCGATGATACGCCTTGAAAGTGGCGGCCGCGTGTGCTGCGCCGACATTGCCGTTGTCCTCCGGCTTGATGTCGCGGCCGTCATACTCCTCGACGCCACCGCGTTCCTTCACCCAGCCAAGGCGCGTGCGCGGCAGGCCGGCATTGACGTCGATGACGACGTTCGGATCGGTGTAGGGGCCGGAGGTGTCATAGACCGGCAGGTTCGGTTCGCCGGCGCCTTCGGAGAGGATGATCTCGCGCAGCGGCACGCGCAGGTCCGGCGCCGCATCCGGCACCGTGAAGATCTTGCGCGACGAGGTCAGGCCGCCGGTGGTGACGGCGGGGCGGGTGGTGTCCGGGTTGGAACGGATGTTCATGGCGTCCTCCTGTGAGGGGTGTTTGTTGATCCTGGGCCGTCATTGCGAGCGAAGCGAAGCAATCCAGAAACCCGCACAGCAAGAACTGGCGTGCTTGGTCGTTGACGCTCCTCGCAACGACGGCAGATTTTCGAGTTCATTTCACGCCGTCTCCATTGTCGTATCGAGCCATGCCTTGACCCGCGCTTCTGGATCGGGGTTCTGCGTGACGTCGCTGACGACGGCGATGGAATCCGCGCCGGCGGCGAAAATCTCGTCGGCGTGTTCCAGCTTGATGCCGCCGATGGCGACCAGCGGAATGTTGCCGATGCGCTTTTTCCACTTGGTGATCTTTGCAATGCCCTGCGGCTTGAAGCGCATGGATTTCAACGTGGTGAAGAAGATGGGTCCCAGCGCGACGTAATCGGGACGGGCCTTGAGCGCGGTTTCAAGCTCCGCGTCGTCATGGGTCGACACGCCGAGCGTGAGTTTCGCGTCGCGGATTTCGCCAAGGTCGGCATCCGCGAGGTCTTCCTGGCCAAGGTGGAGATGCTCGGCACCCGCGACGATGGCCGCGCGCCAGTAGTCGTTGACCACGAGCTTGGTTGGCGTGCCCCGGGTGATCTCCAGCGCATCGGTGACGATCTGCAACGCTTCCGCGTCGTTGAGGTCTTTCGCGCGCAACTGAATGGTGCGGGTGCCGAGCGCGGTGAGGCGCTTCACCCAGTCGAGCGAATCCACCACGGGATAGAAGCGATCAGGATACGACATGCCAGAACGGTGTCCCTACGACAGGAGTTGAGGGGGAAGCGAAATCGCGGGCGTCCATCAGGCCTGCTTCAAAGGCGGTGCGTCCGGCCTCGACGCCGAGCCGGAAGGCATTCGCCATCGCCACCGGATCGTCGGCCTTGGCAATGGCGGTGTTGAGCAGCACGGCGTCGTAGCCGAGTTCGAGCGCATGGGCGGCGTGGCTCGGCGCGCCGAGACCGGCGTCCACCACCAGCGTGATATCCGGCAGGCGATCGCGCAGCAGCCGCAATCCGTCGCGGTTGGTGATGCCCTTCGCGCTGCCGATCGGCGCGGCCCACGGCATCACCACCTTGCAGCCGGCATCGACCAGCCGCATCGCGACGCCGAGATCGTCGGTGCAATAGGGGAACACCTCGAAGCCGTCCTTGATCAGGATCGTCGCGGCTTCGACCAGACCGACGACATCGGGCTGCAAGGTATCGTTGTCGGCGATGACTTCGAGTTTCACCCACGGGGTGCCGAACAGTTCGCGCGCGAGCTTCGCGGTGGTCACCGCCTCGCGAACGGTCTTGCAGCCGGCGGTGTTGGGGAGCACCGTGACGTCGAGTTCGCGGATCAGCGACCAGAACGCGTCGCCGGTTCTGCCGCCGGCGGATTCACGCCGCAGCGACACGGTGACGATCTGGCTTTCGGAAGCGCGGATCGCGTCCTGCATGATTTTCGGCGACGGATACAGCGCCGTGCCGATCAAGAGGCGCGATGAGAATTCGCGATCGTAGAATTTCACTGTGCTCATGACGGCATCCTGGTTCCCGCCTTCGCGACGGATACATTCGTTCCGTCATTGCGAGGAGCGTGAGCGACGAAGCAATCCAGTCTACCTTTGCCGTGCAAGAGAGCTGGATTGCTTCGCTTCGCTCGCAATGACGGAAGAGGATGGCTATCGGTCATAACCCTCACCCTCCCTGCCTCGGCGTGATGATCTCGATCTCGTCGCCCGCCTTGAGGTGGGTTTCCGCCCAGCGGCTTTTCGGCAGCACGTCGAAGTTCAGCGCGATGGCGAAGTGCGAGCCTTCGTACGCGAGTTCGCTGAGCAGTGCGTCGATGCGCGTCGCCGCCACCTCGCGCACTTCGCCGTTGATGGTCACGCGCATCGCATCACCTCGTTGTCGATGGTGCCGGACGCGATGAAGTTCAGCGTCAGTTCCGCCAGCGCCGGGGCCAGCAGGAAGCCGTGACGGTAAAGCCCGTTGACCGCGATGCGGCGGCCGTCGATCACGATACGCGGCAGGTTGTCGGGCAGCGCCGGCCGCAGGCCGGAGCCGATCTCGAGAATGCGCGCCTCGCCGAACGCCGGATGCACGGTGTAGGCGGCGCTCAGCAGTTCCAGCGCCGAGCGCACGGTGACGCCCTCGTCCTCGCGCTCGATCGAGGTCGCGCCGATCATGAAGCGGTGGTTGTCGCGCGGGATGAGATAGAGCGGCCAGCGCGGATGCAACAGCCGCACCGGGCGCGCCAGTTCGATCTCGTCGGTCTCGACGATGATCTCCTCGCCTTTCACGCCGCGCAGATCGGGGAAAACATCGCGCGCGGCGATGCCGCGACAGTCGATCACGGTGCCGTCGAGATCGTCCGTGCGCAGGTCGGAGCGATAGAGGATTTCGCCGCCGGCGGCGCGAATGTCGCCGTGCAATCTTGGGACGACGTGGCGCGGCTCGACGTGGCCTTCCTCGGGAAAGAACAGTGCCTCGCGAAAGCGGCCGTCGAGCGACGGCTCGATCCGCGTCAACTCTTCGCCGCCGACGCGCTGATAATTGGAGGTGACGCGGGCGAAGCGTTCGAAGTCCGAGCGGTCGCGCGCGTGTGCCACCACCAGCGAGCCGTGGAACGGCGTGTCGGGAACCTCGCGCCGCCACAGCGCCATCGAACGGAGGCCGAGGCGGGTGATCACCGGCTCGGAGCCGTCCTGTTCGCAATAGGGCGCCAGCATGCCGCCGGCCCAGTGGCTGGTGCCGTCGGCCATCGCCGCGTCGCCACGCTCGTGCAGCGTGACGCGGTAGCCGGCCTTGGCCAGCAGCAGCGCGTGCCACGCGCCAGCCACGCCGGCGCCGATCACATGGATCGAGGTGTCATGAATAGAAGATTTGTCGCGCTGAATCTGTAAAGCCTGAACCATCCCTGTCCCTTCGCCGGCATGACCCGGATCAGGTTCAAAGGGTCACCGCGCGTCGCTGTCGCGACATGGCGGTATCTCAGCTCCCTGTCGGAGCACCCCTCGGAACAACCCTCAATGTAGGCTGCTGG
>CAUJJN010000249.1 GCA_963204905.1 Pseudomonadota bacterium
CCAGGGCCGCCGCCAGCTCGGCCGCAACGGCTGGAAGGTGGTGCTGCCCTCGGGCCGGCTGACCTTGCTGCAAATCTTCATCGGCGTGGTCGATCTCGGCTTCTGCTCGCTGGCGATGTATCTGCTGATGCCGAACGCGCCTTACATCGATTTCCTGTCGCTCGCGGTGGTGTTCATCCTCGCGACGCTGCTCGGCTTCGCCAGCCATGCGCCCGGCAGCATCGGTGTGTTCGACGCCGCGATGCTGGTGGCGCTGCCGCAGTTCGGCCGGGAGGAATTGCTGGCCACGCTGTTGATGTTCCGGCTGCTCTATTTCGTGATCCCCTTCACGATCGCCATCAGCATCATGGGCACCCGCGAACTCTGGCTCAGCGTGGTCAAGCCATGGCAGGCCCGCCGCAAGGCGTCATGCGGGGGTCATCATCTGCTGTCACGCAATTCGTGATATTCGCGTGTAGGCGCGCTAGGCCCGGCCTGAAAGGGACCGTCATTGCCGGCGAAGCGAAGCAATCCAGGACCCGAAGCAGAGAGCTGGATCGTGTCGCCGCTGCGCTCCTCGCAATGACATAAGGACCGAAATAGAGCGGGCCAGCTTCCCCGGCTCCCTACGACGTGATCCGAAAACCCATGCGTCTCTTATTTCCGCCCCATCCATGACGTTGAACACGGCATGACCTGGAGTCGCCCGATGTCCCGCTTGCTCCGGCTGGCCTTGTTGCTTGCCGTCCTGTCCCCGATCGTCCCCTCGCCCGCCGCCGCCCAGAACGCAGGCGCCACGCCGTTGCAGATCACATGGGAAGTGCGCAACCGGTTCCGGCTGTTCCGCGAGGAGCGCGACTTCCAGCTTCAGGCCGAGGCGATGCGGGCCGGCACCATCCTCGCCGCCGAAAACGCGCTGGAGCTTCAGAGCGACGGTCGCGGCTGGGCGCGCAACACCGTCAACCGCCTGTGCATCGACCGCAGCGGCCGGGTGAGCGAGCCCTGCACCCGTGACGGCGTCAAGGAGAGCTACCTCGCCCCGCTCGATCACCCGGTGACGGTGCGCCTCGCCGGCGTGGTGCCGGTCGGCGCCACCTGCGCCTGGACCTTCGATGACGGACAGGGGCCGCGCCAATCGACATTGGACTGCGCCGAACCGATCAATCTGCGTGTGCAGCAGGGCCTGACCACGGCCGTCACCGTCGATGTGTCGAGCGGAGCCGACGCGCCGCAGCGCGCGACCACCGAAATCACCGTGCGAGACATCCTGATCGCCGGCCTCGGCGATTCCGTCGCCTCCGGCGAAGGCAATCCGGACAGGCAGATCGCGCTCGCCGACGAAGGCTTCTGCTTTCAGTCGTATCTCGGCGGTCCCGGCAGCGAATACTTCCGGCCGAGCCGCGCCGGCTACAAAGGCGGCCGCGCCTGCGGCTCGCCGGGGCCGTTGCAGGCGTGGCAACGCCTGAGTGCCGTCTGGTTCAATCCGGCGTGCCACCGCTCGCTCTACAGCTACCAGACCCGTACCGCGCTGGCGCTCGCGGTGCGCTATCCGCATATCGCGGTGACCTACCTGCCGCTGGCCTGCACCGGCGCGACGATCGCCGACGGTTTGCTGGGACCGCAGCGCGCCCGGGAATGTCTCGTCACCAAATCCGGCGTCGATTGTCAGGGCAAGGTCAACGCGCAACTCGCCGAGCTGCGTGACGCGCTCGCCGCCGCCAAGCGCCGCCAGCCGGATCGCAAGCTCGACCTCGTGCTGCTGTCGGTCGGCGCCAATGATATCGGGTTCTCTGAACTGGTCGCGAACGTCATCGTCGACAGCACCACCGAGCGGGCGTTGTTCAAGCGCAGCGGCGTGCTGGGTTCGGTGGAGGACTCCCGCGCGGCGCTGGCCAACGACCTGCCGCGCGCTTTCAGCAACCTGCGCGGCGCGCTCAAGCCGCTGGTCGGCGACCTGTCGCGCGTCATCTACGTCTCCTACGCCAACCCGGTGCTCGCCAACGGCGCGGTCTGCCCCGGCGGCCGCGCCGGCTTCGACGTGCACCCGTCGTTCAATGCCGATCCGCAGCGCCTCAACAGCACGGCGCGCTTCGTGCAGAGCGAGTTCCTGCCGCGCCTGAAAGACCTCGCGCTATGCCAGTCCGGCATCCTGTGCCGCAACCCGTCCGGCGACCGCATGACCTTCGTGGACGCGCATCAGGCGGCCTTCGCCAATCACGGCTTCTGCGCGCGCGCCGCGACCGATCCGGAATTCGATCAGGCCTGCTTTTCCGCGAAAGGTGAGAGCTTCGTCGAGGACGTGGTCGCCGCTGCCTCCCAGCCGATGGTGTGCGGACGCGGCGCGAGCGAATTTCGCGCCTACCTGCCGCGCGCGCGCTGGATTCGCGACGCCAATGACAGTTACTTCGCGGCGATGACCTATCCGCAGGGGCTGCCGGCCTCGGCGCAGCCGTCCGACATCCACGACGCGACATGGGGCGTGCTGTCGGCGGTCTATGGCGGCGCGGTGCATCCGACCGCCGAAGGCCACGCCGCGATGGCCGACGCAGCGCTGCCCGCCGCGATCTCGCTGTTGCGCCTCGACGCGCGCGTGCCGGAAGTCATTCAGGAGCCGCTGTCGCCGCCGGCGGCGCAACAGGAGCCTGCGACGGCGCAACCGCAGTAGTGCAAAAGCGGCTGTGGCGCTCCAGCCGCGCGGGGCGTTCGCTATCGGCAAGGAGCTTGCAGGATCAGCTTGTGGGCACCGTCAGAACGAAGGCGCGATAAACAAAAAGACCGTCATGGCCGGGCTGGTCCCGGCATCCACGTCTTTGTGTCTACTGCACGCTCACAAGAACGCGGATGCCCGCGACGAGCGCGGGCATGATGAAGAACCGAAAAGCGGGAATGACACTCCGGTCCCGCCTGCGCGGGGACGACGCTGAACTGATGAGTCGCCGCGCGACTGATTCGCCGCGCGACGATAGAAAATCACATCACCGCGGATGCGTCGCCGACCCCGTGGTGCGCGACTTCGACTTGGCGACCACCGCCGGTGGCGTCTGCGCGGCCGCCGCTTGCGGCAGATACTTCGCCACGACCGCCGGATCGAGCGTCGCGATATTGACGTCCGGCAACCGCTGCCAGGTTTCGCTCTTGCCGAGCAGCGAAATCCCGACATAACCGCGCAGCGTGAGCGACTGGCCATCCGGGCTCAAGCTCATCTTGGCGTGATAAATCTCGCCGTCGCGCGGATCGAGGACATTCCCCTCCTCGTATTTGAGGCCAGCCCGCTTCATGTCGCGGATGAACGACAGTCCGAGGACCGGCGCGTTCTTGCGGTCGTCGGTACACTTCGTGCAGAGCTGGTTGGCGGAATCGCCGGGTTTCGGGAACGTTCGGGCGATCGCGCCTTCGAACGTACCGGCGTGATCGACCATCAGCACCCAGACCACCGGCTTGCCGTCTTCGGTCTTCTGCCAAAGGCCGGCGGCGGTCGGCTCAGCCGCGCTCGCGACCCCGGCTCCGAGCGTCAGCGCCGCCAAGGCGACGGCAGCCGGCATCCCTCGTCGAAATCCGGTCATGAATTTTTTCATCGGGCCTCACCTGTCAAAAGGTCGAGCGTAAAAATTGATGGAGAAGTGTGGCGATTTCACGAGAAAGCGCTCCGGGAAATGGGTGATATGCGGAGCCTTGCAAAAGTAACCACTCCGCCACAATTTCGTCGCAAGACGCCCCGGCGAGGTTCATGGACGGACACCGTTCGCCGCAAGAATTCCGACCTCCCGAAAGCGACCATTCTTAACCGCCTAGTTGACCCCCAGCTTCTTCTGCAGGCTCGACGACGACGTCGTGTACTGAAACACCAGCCGCTTGTCGGGATAGACGTAGCGGTGCGCTTTCTGCGCCATCAGCGCGCCTTCGTGGAAGCCCGAGAGAATCAGCTTGAGCTTACCGGGATAGGTATTGATGTCACCAATGGCAAAGATCCCCGGCACGTTGGTTTCGAACGACGCGGTTTCGACCGGAATCAGATTGTTCTCCAGAGACACGCCCCAATTGGCGATCGGCCCGAGCTTCATGGTGAGCCCGAAGAACGGCAACATCGCGTTGCAATCGACACGCGTGAGCGCGTTGTCGCCGCCCTTCACCGTCGCACCTGCGAGATTGCCATTGTCGCCGTGCAGCTCGGTGACCTGACCGATCTTCAGGTCCATCTTGCCAGACGCCACCAGCGCGCGCATCTGTTCGACGCTGTGCGGAGCAGCACGGAAATCGTCGCGCCGATGCAGCAAGGTCACGCGCCGCGCGATCGGATGCAGGTTGAGCGTCCAGTCCAGCGCGCTGTCGCCGCCGCCGACGATCAGCAAATCCTTGTCGCGGAAATGCTCCATCTTGCGCACGGCGTAGAACACCGACGAACCTTCATAGGCTTCGATACCCGGCACCGGGGGACGCTTCGGCTGGAACGAACCACCACCCGCCGAGATCACCACCACCTTGGTTTCGAACACCTGCCCCGCGTCGGTGGTGACGCGAAACAGCGGATCGCCGATCTTCTCGATGCTCTCCACCATCTCGTTGAGATGGAAGGTCGGATTGAACGGCTTGATCTGC
>CAUJJN010000250.1 GCA_963204905.1 Pseudomonadota bacterium
TGGTGGCGTCGGCCTCAAGTTCGAAGACCCAATGGCCATCCGGCTGCTGGTGATCGTGCAGAGCCTTGGTCGCCGCCGCGATGCTGCGGTCGAGTTCGGCCTTTTCAATGACGGACTGAACGGTGGTATTAAGCATCTCGATGTCATAGTCCCATAAGAGAGCGCGGACGCGCAGACGCGGCCCGTCAGGTCTTCAGGAGCAGGTCGGCCGCGCGGTTGCCCGAGCGCACCGAGCCTTCGATGGTTGCTGGCAGGCCGGTGTCGGTCCAGTCTCCCGCCAGCACCAGGTTGGTCCATTGCGTTCGCGCGCCAGGCCGCAACGCATGTTGTTCCGGCGTGGCCTCGAAGGTGGCGCGGCGCTCGCGCACGATTTGCCACGGCGGCAGCGGCGCGGCAATGCCCGCGGCCTTGCAGACGTCGTCCCAGATCGCCTGCGCCAGTTCCTCGCGCGGCCGGTCGACCAGATGGTCCCCACCGCTGATGGTTACCGACAATCGCTCCGGGAACGCGAACAGCCAGTCGATCAGGCCATTGACGATGCCCATGATCGGCGGCGTTCCCGGCGGCGGCGCGAAGCGGAAATGCGCGTTGACGATGGCGCAGAACTTGTTCGGGGCGGTGAGCCCGGGCAGCAGCGCAACGGCGGGACGCGGCGGCACCGCCATCACGACCTCGTCCTGGGGACCGAGGTCGATCGTTTGATCACCCAGCGAGAGCGCGCTGACGCGATCGCCGTCGAAGGTGAAGCTGCGCGCTTCGTGGCCGATATCAACGCTGCCGCCGCGCTCACGGATGAAGCGGATCGCCGGATCGATCAGCACCGAACTCAAGCCGTCGCTGGCGATCAGTGGGCGGCACGCCTCCCCGCCGACGAGAAGCGTTTCGCGAATGATCGCACCCGCGAGGCCAGCCGAACCGTTGGGCGGATCGATGTTCAGCGCCGCGAGCAGCAACGGCTGAACCAGACGCCAGTAGAGCGTGCCGTCGCATTTGATGGTATCGCCGATGCGCTTGTCGGTCCCGGCCCACACTAGCGGCGCAAGGCCGAAGTAATCGGCGGCCGAGGTTCCCAGGACCCGGCGCTTGGCGTCGAACACCCAGAACGGCACGCGGCCGTTGTTCATGCGCAGCACCCAGCGCTCGTCGGTGCCGAAATCGACGAAATCGAAGCGCGCCTCGTCCGGTCCCTTCAGTCCTTCAAGATTGCCGATCTGCCGCGCATAGGCGAGCGCGTGATGATTGCCTGACAACAGCAGGTGATTGCCGTTGTCGATCATCAGATCGGTCGCCCCGTCGTAGTAAGTGCGGCAACGTCCTCCGACCTGTTGCGTCGCCTCGTGCACGCGCACGGTGCGGCCGGCGGCAGCGAGCCGCACACCTGCCGAGAGGCCGGAAATCCCGGCGCCGATAATGTGAACCGTTGATGACATCAGATGACCGCGTATCGCAGAAGGATCGCCAGCTTCGCCGCCTTGCTGAGACGCACCGGCGCACGCGGCGGCGCAAAACCGCGCGCCACCAGACGATCGAGAATGACCTGATAGTATTTCGACATGATGCGCGGGGCGCGCACGATCCTGCGTGGGTGCCGCGCCATAATCTCGTCGGACTTCACGAAATGTGCCCGCGCCTGCGCCAGCAGCGGCGCGCAGACTTGCTGCATCGCCGGCTCGCGCATCACCACATCCGGATCGTCGCTGGCGATCCCCGCAGCGAGCAGCGCCTCGCGCGGCAGATACAAGCGCCCGATGCCGGCGTCCTCGTCGATGTCGCGCAGGATGTTGGTGAGTTGGAGGGCACGGCCGAGATGATAGGCGAGCAATTCGCCGTCGTGCTCCGGCAATCCGAATACCCGCACCGACAACCGTCCTACCGCGCTGGCAACGCGATCGCAGTAAAGATCGAGCGTGGCGGCATCCGGTGCGCGGATGTTGCCGATGACGTCCATCTCCATGCCGTCGATGATCGCGAGAAAGTCTTCGCGGCGCAGGCCGAAGGTACGCACCGACGGTAGATAGCTTTTCAGCCGCTCGGGCGGATGACCGGCGCATAGTGCGTCGATATCGCGGCGCCATTGCTCCAGCGCCTCTCGGCGTCCCTCGCGCGGGCCGTCGGCATCGGCGATGTCGTCGACTTCGCGACAGAACGTGTAAATCTGAAACATCGCCTCGCGTTGCGCGCGCGGCAGGATACGCATCGCCGCGTAGAACGAACTGCCGGACGCCGATGCGCCGGAACTTGCGTCGGCCGCCGCCTCGATGCTCATGCGCCGGCCGCCCGCTTCGCCGTGGGCCGCCGCAACACGCGCCGCGCCAACTCCGCAGCCATGCCGACGACGCTGTAGCCGAGAAACTGATGCGGACGAAGATGGACACGCTCGCTCAGCGGATCGCGAACCTTCAGCAGTTGCACGATCTTGTCGGCATAGCGTTGGATCACCGCGATTTCCAGGCCAAACCGCGTATCGGCCACGCCCGCATTCAGCGACTTGCCTTCGTCGAGCAAGGCTTCGTTGCGGCGCGCGAGAGCATGCAGGCATTGCAGAAGCTGCGGCGACGATTTGTCCAGGCCCAGCATCTCGACGCTCGCGCCGGCGGCTGCGAGCGCATCGCGCGGCAGATAGACACGATTGATGTTGCGATAGTCCTTGCCGCAATCCTGCAGATGGTTGTTGATCTGCAATCCGGCACACACTGCATCCGACGCCGGCCACGTCGCGGTGCTCTCGCCGTGAACGTCGAGCATGAAGCGGCCGACCGGCATCGCCGAATAGCGACAGTAGTGGATGACTTCGTCCCAATTCTCGTAGCGCAGCTTGGTGACGTCCATGCGGAATGCGACCAACAGGTCGAGCGCGTGACGCGGTGGCATTCCGCGCGCCGCGAATGCGTCACGCAGGCGCACGGCTTCCGGCTGGCTGTCGCCGGTCCCGAGCAATTCCGCCTCGAGCAAATCCAGATTGGCGAGCTTCTCTTCCGCACTCAACGTCGCATGATCGGCAATGTCGTCGGCGGTCCGGACAAAATTATAGAAGGCGAGAATCAACGCCCGATGCCGCGGATGGATGATCCACGACGCCACTGGAAAGTTCTCGTCGCGATGGGTCTTCCCCGATCGCAGCTCGCTCGCAGTCGTCATCGGCAACGGCTACATTCATCTCAACGCGTGAAGCGGCGCAAGCCCGCCATCCTGGGCCCGCAGGCCCGGTTCCGCCCTGATATATGGGAAGTTCACCCATAAAACCAACGCATTCTGTCGCAGGCCCGACGCAACGAGCCGCCGTCGCCCCGCCAAAGGCGACCGCGGAACCCTGGAGCGGTCAAATTGCCGACAACGGGAGGGAAATCGCCTGCCCGCTTTGGAGAACGCGATGCAGTCAGCCGATGATTATTGGCCGTGACTGACGAGGACCTGGTTGCAAGCCTTGGTCAACTTCGCCCGGTGCTCCTTGAGGCAGCCCAGGATGACCAGATCGCCCTGATCCATCAATTGGCGACAATGCCGCGTGACGTCCCGAGTGCAGGCTTTCTGCTCTTCCTCGGTGCCACTACGCTGGTTCGGGCTCTGGCTCTGAGCCAATGCGGCGGTGGACAGCGGCGCCAACAGTGCGAGCAACAGGAGAATTCTGGGCATTGTGGTCCTTCGTTTCTGAAAGAAATAGATACCGCCACGATCAATCATCATCGATCGCCGCGTCGTTCACATTTGGAGACGGCAATGCCAACGGCAAATCAGCGACAACCTGTGAGTGCCTGAATACTGACAGGTCCGACACACCGTCAACAACCTTACCTCATCGATGTTCCTCGCATGAAGACGCGGGAATCAACACGCATCAACTGGCACGTGACGCGTGCCAAGTGTCAAAGCGCCAGCAAATACGGATAAAATTACGGCGAAGCCGCATAGCAATCGCACCGACCGTCGGCTCATCGCCGAAAAAACAAATAACATATTGATCATAAAAGCAAATTTTAATTTCTGACAATATTCACATCTGTCATGTCATCATTGTTTGAACCTAAACGCCGCGTCGGGTGTTATCGACCGCGTAGAGGCTCGGAACCGCCGCGATATCACTGCGTCATTCCATGCATGGTATTGAACCAACGAATGGTTTCGAGACACTATGAATTGAACGCGACGATACTATCTTCCCGACAGGCAAATCAGGTTAGGGCGCAGACGATGAAGTCGATGGGTTTTGGCATTTCGCAGATCACCAAGACAGCCGGCGTGGCTGGCGCACTTCTATTCTCGATCTCGGCGGGCCATGCTCAGTCCGGTCCATTTACGAGTTTCAACGGAGCTTGGTCGGGAACCGGATCGGTTCAGCTCTCGGACGGCTCGAAGGAGCGGATTCGTTGCAAGGCAAACTATAAGGTCAACGGCAACGGTCAGGGCCTGAAGCAGACGTTGCGCTGCGCCAGCGACAGCTACCGCTTCGATCTCGACAGCGATGTGGTCGCGCAGGGCGGCACCGTGACGGGGAGCTGGAGCGAGCAGAGCCGGAATATCAATGGCAATCTTCAAGGGCGCGCAAGCGAGGGGCGAATCGACGTGTTCGTTGAAGCCGCGGGCTTCGCCGCCAACCTGACGGTGACGACGCACGGCAACAAGCAGTCGGTTTCGATCAATTCGAAGGGCGACATTCGAGGCGTCAACATCACGCTGGTGAAGGGCTGATTGTTCCCCCTTCTCTCGCTTGGATCAGGGCCTGCGATGAATTCGCGGGCCC
>CAUJJN010000251.1 GCA_963204905.1 Pseudomonadota bacterium
AATCGGCCCGAAGATAAGAAGCCGAGATAACAATTCACTCAAACAAGAATGAGTTGCTGGAGAGGATAGACCATGACCATCACGCGTCGAACCGTATTGTTGGGAGCGACCGCTTCCGCCGCGTTACTGCCGCTCGCGGCCAGAGCCCAGACCAAGGAAGTGGTGATCGGAGTGATCTATCCGCTGTCCGGCGCCAGCGCGCAGATCGGCGTCGACGCGCAACGCGCGTTCGAGACGGCCGCCGATATCATCAACAACAAGTATGATTTCGATCTGCCGCTCGCACGCGACGAAGGGATGCCGGGTCTGGGCGGCGCAAAGGTCCGTCTGGTTTTTGCCGATCATCAGGCCGACCCGCAGAAGGGCCGCGCCGAAGCCGAACGCCTCATCACGCAGGAGAAAGTCTGCGCCATCGTCGGGACTTATCAAAGCGCGGTCGCGGTCACCGTCAGCCAGATCTGCGAACGCTACCAGATCCCGTTCCTGTCGGCGGACAACTCTTCGCCGAGCCTGCATCGCCGCGGTCTGAAATTCTATTTCCGTGCCGCGCCGCATGACGAGATGTTCTCGAAGGCGATGTTCGATTTCTTCGATGTCTTGAAGAAGAAGGGCGAGAAGATCGAAACGCTGTCGCTGTTCCACGAAGACACCATCTTCGGCACCGATTCCGCCAACGCCCAGCTCGCGCTGGCCAAGGAGCGCGGCTACAAGATCGTCGCCGACATCAAGTATCGCGCCAACTCGCCGTCGCTGACCGCCGAGGTGCAACAGCTCAAGGCGGCGAACGCCGACGTGCTGATGCCGTCGAGCTACACCACCGATGGCATCTTGCTGGTCAAGACCATGGCCGAACTCGGCTACAAGCCGAAGGCTATCGTGGCGCAGGACGCAGGCTTCTCGGAAAAGGCACTTTACGATGCTGTCGGCGACAAGCTGGAAGGCGTGATCTCGCGCGGCAGCTTCTCGCTCGATCTCGCCAAGAAGCGGCCGATGGTCGGCACCATCAACGATATGTACAAGAAGCGGTCCGGCAAGGACTTCAACGATTATTCGTCGCGGCAGTTCATGGGGCTGATCGTGATGGCTGACGCCATCAACCGCGCCAAATCGACCGACGGCGAGAAAATTCGGCAGGCGCTGGTTGCGACCAACTTGCCGGGCGATCACACCATCATGCCGTGGAAGGACGTCAAGTTCGACGCCCAGGGGCAGAACGAAGACGCCGATCCGGTGTTGTTGCAATACGTCAACAAGAACTTCGTCACCATTTTCCCGCCGCAGGCGGCGGTCGCCGAGGCGATCTGGCCGATGAAGTAATCCGTCATTGCGAGCGAAGCGAAGCAATCCAGCCCTTTTCCAAGAGTATGGATTGCTTCGTCGCTTTGTTTCTCGGAATGGCGGCAGATTTGCAAATCATGCCGCCCCGGCGCAGGCCGGGGTCTGTGCGCCAGAGTAGTGTTATCGAGACGACTTGTGCTCGATCAAAAGACTTGTGCTCGATCAAAACATGACGCCGGTGGGATATTGCCTTCGCAGGGACGAACCACGGGCAGGGGACAGGACACGTGACAGCCGAGACCATCATTCAGAGTCTGGCGAGCGGCCTTTTGATGGGCTTGCTCTACGGCCTCATCGCCGTCGGGCTTTCGCTCATCTTCGGCCTGATGAACATCGTCAATTTCGCCCACGGCGAATTTCTGATGCTGGCGATGTACGGGGCTTTCTTCCTCTTCGCGTTCTTCGCCATAGATCCTCTGCTGTCGATGCCGCTGGTCGCGGCTGGCATGTTCGTATTCGGGGCCGCGGTCTATCTGATCATCGTCAGGTTCGCGATGCGGGCGAAAACCAACGTCGGCATGGTGCAGATCTTCGCAACCTTCGGCCTCGCCATCGTGCTGCGCGGCCTTGCCCAGTATTTCTTCACGCCGGATTATCGCAGCATTTCCCACTCATGGCTCGGCGGCAAAACGGTGTCGATCGGCGGCATCTTTCTGCCGGTGCCGCAACTGGTCGGCGCGCTGATCGCGATTCTCGCTTTCGGGGCGCTGTATTTCTTCATCAAGCGCACCGACTTCGGCCGCGCGCTGGAGGCAACGCGTGAGGACGCCGGTGCGGTGGCGCTGGTCGGCATCGACCAGAACCGGGTGTTCGCGCTCGGCTGGGGTCTCGGCTCGGCGCTGGTCGGACTCGCCGGCGCGATCATGGCGACGTTCTTTTACATCTATCCCGATGTCGGAGCGTCCTTCGCGCTGATCGCCTATGTCGTGGTTGCGCTCGGTGGCTTCGGCAGCGTGTTCGGCGCCTTCGCCGGCGGCATTCTGGTCGGGCTGGTGGAGGCAACGACGGCATTGATGATGCCGCCATCGCTGAAAGCGGTCGGCATCTATGCCGTGTATCTCCTGGTGGTGTTCATTCGCCCGCGCGGGCTGTTCGGATCAATCTGATGCACGACGTCACCCACGCCAAACAACGCCGCCGCGACCTCACGATGGCCGCCGTCTTTGTCGCGCTAGCGGCCTGCGCGCCGCTGTTCGTCAAGGATGTCTATGCCCAGAACATCATGGTGCTGACCCTGATGTATGCCGGGCTGTCGCAGAGCTGGAACATTCTCGGGGGCTATTGCGGCCAGATATCGCTCGGCCACGCGCTGTATTTCGGGCTGGGCGCCTATGTCACCGCGATCCTGCTCACGAAGTTCGATGTCCTGCCATGGTTCGGAATGCTGACCGGCGGTCTGATCTCGGCCTTGATCGCGCTTGCTCTGGGCTATCCGACCTTCCGGCTCGGCGGGCATTACTTCGCCATCGCCACCATCGTGATCGCGGAGATCGCATTTCTCCTGTTCCTGAACTGGGATTGGGCTGGCGCCGCGCTCGGCATCGACATCATGGTGCGCGAAGACAGCTGGGCGAAATTCCAGTTCACCCGCTCGAAACTGCCGTACTTCTACTTCGCCTTGTTCTTCGCTGCGCTGGCGTGGCTCGTTACCTGGTGGCTGGAGAACTCGAAGTGGGGTTACTGGTGGCGGGCGGTGAAGGACAATCCGGACGCGGCGGAAAGCCTCGGTGTCGTGGTGTTCAAGTCGAAGATGGGGGCGGGTGCGATCTCGGCGTTTCTCACCGCGATCGGCGGCGCGTTCTACGCGATGTTCGTCTCCTATATCGATCCTGACGCGGTGATGAGCTTCCAGTTTTCGCTGCTGATCGCGCTTCCGGCGGTATTGGGCGGCATCGGCACGCTGTGGGGGCCGGTGCTGGGCGCAGCGGTGCTGATCCCGGTGACGGAGCTGACGCGCTCGTTCATCGGCGGGTCCGGGCGCGGCGTCGATCTGATTGTCTATGGCACTCTGATCGTCATTGTTTCGCTGACGCGCCCCGACGGTTTGCTTGGGCTGTTCTCGCGCCGGCGCAAGAAGGAGGCGGTGCGATGACGGCATTGCTGGAAACGCGCGGCGTCTGGCAGCGGTTTGGTGGTCTGGTCGCCAACAGTGACGTGTCGATCTCGGTCGGGCGCGGCGAGATCGTCGGCCTGATCGGCCCGAACGGCGCAGGCAAATCGACGCTGTTCAACCTGATCGCGGGCGTGCAGCCGCCGACCCAAGGCTCCATCTGGCTCGACGGCGAGGACATCACGGCGACACCGGCCACGGAACGCTGCCGGCGCGGCATCGCGCGGACCTTTCAGGTGGTCAAGAGTTTTGAGACCATGTCGGTGATCGACAATGTCATCGTTGGCGCGCTGGTGCGCGCCACGGAGATGCGCGTGGCGCGGCGCAAGGCGTTCGAGGTGCTGGAGTTCTGCGGCTTGGCCGCGCGCGCCGACGTGATGGCGTCCGAGCTCATCCCGTCGGAGAAGCGGCGGCTGGAAGTGGCGCGGGCGCTTGCCACCGAGCCGAAGCTGCTACTGCTCGACGAGGTGCTGACGGGCCTGACGCCGCTCGAGGCCCAAACCGGGGTCGAACTGGTTCGTCGTGTACGCGAAACCGGCGTCACCGTGCTGATGGTCGAGCACGTCATGGAGATTGTGATGCCGCTGGTGGATCGCGCCATCGTACTCGATCTCGGCAAGGTACTGGTCGAGGGGAAACCCGCCGACGTCGTGCGCGACTCGAAAGTCATTGCTGCATATCTAGGGGACCGCCATGCTGTCGGCGCGTGATCTGACCACCGCCTATGAAGGGCTCGTCGCGATCTCCGACGTCTCCATCGACGTCGCCAAGGGCGAGGTGGTTTGCGTCGCCGGGGCTAACGGCGCGGGCAAATCGACCCTGCTGAAATCCATTGCCGGCGCGGTGCGGCCACGTAGCGGGAGTGTTACCTTCGACGGCGAGCGCATCGACGGCGTCGCGCAACATCTCATCACGGCGCGTGGCATCGCCTATGTCCCGGAAAATCGGCGGTTGTTTCCGAGCCTGACCGTCGACGATAACCTGCGGCTGGGCAGCTATCTCTATCGCGGCAAGGCCGATCGCGACGAGCCGCTGGCGCTGGTGTTCCAGCTGTTTCCGCGCCTGAAGGAGCGGCTCGATCAACTGGCCGGCACGCTCTCCGGCGGCGAACAGCAGATGCTGGCCATTGGCCGCGCGCTGATGACGCGACCGCGATTGCTGATGCTGGACGAGCCGTCGCAGGGCATCATGCCGAAGCTGGTGGACGAAATCTTTCAGGCGGTGCTCGAAATCCGCAAGACCGGCATGACGGTGTTGATCGTCGAGCAGCGCATGGCGGAAGTGCTGGAGATCGCCGACCGCGCCTACATTTTGCAAACCGGTCGCGTGCAAATGCAAGGCCCGGCGGCCGATATCCGCACCAATCCCGACGTGCGCAAGGCATATCTCGGGCTTTAACTACGCGTGCTCGTCGTATTGCGGCAGATCGTCGGTGATCGTGAACCACGGCGCTTTCGAGCCGACGAAAATGTGATGCGTGGGGCGGATGCTCGGCGCATCCACCAGCGTTCCCATCGCGACATGCACGTAAGCACCATTGCGGACGACCGAATAGAGCAGCGAACCGCAATCGGCACAGTGCGTGTTGTTGCCGCTGGCATCGCCCACGATCTTGGTGCGATCGTGCCCTTTTGTGACGCTGAGCTTCGCACGTTCGATTCCCGCAAACGGCTTGAAGGCGGATCCGGTGGTGCGGCGACAGTCCGAGCAATGGCAGTTCGCGGCGTAGACAAACTGGTCCGCTAATGTGTAGTGGACCGCTCCGCAATAACATTGCCCGTTCAGCAATCGACTGCTTTGCGCGTTTGATGAAGGCTCGGTGGCCATCGTCATCTCTCGGTCGACAATCAGTGGTCGTGCGTGTCGGGCGGTGTCAGCCCGAACGTCTTGTTCAAATCCGCGATCTGCTGCGGCGAGAGATAACGCGGGTTCATGCCGCGCAAGAGCAGATACAACTTCGCGGTTTCTTCCAGTTCCTCTGTGGCGAATACCGCACCTTCCAGCGTCTCTCCGGCTACCACTGGTCCGTGATTGGCCAGTAGCACCGAGGCGTATTGGCCGGCCAGTCCCTTGATTGCATCGGCCACCGCCGGATCGCCAGGGCGGAAGTACGGCACCAGCGCGGTCGGGCCGCAGCGCATCAGATAGTAGGGCGTCATTGGCGGCAGCGCCGCGCGCGGATCGATCTCCGGCAGCATCGATACCGCGACGCTGTGGGTCGAGTGCAGATGCACCACGGCGCGGGTCGAGCCGCGTGTTTCATACAGCGCGGCGTGCAGCGGGATTTCCTTGGTGGGGGCTTCGCCGCCAGTCAGGCGGTGGCCGGCATCCAGCCGTGAGAGGCGCGCGGGATCGAGAAAACCGAGCGAGGCGTTGGTCGGCGTCACCAGCCAACCGCCGTCGTCCAGCCGCACGCTGATGTTGCCGGAGGAGCCCGGCGTCAGCCCACGCTCGAACAGCGATCGGCCGAAGCGGCAGATGTCCTCGCGGAGTTTGCTTTCTGTCATGGCTGCATTTGTTCCATGCTTTGGCAGCGCGGCCAAGCCGTGATAGGCAGAAAGGAAAGCAAAAAGGGAACGCATCATGGCCACATCCGCGCAACGCATCGCCGTCATCGGGCTGGGCTCGATGGGGTTCGGGATGGCCACCTCGCTGCTGCGCGCCGGATTCGCGGTGACCGGATGCGACGTTTCCGCCGGCAGCGTTGCGCGGTTCAAGGCGGCCGGCGGGCAAGGCGCAGCCAGCCCCGCCGAGGCGGTGCGCGATGCGGAGATCGTGGTCAGCGTCGTGGTTAACGCCGCGCAGACCGAAGCGGTCTTGTTTGGCGAGAACGGCGCTCATGAAGCCATGAAGGCCGGCGCGGTATTCGTCTCCGCCGCCACCATGGATCCCGAGATCGTCAGGCGTCTCGCGGCGCGGGTCGAGGCCACAGGCCATCTCTATCTCGATGCGCCGATCAGCGGTGGCGCGCAGCGCGCCGCTCAGGGCGAACTCACCATTCTGGCGTCCGGCAGCGCGGCGGCATTCGCCAAGGCGCGGCCGGCGCTCGATGCGATGGCGGCAAAGGTCTACGAACTCGGCGACGCGCCGGGGCAAGGCGCGGCCTTCAAGATGATCAACCAACTTCTGGCCGGCGTGCATATCGCAGCCGCATCGGAGGCGATCGCTTTCGCGGCGAAGCAGGGGCTCGATATCCGCAAGGTCTACGAGGTGATCACCGGGTCGGCCGGCAACTCGTGGATGTTCGAGAACCGCGTGCCGCATGTGCTGGAGGGCGATTACACGCCGCGCAGCGCGGTGGATATCTTCGTCAAGGATTTGGGCATCGTCCAGGACATGGCGCGCAACGCGAAATTCCCCGTGCCGATGTCGGCCGCCGCATTGCAGATGTTTCTGATGGCCTCCGCCGCCGGTATGGGCCGCGACGACGATATCGCCGTCGCCAAGATCTACGCCCAGGTCACCGGCGCGCCGCTGCCCGGGGCGCCGAAGCGCGATTGAACGATATTTTCGAACAAGAAGAAGACACACCATGCCTCGCTTCGCCGCCAACTTATCGATGATGTTCACCGAACGGCCGTTTCTCGACCGCTTCGACGCCGCGGCGGATGCCGGCTTCGATGCCGTCGAATTCCTGTTCCCCTACGATTTCGCGCCGGAAGACGTCGGCGACCGGCTGCGCCGCAACGGCCTGACGCAGGCGCTGTTCAATCTGCCGCCGGGCGTGTGGGATGCCGGCGAGCGCGGCTTCGCGGCGCGACCGGATTGCTTCGCGCAGGTGCAGCAGGGCGTGCGTACCGCGTTGCCTTATGCGGCGGCCACCAGCGTCAAGCGGCTGCACCTGATGGCGGGCATCGCCGATCGCCGCGATCCGCAGGCGGTGGCCGCATTTCGCAAGTCGGTCGCGTGGGTCGCGGAAGAACTCGGCCGTCATCGCATCGATACCGTGATCGAGCCGATCAATCCGCGCGATGTGCCGGGCTATTTCCTCAACGACTTTGGTTTCGCACGCGACTTAGTCGCGGAATTGGATCATCCGAACCTGAAATTACAGTTCGACATCTACCACTGCCAGATCGTCCACGGCGACGTGACGATGCGGCTGCGCGAGATGATGCCGATGATCGGCCACATCCAGATCGCCAGCGTGCCGTCGCGCAACGAGCCGGGTAGCGAGGAGTTGAACTACCCGTTCCTGTTCGATGAACTGGACCGGCTCGGCTATCGCGGCTTCGTCGGCTGCGAATATCGCCCGCGCGGCAAGACCGAGGATGGCCTCGGCTGGTTCGCGCCCTACGCGAAACCGCGCGGAGCGAAGTCGTGACGCTGGCGCTGGGCTGCATCGCCGACGACTACACCGGCGCGTCGGACCTCGCCAACACGCTGACGCGCTGTGGCTTGCGCACCGTGCAGACCATCGGCGTGCCCGCCGACGACTTTCCACTGCCGGAGGTTGACGCGGTGGTGGTGTCGTTGAAAAGCCGCTCCATCGCCGCTGCCGATGCAATTGCCGCCTCGCGCGCCGCCGAACGATGGCTGCGCGGACGCGGCGCGGCGCATGTGTTGTTCAAGATTTGCTCGACCTTCGATTCCACTGACGCCGGCAACATCGGCCCGGTAATGGACGCGCTGCAGGAAGACGCCGGTGACGCCATGGTGTTGGTGACGCCGGCGTTTCCTGGCACAGGACGCACGGTCTATCAGGGCAATCTGTTCGTCGGCGCGATACCGCTCAACGAAAGCCCGTTGAAGGATCATCCGCTCAATCCGATGCATGACGCCAATCTGGTGCGCGTTTTGGGACAGCAGAGCCGTTCCTGGATCGGCCTCGTCGATCTGGCGACGGTCGCGCGTGGCGTCGACGCCATCCGTGAACGACTGGCGAGGATGGCAGGCGAGGGCGTTCGCGCCGCCATTGTCGACGCAGTGTTCGATACGAATCTGGAGACGATTGGACGAGTGGCGCTGGATCACCGCCTGTCCGTCGGGGCGTCCGGTCTCGGACTTGGACTGGCGCGGGGGCTGCTGGTGACGGGCCGGGTTCTCGCGTTGGAAGTCGCGGCGGGAGCCTCGCAACGCGAGGTTGGCGGCGCCGCAGCCTGCCTTGCGGGAAGCTGTTCGCAGGCCACCCTGGGACAGATCGCCGAGGCGGAGAAGGTCATGCCGGTGCTGCGGCTCGACGCAGAACGATTGGTTGCCGGTTCCGATGAGGTTGACGATGCCATCGGCTGGGCGCTTGAGCGGATCGGACAAGGGCCGGTGCTGATCGCCAGCAGCGCATCGGCGGAGCAGGTTGCCGTCGTGCAAGGTCGTCATGGCCGCGAGGCCGCCGGCCACGCCATCGAGCAGGCAATGGCCGCCATTGCGGAAGCGCTGGTGCTGGCTGGCGTCCGGCGGTTGGTGGTCGCCGGGGGTGAAACTTCGGGCGCGGCAGTGGACCGGCTTGGACTGCCCGGGTTCCTGGTCGGCCCGGAAATCGCGCCGGGCGTGCCGGTGTTACGGTCGGTCGGTGGGCGCCATGGCGACATTCTGCTGGCATTGAAATCTGGTAATTTCGGCGGCCCGACTTTTTTCAACGATGCGCTCGGGCTGATGCGGTGACTTTTGCCCAAATTGAAGGTATTTCAGGATGCCGGCTCAAAGCTGTCCGGAGACTCGACCGGTCACCGTGTCGTGCAGCGCATCTCAACGCTTCGTGATGGACCATCGCCACCGCAATGGGGCGCAAGGGAGGGCTGTTTGATAAAAGACAGCCTGGATTCGCCTCTGGGTGCAGATGCTGACAACGAGATGCTGACAAAGAGGATCGCTGGTTAT
>CAUJJN010000252.1 GCA_963204905.1 Pseudomonadota bacterium
TGCACTTCAACCGGCTTGGCGTAGACCCGCTCCGGCGTACCGCCATCAGAGGCGCGCGGCAGGCTGAACAGAGCGTCGTAGCCGGCGCCGCCCGCGACGAACATTTCAGCCTTGCCGAACCCTGACTGGTAACGCGAGAGGACGATGCTGTCCGGTGCGCCGCCATCCTGATCCTTCAGGTAGCCGGCGGCGTCAAACGGCAACAGCACAGGGATCGGGCTGCGACTGATGCCGGAAAACAGCGGCGAGGTGATCGCGTTCAACTGCTCGAACGCCGGCATCACGCGGGGATCGGACGATGAGAGCCGGCGACGGCTGGTGAAGGTGAAACGGCCAGCCAGTTCGGGGTGCGCGGCGATTTCGGACTTGAACTGGTCCAGCGCCGCACGCCATTCGACGTGGACCGCCGAAACCGCCGGAGTCTTGAATTCCTCGGCGCTCGCGGGAACGGCGAGGCAGACCAGACTCACGAGCGCTGAGAGGCATCGCCTTCCAGAGATGATGTCAGCGCAACGTGAGAAGGTGTTTCGCAATCGTTCGGCTCCCGCGGGCCCTCAAGCCATGGATGAGATCAATCCCGGGTCAATTCCAGATCAATCCTTTCCAGATCAATCCTTGGCGCGCTCGACGTAGGAGCCGTCTTCAGTCAGCACCACGATCCGTGTTCCGACGCCGACATGCGGAGGAACCGCCGAGCGGACGCCGTTCGACAACATGGCCGGCTTGTAGGATGACGACGCAGTCTGGCCCTTGGTCACCGGCTCGGTCTCGACGACTTCGAGCGTCACGCGCTGCGGCAGGGTGATGGCAACCGGCACCACGTCGTGCATCGACAGCTTCACCGTCATGTTTTCCTGAAGGTACGGCGCGGAGTTGCCGATCACGTCCTTCGGCACCTGAACCTGATCGTAGGTCTCGGCATTCATGAAGTGAAAGCCGTCGCCATCCTCATAGAGGAAGTTGTAGTTCCGATCCTCGATGGTGGCGCGTTCGACCTGGTCCGTGGTCTTGTAGCGTTCGGATATCTTTACGCCGTCGCTGATTCGGCGCATTTCGATCTGACTGACCGGCGTGCCCTTGCCGGGATGGATGTTTTCGGCGGACAGGACCACATAGAGCTGGCCGTTTTGCTCGATCACATTGCCCTTGCGGATAGAACTGGCGATGACTCTCACAGAAAATATTCCTAGCGTTCGGGTTCGGGGCCGATCCGGACACTCTAGTTCCGGTGGCGAAGCGGTTTCGGGCTGCAACATACTGATTTGGGCCGCTGACGCCAGAGCGTTTTCAAGCGACGCGGAAACCGGTTCGCGTCAGGAAAACGCGTCACGGCGAAAATCTGGAGCTTCGTCGCGAAATGGCTCCGGGGAGCTGGCCCGAACATTTGCACCGCACGCCGGCGGGCGATTATGAGATCCGCCAGTCTTCCCTCGCCATGGTGGGACCGCGATCGCCATCAGGATCGCAGGCCCTTTCTGATGGCGCGCAACGCCATCACCGCGGCGTGCCGCAACTGGTTTGCGGCAGCGGAATTTGTCGAGGTCGAAACCGGGGTGCTTCAGGTCTCGCCCGGCAATGAAACCCACCTGCACGCGCCGCGCACCGCGCTGCTCGGCCCGGACGGAGAAACGATGCCGCGATACCTGCGCACCTCGCCCGAATTCGCCTGCAAGAAATTGCTCGCGGCGGGCGAACAGCGGATCGTGGAGTTCGCCCGCGTGTTCCGCGATCGCGAGCGCGGCGACCGGCATCTGCCGGAATTCACCATGCTGGAATGGTATCGTGCCGATGAGCCTTACGAGTCCGTCATAGCGGACACTCTGGCGCTGATTGCACTGGCGGCGGACACCGCACGCTCGCGCGCCTTCGCTTTTCGAGGGCGCCGCGCCGATCCCTTCGCGGAAGCGGAGCGGTTGAGCGTGGCGGAGGCGTTCGAACGGTTCGCTGGGGTCGATCTGTTGGCGACCATCGACGGTGATGCAGGTCGTCGCGGCGCGCTGGCCGAGGCGGCGTGCGGCAAGGTGACCGTCGCGGACGACGATACGTGGTCCGATATCTTCAGCAAAATTCTGGTCGAGCATGTCGAGCCGCGTCTCGGGGAGGGCCGGCCGACGGTGCTTTATGAATATCCCGCGCCGGAATCGGCGCTGGCGCGTCCAAAACCATCGGATCCGCGGGTGTCGGAACGCTTCGAGATCTATGCCTGCGGGGTCGAACTCGCCAACGGGTTCGGCGAACTGACTGACGCGACCGAGCAGCGGCGGCGGTTCGAACTGGCGATGGACGACAAGGAACGGCTTTACGGCGAACGCTATCCGCTCGACGAGGATTTCCTTGCCGCGCTTCAATCAATGCCGCAAGCAAGCGGCGTGGCGCTCGGTTTCGATCGGCTGGTGATGCTGGCGTCCGGCGCGCAACGGATCGATCAGGTGGTGTGGACGCCACCGGCGGGCAGCGCATGAACGAGAAAGTGTCCACCACGCTGCGCCAGCCGCGACAACTTGTTTCGCAGGGACTGGTCCCTGCATCGGCGCTGCCTGATCTGGAGAATGTCGCGGCGCGCTACGCGGTGGCGCTGACGCCGGACGTCGCCGCCCTGATCGACCCGAACGATCCCACGGACCCGATCGCACTTCAGTACGTCCCAGACGTGAAGGAACTGGACAGCCTGCCGGTCGAGAATGTCGATCCGATCGGCGACAATGCGCGCTCGCCGGTGGAGGGCATCGTCCATCGCTATCCGGACCGCGTGCTGTTCAAGCTGGTGCATGTCTGCGCGGTGTATTGCCGCTTCTGTTTCCGCCGCGAGATGGTGGGGCCGGGCAAGGACAATGCGCTGACGCCGGACGTCTACGGGGCCGCGCTCGATTACATCCGCGCGCATCCCGAGATCTGGGAAGTGATCCTGACCGGCGGCGATCCGCTGATGCTGTCGCCGCGGCGCATCGCCGAGGTGATGGCCGATCTCGCCGCCATCGATCATGTCAGGATCATCCGCATCCATAGCCGCGTGCCGATGGCCGACCCCACGCGTGTCAGCGCCGAGATGGTTGCGGCGTTGCGTGTCTCCGGCGCGACGACGTGGCTCGCGGTTCATGCCAACCATGCGCGCGAATTTTCCGACGCCGCCCGGGACGCCTGCGCGCGGATCGTCGATGCCGGCATTCCGATGGTGAGCCAGTCGGTGCTGCTCGCCGGCGTCAACGACAACGCGCCGGCGCTCGAGGCCCTGATGCGGGCTTTCGTCGAATGCCGGATCAAGCCGTACTACCTGCATCACGGCGATCTCGCTCCGGGGACGGCGCATCTGCGCGCGACGCTGGATAAGGGCCAGCAACTGATGCGGGAGCTGCGCGGCCGGGTCTCCGGGCTGTGCCAGCCGGAATTCGTGCTGGATATCCCGGGCGGTTTCGGCAAGGCGCCGGTCGGTCCGAGCTATCTCGCGCGTCGCGACGATACCGCTGCGGACTATCAGGTCACCGACTTCTGCGGCGGCCTGCACGTCTATCCGCCACGGACCTGAGGGGCCGCTCCGATGACGAAGCAGGAGCCGCCCGACGACGACGGCAACCGGACAATCGAGAACGCGGTGCTGCTCGGTTTTTTCATCGTGCTGGTGGCCGCCGGGGCGTGGCTGCTGATGACGATGGCGGACGTGCGCAAGGGGCTCGATTGCGCGGCGCAGGGCCGGCGCAATTGCGGAACGATCGAAGTGCCGGAGCGTTCCCGTTAAGGCGTTTCAGCTCTTGGCATCGCTTCTGATCGATGCAGGCGCATGATCCGGGGCGTCAGGTGAAAATCGGCCAGGGCGCGACACTCTGTAGCGCGGCGGTCTCGAATCCGCTTCAGTGTGATCGATGGCAAACCTGTGGAGGCCGATATGAAAAAGTGGATTGCGACGACGGCCTTGCTGCTGATGATGGCCGCGCCGGAGGCGATGGCGCAGAGCGGGACGAGCGCGGGCTCGCCCGGAATCAACACCGCGGTCCCGAACGCGCCAGTGGGGCATCGTCAGCCCCGCCGCGAGGACGTGCCTTCGGAGAGAAATCTGAACAGGTCCAACGATCCGATCGCGCGCGAGGACGCCGCGCTCGACCGCAAGCTCAAGAGCATCTGCCGCGGCTGCTGACCGCTCGGGTTACTTGTCTCGCGCGGCGAGCGCCACGCCGATCAGCGTTGCGCCGCCGAACAGCAGGTTGATGCCGACCAGCAAGCCGATCGCCCATAGTGCGGAGCCGGGCAAGCCGGCAACGATAATGGCCGCGACGATGATATCCATGATGCCGGCGGTCAGCATCCAGCCCCAACGCCGCGACAGTTCGCGACGATGCTCGAGCGCATACATGATGGTGGTCACGCCCTCGGCAAGGAAGTAGGCGCC
>CAUJJN010000253.1 GCA_963204905.1 Pseudomonadota bacterium
GCCCTATCGCCTTCATGATGCGCGCGCGCACCGAAGGCCTGCGCGATTTCGGCGCGTGCCTGTCGCCGACCAACGCCTTCCAGATCCTGCAAGGCATCGAGACGCTCGGCCCGCGCATGGACCGCCACATGGCGAACACCAGGGCGGTGCTCGACTTCCTCACCGCCAACAAGGCGGTGGACTGGGTGCTGCATCCCTCGCTGGACAACCATCCCGATCACGAACTGGCGAAAACGCTGCTGCCGAAGGGCGCGGGTTCGATCATCTCGTTCGGCATCAAGGGCGGCCGCGCCGCCGGCAAGAAATTCCTCGAAACACTGCGCATGATCAGCCATCTCGCCAACGTCGGCGACGCCAAGACCTTGGTGATCCATCCCGGCAGCACCACGCATCAGCAGATGGACGCCGCGCAACTCAAGGCCGCCGGCATCGGCGAGGAAATGGTGCGGCTGTCGGTCGGCATCGAGGCGGCGCAGGATATCCTCGACGATCTCGGCCAGGCGCTCCGCATCTCGCAGAAGGTTTAAGCCATGCAGCTCAAGGTCAACGGCATCGACACCTTCATCGCCTGCGGCGGCCGCGACTTCGACGCCGCGCTGCCGACCGTGGTGATGCTGCACGGCGCGGGCTTCGATTCATCGACCTGGTCGCTGCACAGCCGCTGGTTCGCGCATCACGGCTACAATCTGCTGGCGCCCGACCTGCCGGGCCACGGCCATTCCGGCGGCACACCGCTCGGCAGCATCGCGGAGCTGGCGGACTGGACCGCGGCGCTGATCACTGCGGCCGGCGCGAAGGACGCGTGGCTGATCGGTCATTCGATGGGATCATTGATCGCGATCGAGACCGCCGCGCGGCATCCGGACAAGGTGACCCGGCTCGGCCTGCTCGGCACGTCGTCAGCGATGGCGGTCGGTCCGGAGTTGTTGCAGAACGCCCGGGACAACGATCAGGGCGCCATCGATATGGTGTCGATCTGGGGCCTCGGCTTCCGCGCCGAACTCGGCGGCTGTCCGCTGCCCGGCCTTTGGATGCATGGCGGCGCGCAGCGCGTGCTGAAGACCACCGCGCGCGACGTGCTGTTCACCGACCTCAACGCCTGCAACGCCTATCAGGGCGCGCTGGACGCGGCGGCAAAGATCAAGGTGCCGGTGACGCTGATCCTCGGCGAACGCGACATGATGACCCCGCTGAAATCCGGCAAGGCGCTCGGCGCGGCGCTCGCGGACGCGCGCACCGTGGTGCTGCCCGGCGCGGGCCACATGATGATGCTGGAGCAGCCGGAGCAGACGCTGGCGGCATTGCGGGGGTGAGGGCACGCCATCGTCAATGCGATGGCTGCCCCACGAACATCGTCGTCCCCGCCTGCGCGGGACGACGCCGAGATTGTTGAGGCGTCTTGCGACCTCATTTCTCTCCGTCATTGCGAGCGGCGCGAAGCAATCCAGAAAGCCACGGAGCAAGACCTGGATTGCTTCGTCGCTTGCGCTCCTCGCAATGACGGAAGGGGCCTAAAGACGTGGATGGCCGGGACATAGGCGAGCAAAGCAACGCCGTTCTCCGAACGGCTATGCCCGGCCATGACGAATTGGGATGCCGACGTCGAAACGCGGACGTCAAAAATGAAACGTTAGCTCGCCTCACACCTTCAGCGTATCGCCGCCCTTGAGGTGCAGGATCTCGCGCGCCTCATCAGGTGTCGCGACTTCCAGCCCGAGCCCTTCGATGATCTTGCGCACCGCGCGGACCTGTTCGGCATTCGACTCCGCCAGACGCCCCGGCCCGCCCCACAGCGAGTCCTCGAGGCCGACGCGGACGTTGCCGCCCATCGCCGCCGCCATCGCCGCGATCGGCAGTTGATTGCGGCCCGCGCCCAGCACCGACCAGCGATACTTGTCGCCGAACAGCCGGTCCGCGGTGCGCTTCATGTGCATCACCTCGTCGGGATGCGCGCCGATGCCGCCTTGCAGGCCGAACACCGTCTGCACGAACAGCGGCGGCTTCACCAGACCTTCCATCAGGAAGTAATTGAGGTTGTGCAGATGCGCGGTGTCGTAGCATTCGAACTCGAAGCGCGTGCCGGATTCCGACAGCGTGCGCAGCACGAATTCGATATCCTTGAAAGTGTTGCGGAACACGATGTCCTTGTTCTCGAGGTGCTTGCGCTCCCAGTCGTGCTTGAAATCCTTGAAGCGGTTGAGCATCCCGAACAGGCCGAAATTCATCGAGCCCATGTTGAGGGACGCGACCTCCGGCTGATACACGGCGGCGGGACGCACGCGCTCCTCCACCATCATGGTGGGCGAGCCGCCGGTGGTGAGGTTCACCACGCAGTTGGAGCGCTGCTTGATGATCTTCAGGAACGGCGCGAAGGCTTCCGGCGACTGGTCCGGCTGCCCCGTTTCGACATTGCGTGCGTGCAGATGCACGATGGCGGCGCCCGCCTCCGCCGCGCCGATGGCGGCATCCGCGATCTCCTGCGGCGTCACCGGCAGGGCCTTCGACATCGACGGCGTGTGGATCGCGCCGGTGACAGCGCAGGTGATGATGACTTTACGACTCATGACAGACTTCCTTGCTTGATCGAAATGATACGCACCGCGCTCACGTTTCACTCGCGGCTTGTTTCTGCTTGTGCGCGGCCAGCGCCGCGAGGCGTTCGTTGCGCCGTCGCGTCAGCGCCGCGAGGCGGTCGGGCGTGGCCTGATGCGGCCATGCGGCGATCACCCGGTCGACGTTCGGGCTTTCATAGACGGAAGGACCGGCCGCGCCTTGCGCCAGTTCCTTATAGAAACCGGTGTAGCGCGCGCAGTAATCGGCGATGCCGCCCGGCGCGTTGAGTTCGATGGTTTCCATCGGACCAAGAAACGACCAGCGCAGGCCGAGGCCATCCTTGACAGTGTGATCGAGGTCTTGCGCCGAGATATAACCCTCGCCCACCAGCCGGAACGCTTCCGCCAGCAGCGCGCCCTGCAAACGATTCAGCACGAAACCGTTGATCTCGCGATTGACCGTCACCGGCACCTGACCGATGGCGAGATAGATCTCTCGCGCGCGTGCGATGGTGTCGGGCGAGGTCCACGGCGCGCCGCACAGTTCGACCAGCGGCACCAGATGCGGCGGGTTGACCGGATGTCCGACCAGACAGCGCGCGCGGCCCGGCAGGCTTTCGGTGAAGCGCGAGGCGACGATGGCGGAGGTGGAGGAGGCGAGGATCGCGTCCGCCGGCGCGAGGCGGTCCAGCTCGGTGAAGATCGCGATCTTGTCCTCGACCTTCTCCGGGCCGTTCTCCTGCACGAAGGAAACGCCGGCGACCGCGTCCGCCAAATCGCGCGCCACCGTCAGCCGCTGCGCCGCGCCCTCGGGGTCGTCGCACAGCCCATGCCGCGCCAGTCCGCGCAACTCGTCGGCGATGCGCTGCGTCGCGGCGTCGAGCGTCGGCGCGTGCGGATCGGTCAGCCGCACCTGCCATCCGGCGCGCGCGAAGATCGCGGCCCAGGCGCAGCCGATCAGGCCCGTTCCGATAATGGCGACAGTTTTCGGCTCCGACATTTTCTGCATATTCCAAATTAAAGCCACAGCACCTTGCGGCGCAGGTCGAGGTCGTCGCGCAGCGCGCGCGAGGGGCCTTGATGAATCACCCGGCCGCGCTCCAGCGCGACGGTGGTGTCGG
>CAUJJN010000254.1 GCA_963204905.1 Pseudomonadota bacterium
TCGGGTCAATGAGGCCAAGGACACTCTGCTTCGCACGCATCGCAACTAACTCCGGCAACGCAAATCAACGCCACAAACCGTGCGTCATCCTGCCGTCCGTTCGATGCCCCGCCGCCCGCCGTTGCCCGGCGTTGTCAGCTCGTATGGTAAATGTATCGGCAAATCCTTGACGGGAGGTTTTCAGCGCCGCCGATTGATATGTTTATTGACTGACCGGCGATGTCCGGCGCGCGAGGAAATCCTTCGGTCGAAAACGAAAGAGCCCCGCTTCATTGGAAGCGAGGCTCTTTGCTTGGCGTCCGCCGTGGATACCCAAATTATCAGTTGCGGATGGTGATGCAGGAAATCTCGGAGCGCTTCAGCCGTTTGCAGACGGCTTCGGCCTGATCGCGCTCAAGACCGGCGAAGCGGGCGCGATAGAGCCTCTTGTCGCCTCGCGTCACCACGGTCTCGGTGAAGGGATCGGCCTTGCCCAACATGCCGTTGGCATGATCGCGCGCCGCTTCCAGCCGCTGGCGCGCCTGGCTTTCGGTTTCCAGCGCGCCGACTTGCACGATCCAGCCGCTATGCGCGATGGCGGCGGCCGGCTTGATCGCGCCGTGATTCTGCACCGTCTGCGGAGCGGTGCGCGATGTGTCGACAGCCGCCTGCTGGACCGAGCGTTCGACCGGGGCCGCGAGGCTGGAGGCCGGCAAAACGCCGAGAATGCCCCGTCCGGTGCCGTGGTTCGGCGGCTGCACCGGCAATTCGCGGGCGTTGACCGATCCGGAGATGTCGGTGTCGTTTGCCACGGCGGCAAGCGGCGTCGGGCCGGCGGAGGCGACTTTGATCTGTCCGGAGCGCCCCTGCACGGTTCTCACCCGCACCGGCGTCATCGGTTCGGTCGAGCCCGGGATGCTGGCGATCGCCCTGCTTTCGATAACGCCATTGGTGAGGGGGGCGGGTGCGACCGGCGCGGTTTCGATGGGGGCCTTCGGAACCGGCCCGGCCATGACCGTCGGACGCGAGGGCGGCAGCGGCGGCGGCGTGTCGGCGGCGACCTGAATGGCGCCTTGCACCTGAACCGGCGCGGCGGGACGCGATCGGGCGGCTTCCTCGGCGACGGCGGCATTGGCCTCGGACGAGTTGCGTTCGACGATGGCGGCCACGGTGCGGCGGCCCGCGGCCTTCTCGATGTTCTCGGCGAGCAGGTTACGCATGATGGCGTCGCGCGAGCCGCCGCTGCGGCCGCCCATCACCACGCCGACAAGATGACGGTTGCCGCGGCGCAGGTTGGTGACCAGATTGAAGCCGGAAGCGCGGGTATAGCCGGTCTTGATGCCGTCCACGCCATCGACCTTGCCGAGCAGGTGGTTGTGGTTGCGAATGTTGCGGCCGCGATAGTTGAACGACGCGGTGGCGAAGAACCGATAGTAGCGCGGGAAGCGCTCCTGGATGGCGCGCCCCAGCGTCGACTGGTCACGCGCCGTGGTGACCTGGTCTTCATTCGGCAGGCCCGATGCGTTGCGATAAACGGTGCGGGTCATCCCAAGCGAGCGCGCCTTGCGCGTCATCATCTTGGCGAAGTCATCCTCGTCGCCGCCGAGGAATTCGGCGATCACCACGGCCGCGTCGTTGGCGGAACGGGTGACGAGGCCCTTGATCGCGTCCTCGACGCGAATGCTCTGGCCGGGACGCAGGCCGAGTTTGGTCGGCGCTTGCGAGGCGGCGTGTGCGGAGACCGGCATTTCGGAGTTGAGGCTGATCTTTCCGGCTTCGAGGCGCTCGAACAAAAGATACAACGTCATGATCTTGGTGAGCGAGGCGGGGAAGCGGAGGCCGTCGGCGTTGGTTGCGGTCAGCGTCGCACCTGAATTGGCGTCGATGATGATCGAAGCGAAGGCCGGGTTGTAACTCTGCTGAACGGCGTGATGGCGGTGATGACGATGGCGTCGCCGCGCGTCGGCGGTGTCGGTGGTGAAGATGACGGCGGCGGTGATGGTAGCCAATCCGAGAACGCAAACCCGCAGGGTACGCGAAGAGGCTGAGGTGCGAAGCATGGACGTCCCCGTCAGATTGTCATCTCAATCACCGATCCGTGAGGCCAAATTATGCCCGGCCGGCCGGCGACCAATCCCCGATCAGCGGCCGACGCACCGCTGGCTCCGCGCCGATCCATCGCTGGTTCATTGATCGGCTAAGAGCCTGCATTTACGTAGCTTTTGGAGCTTACGCCAGACCGCAACGAATATCGAAACAGGGTAAGGGGATGGGGTTTCGAAAAGGTTAAATAACCCTTGCCGGACTGATGCGTTTTCGACCGAACCCCATTGCCGTCGAGACATTATCCCAAACAGGGCTGTCGCTCTGACGCTTCCACCCGGGCGGGCCGAGGGATTGATGTGATTGTGCATTGCATCAATTTCATTGACATAATTGTGCAATGCGATAATGTAATGGTTATGGCCGCGTCGCCTTGCTTGTGCCGGCGATGCTCCAAGATTTTCCTCCCCCCGCACCCGATGAAGGATGGCCCCCATGGTCAAGGTTGAAGAACTGCAGAACTACGGCAAAGAGCAATTCGAAAACGCGGTGTCGTCCGCCAATGACGTCCAGCACACCATGCAGGCGATCGTGACTGCGTTCGGCGACTATTCGAAGAAGTCGTTCGAAGATGGCAGCGCGTTCTTCGAGAAGCTGGTTGCTTCCAAGTCGCTGGACAAGGCGCTCGAAGTTCAGACCGAGTACGCCAAGGCCAGCTATGAGACCTTCGTTGCCGAGTCGCAGAAGATCGGTGGCCTCTACGTCGAACTCGCGAAGCAGACGTTCAAGCCGTTCGAAGGTTTGATCGGAAAACTGGCGCCGGTATCGGTTCGCTAAGACACGATTTCTTCCTTCGCTGAATACAAAAAGCCCGGTCTTGCGACCGGGCTTTTTTCGTGGAGATCGCGGCTGCGCCTCAGTGCGAGATTTGCAGCCGGGTGATCTGAAGCAGGATGTTGGCGAACGCGCCGGCGATATCGTTCGGCGAGGTGATCTCTTGGAACGTACCGGAGCCCGAGCTCGCGCAGCTCTGGAGGATCGATGAAGTCGGATCGGCTTTGTTGATGTTCACCTGAATGGTGAATACCGTGATGTTGTTGGCCTTGATCGCATCACACAGCTTCTTCTGCCGAGCATCGATGCAGGGCTGTCCGTTGCAGGTGTATTGCGAAGAGCCGTTGCCGTAGGATGGCCAACGGTTCTGCGTGTTCAAACCATCGGACAGGATGACCATGTAATCCTGATAGGTGTAGTTCGGGTCTTTCGAGGGCGCAGGGATCGGTGCATTTGTGGTGTTCAGGGATTGCCAGCCCCATGCGATGCCGATGGCCTGGTTGGTGCCGCCGGTCGGATCCATGTTGTTGATGGCGGTCGTGAGCTTGGTCAATCCCGAGCCGCCGTTGGCCTGCAAGTCCGTCATCGGAATGATCGGCTGCAGATAGGTGTTGCTGCTTGATTTGCAGTAGTTGGTCGAGCCCTGCGTATACTCCTGGGCCGGGAACAGCGTCGACACGTCACTGGTGTCGCCCGGAACTGGCGCTGTGTTGGCGATGTCGTAGTCCTGGTCGCGGTCCATCACGCAGCCGTTCCACTTGCTATGGTCCGACGGGGTCCAAGTTGTGTATCCCTTGCCCCACGAGCCGGTCGTCCAGGTGTTGGCAGTCCAGGTGCCGCTGTTCGACTGGCAGCTGCTTTTGCTGGTGTATTGCGGTTTCGAACACGTCCCGGCGCCGGTGCAGCTGCTCTGGCTGGTGTACTGGGTGTTCGAGCACACGCCTGCGGACTGGCAGGAGTTCTTGCTCGTATAGCCTGGGATGCTGCAGGCGTTTTGCGAAAGACAGCTTGTCTTGGTCGATGAACTGCCGACGCTGCACGTGCCGTTGTTCTCATCCCAGGTATCGGGATTCGACGTTCCGGCCGGGCTGCTCCACTTGATGTAGCGCTTGTCGAAGTCGGCGCCGAGATTGACGTTCTTCGCGAACGGGACCAACGAGACGTAAACGTCTCCCGGAGTCTTGGCGAGCGCCGCGAGTTGCGTGACCATGTCCGTCGCCGCGGCCTTCATCTTCGTCATTTTGCCGTTGTCGGACATTGATCCGGTGTTATCCAGCACCATCGCGACACGCTTGCGGGTGTTGCCCCATTTCGTCGTCGAACTGGTGCCGATATCCATGTCGACATATCCGGCATAGCGCAGGAAATCGGTGGCTACCGATGCGCTGCCGTTGACTTGCACCGCAGAGCCTTTGCCACTGTTCGGCGTATAGGTCGCGGTGATGACGACGTCGGTGGTGCCGCCTTCCTTGTAGAGGGCGTTGAAATATTTCTGCGCTGCGGTGGTGGCTTGGGCAGAGGTCATCGATGGATTGGCCTGGGCGTCCTTCGACACCATCAGCGCCACGGTATCGAGGGCGGCCTGCATGGCAGTGCGGGCGGCGACGGCGCGACTGTAGTCGATCGCCGTTCCGATGATCCCGAACATGGGGACGAGGGCAATGGCGAACATCATCGCGACATTGCCGCGATCCGCGCGTATCAAACTGGCCGCGGCGTGCCTTACAGAATTCAACAACGATTTACCGAACATGGCGGTCACCAGAATATGGATTGTGGCCCCATTTCCGCGCGGCCGACTAAACAGGTGGTAAAGCCGTCCTGAGAAATCAGGTAAATAGCCGGATAAATGCGGAGGAATGACCGATCGGCTGGTTTCAGCGTCAATGGCTGATGAATACGGTGGCCGGGAATTCGGACGAATCGGTCAGTTTCGATTAACCTTTATGAATCCGCAGGCCAGACATGCGGGCAGGGGGTGCGGCTTCGGCCGACTTGCGGCGGTATCCGCGCCGACCCATATTGGCACGGCGAGCGGTTGCACGGGCCGGTCCCGCCAACACCGATGGATGCGGGATCGGATGCTGCCGAAGCACGGCCCTTGATCCCGGGGGACGTGCGATTGGCCGGGCTTGCGGCACTTTTGACCTAACGACCGAGACGATAATCAATCCAGATCATGTCGAACCTGTTTTCATACGTTGAGATGTCCACGCCACCTGCCGAAGCCGATGCGCCGCGTATGGGCGATGACCAGGGCAACGGCGGCCGGGGCCAGACCGGCGGTCCCACCACCTCGGTCATCACCAAGGTCAAGCCGAAGGCGAAGCGGCCCAACCTCTACCGGGTCCTGATCCTCAACGACGATTACACGCCGATGGAGTTCGTGGTTCACGTTCTGGAGCGGTTCTTCCAGAAGGATGCCGAAGCGGCGACGAAGATCATGCTCCACGTCCACCATCATGGTATTGGCGAATGTGGCGTCTTTACTTACGAGATCGCTGAAACCAAGGTCACGCAGGTGATGGATTTCGCGCGCAAGCACCAGCATCCGCTGCAATGCGTGATGGAGAAGAAATAGGCCCGGTCAACATGCCGCGGCCCGTCCTGCTGTCCTGGCCGATCTTCATGGGGCTGGATGATCTGTCCGGCCTGGCCGGCATTTGAATCCGATAGTAGGGCGCTTGTGCAGGGAGCCGGGACGAGAGTTTCCCGGACCGCACCATCGTCGCGGAAAACCGGGATCGAATCGGCGTGTTGCCGAATGTCGCACCGACGACGGACTGCGGAACCGGCCTTCCGCTGGCGAACTGCCTGCCTATATATTCTAAAAGGTTGTTGTTGCTTGATCGGGCAGCGACCATCATGATGGCCGGGGGCCATAGAGGACGCGAATGCCAACTTTTTCCCAGAGCCTTGAACAGTCACTGCATCGGGCGCTCGCGATCGCGAACGAGCGTCACCATCAATACGCGACGCTCGAACACCTTCTGTTGTCG
>CAUJJN010000255.1 GCA_963204905.1 Pseudomonadota bacterium
GGCCATCACGCTGGCCCGGGTCGGTGATGGGGCCGAAGGCACCGCTTTGCTGCTCACTCTGCGGGCCGCCAGCCTGCGGGCGCATAGCAACCAGTGGGCGCCGCCGGGCGGGCGCTGCGATCCGGGTGAAACGCCGGTGGAGGCGGCGCTGCGCGAACTCGACGAGGAAATCGGGCTCAAGCTCAAGCCGGATGCCGTGCTCGGGCTGCTCGACGACTATCCGACCCGCTCCGGCTATCTGATCACGCCGGTGGTGATGTGGGCGGACGACACCGCGCGCCTCGCACCCAATCCGGACGAGGTCGCCTCGGTGCATCGCATCGCGCTGACCCAGATCGAGCGGGACGACGCCTTCAACTTCGTGCGCATTCCCGAGAGCGAGCGGCGCGTGATTCGCTTCAGCCACGACGGTGATTTCATCCACGCGCCGACGGCCGCGTTGATCTACCAGTTCCGCGAAGTGCTGGCTGGGCGCGCCACCCGTGTCGCCGAACTGGAACAGCCAGTGTTCGCCTGGAAGTAAGTTCCACGCGGAGCCGGGTCGGTTCGCCGCAACTTGCTTGCTGACTTGTTAATGCCGACTTCATAGTCCGCTTGCTACAACGGATTCATGCACGCAATAACGATTCGTCTTTTTGGCCTGGGCCTGATTGCGACCGGACTCGCAGCCGGAACCGCGTGGGCGCAACCGCGACCGCTGCCGGCCGCCATTGCCAACGCTCGCGCGCAGACCGCTAGTCCGCAGGCGATCGCCGAATATCGCCGGAAGCTGCAAATCTATCTCGCCGCGCGCGAAGCTTTTAACGCGGAGGCCGGCGCCTATTGGGAGGCGATCGCGGAAAAGCGCCGCTCGCGCTTCGCCAAGCGCCGCAACGGGCAGTCGATTGGGCTGGAAGACTACGTGTTGAGCCAGCCGCCGCTTTATGACGGGCCGAAGCGGCCGGTCAATCCGGAGCCGGACGAGGGCGAGCCGCGCGAACGCAAACCGCTTCCGGTGGTGGCGGATTTCCTTCAGGCGGCGCGCGAATATTATCAATTCGTACCGACCCGCCCGGCGCATGAAATGGAATTCAAGCGCGCCTATGCGCGCACCGCCATTGCGATGGGACTGACGCGCGAGCAGGCGGTGCGGGTCTATTCGTTCGAGACCGGCGGCAACGGCAATCACGATATGCAATCGGGCTTGAGTTCTGGCCGGCCGGGCGCGAAAGCGATCTCGACGGCAGTGGGCTACAACCAACTGCTCACCACCAACACGCTCAACCTGGTGGCGGAGCAGGGCAACAGCATTCTGAAAGCATTGCAGGACAGGGCCGCCCGGCTCTCCGGACCGCAACGTCAGGCGATGGAGCACAAGATCGCGGCATTCCGGAAGATGCTCACCTTCGCGCGCTCGGTGCCGAACGCATGGAGCGAGCACGCCAAGCTCGGCGCGACGCCGCGCGGCTGGGGCGTGCATGCGCTGGTGCTCGACATGGATGTCGGGCCATTGCTGCAAACCCACAAGCTCTTGACGTCGGTGTTGTTCGCGCGCGCCAAGGGCTATCACAAGCCGCTCACCGCTGCCGAGCTGGAGATGATGAATCTCACCGGCGACGGCACCGGCTTCGACATGGTGACGATGCCGCAGAGCTATCGCGAGCGGGTGCCGACCTCGAATTTCTTCCAGCGTTCGGGGTACGAGCGCAACCCGGTGGCCATCCGTCACAACACCGTGGCCAAGCTGCTCGCCATTACCGACGAGCGCATGGACGTCAACAGCGCCAAACCGGGCGCGCGCGAACTGGCGGCGGCGTTCTGAACGGGTCTATCCCTGGTCGCCGTCATCGCGAGGAAGCAAAGTGACACGGCCTCCAGTCCTTGCCTGAGGATCTTCCGGATTGCTTAAGGCAGCTCGCAATGCCGCAGGCTCGGTGGTGCGGCGGAGGTCGCGGTGTCATCTCAACTCGGTCCGAACCTGAAGCTGCCGTTGCCGTCAAGGAACGGCCCGCTGCGCATGTAGAGCTGGCCGTTGGCGCCGATGAAGAACAGCGTGTTCTTCGGCACCTTCCTGGCGCCCTTGAACAACTCGCCGGCGTTGTTGGTGCCCATCTGATACTGCCAAGTCCTGAAATGGGCGTCGTAACCGTAGCCGATATTGGGAGCAATCACCCACGGGACGGGCTTCGGTGCTTGTGCCGATGCGGGCAGCGCCGACGCTGCGGTCGTGGCAAGCAGGGCGAGTATCAGGGATCGGATCATGTCGAAGCCTCCACCGGAACGGCCGGGCAGCCCGGCTGACAAGGTCAAGGCGGGCATCATGCTATGGCTGCCGCATCACGACAAGTTTCCTGGTGGTGGGTGCGTCTCCCGGTGCGCCGAGGCTTTGCCGGCGGCCTGGTCGCGGCTATCTTCGCCGCCGATTCTGACGGGCGATCGTCATGGCGCCGCGCAAGGGAGATCAGAGGATGGCAAGAGTGGCGAAAGCGGCAATCTGGCTGGCGGTGGGCGGCATCATGCTGGCCGGTTCGGCGCGCGCCGACGATCAGTTCAAGCTCGGCAACAACCAGCGGGTCTCGTGCAGCCGCGGACTGATGCCCGGCAAGCTGAACACCGCGACTTGCCGATCCTACGCTTATCTCTTCAACACCCGCACGTCCGAGTATTTCCGCTGCACGGTCAGCCTGGCGATGACTCGCAACAACAAGGAAATTCTTAACGTCCAGACCGATGGCAGCTGCGTGAAGAAGCCGCGCATCTTCGATCAGGATTCGCATTATTCGTTCGAAGCGACCGAGACCGAGCCGCCCAACACCAACTCGTTCTTCGGTCAGGGCGGCTATGCCATCTGGGCCAGCGATGCGACCGCGCAGAAGGTGCGCGGCTGTATCACCATCGCCTCGGGGCTGGGGTCGGACGTATCGAAGTGCGTCGACATGAAGTTCGAATGAGACAGGTGCACCACCGATGACGCCGCGCCGTGTCCGTCCTGTGCGGCTGTGCAGGGCGTGGCTGTTTCTTGAAGGCGCCAACGAGGCGATGTTGGCGAGCGCGGCGGCGAGCGGGGCCGACGTCCTGATCCATGAGCTGGAGGATTTCACCCCGCCGGCGTTGCGGCCAAAGGCGCGTGAACTGGCCCGCGAACTATACCCGCAATGGCGCGCCCAAGGCGCGGTGGTCGCGGTTCGCGTCAATCCACTCGATCAGGATGGTATGGACGATCTCGCGGCGGTGATGCGCGCACGGCCCGATATCGTGGCGTTGCCCAAGGTCGCCGAGCCGGCGCATGTGATTCAGCTCGCCGATGCGGTGACGCGGTTCGAACGCGACTACGGTCTTCCCGAAGGCGCGACCATGCTGCTGCCGAACATCGAATTCGCGCGTGGCCTGGTGCAACTCGGTGCCATTGCGCGTGTCAGCACGCGGGTCACCGCCTGCCTGATGGCGGCCGAGGATCTCGCTGCTGATCTGGGCGCGGAGCGCGAGCCGGATGGTCTTGAACTCGCCTATGCGCGTCAGCGCTTCCTGCTGGAATGCGTGGCGGCGGGCGTTGTCGCGGTGGATTGTCCCTATACATTCAGCGATGCGGGCGGCGCCGAGCGCGAGACGCGATGGGCGCGACGGCTGGGCTACAAGGCGAAGAGCACGGTCGACCCTCTGCATCCAGCGATCATCAACGAGGTGATGACGCCGAACCCGAAAGAATTGACGCGGGCCCGCGCCATCGTTGCCGCGTTCGAAGCGGCGCGGCAGCGCGGCGATGCCCGCGTCGAGGTTGACGGTGCATTGGTCGAGGTGCCGACCTACACGACGGCGAAGCGCCTGCTGGCGCGTCATGACGAACTGCAAAACTGGGTGTTGGGCTAAGGCAACGTCACGGGCCGGGTGAGCGTGGTGCGGGCGAATTTCTGTGTCGCCATGGCCTTGCCGAACAGAAAGCCTTGCGCGACGTCGAAGCCCAGTTCATGCGCGGTGACGAAATCGGCGCGGCTCTCGATCCCTTCGGCGACGGTGCGTACGCCATGAGTCTCGGCGAGGTCGATAATGCGGCGACAAACGGTCTGCTTGAGACGGTCGTTGCCGAAACCGGTGACAAATTGGCGGTCAACTTTGAGTTCGGCGAACGGAAACACCTGTCGCCCTATCAGGGCCGGCCATTCGGCGCCGATGCTTTTGATCGAAACGGCGATATTGTGAAAGCGGATGCGTCGGACGACGTCGACGATGTGATCGAGATCGTCGATCAATTCGGCGCATTTGAGTTCGATCAACAACCCGCCGAACGCCGGGTGTGACGGCATTCGGCGGCACAGTGCGCGGACGGCGGTGTCATTGCGAAGGAAAGAGGCGGGGAGGTTGATGGCGAGATCGACCGGCCCGGTGCGTTCGATGAAATAGTGCCAGTCGTCGATCACGCGATCGATGACGAACTCCGACAGACTGTGAAAGGCGATGTCACGGCGATCCGGAATGAAAGGCGCCGGAAGCATCACGCCCCAGGTCGGATGACGCATCCGGATCAATGCTTCGGCGCCGCGTGGCATCAACGTGCGGAT
>CAUJJN010000256.1 GCA_963204905.1 Pseudomonadota bacterium
GACGGTCTTGAGACGATCAGGGACGTCGTTGAAATTGCCGCGCTTGATGTCGGCGCGCAGCCCGCCCGCGATCCGGGTCAGATCATGGATCGCCATCGTCACTGCGACGCCGAACGGCGTCGCCGCGACGCGGATTTCGTCATCGGACGCGGCGGCGGAAATCGCCAGCCGGATCACCTGCCACGGCGCGACCAGGCGTGACATCACCAGCGACAGCGCGAAGGGCAGCACCTGCCGCGTTTGAAGAACAGGATTTTTCAGCGATCCGTTGACTGAGGCGACCTGGGATTCGCCGAACACCCGCAGAGTGCTCGGGAGTCGGTTGTGAAGCGCGTCCAGCGCCTCGCGCGCCTTGAGGACCGCGGCGATCGCGGGAAGGTCCTCGATCGCCTGCGGCGAGCCGAGCCGACCCAGAGCGCGGCGGCTGTCGCTCCCACCGGCAATCATTCCCTCGATGGTTTCAACGGCAATGGCCTGAAAGGCATTCACCGGCTGATTGCAGTCTGAAGGCGAGGCGGTCGCGCCCAGTTGCGCCAGCGCCGCCTCGAACGCACGCCATGCGTCAGGGACGCCTTCCCGGCACAGCCATTGCCACACCGGCAGCAGCGAAGCACGACGGATTTCCCCGGGCCGGATTGCTGCATTGCCATCGACCAGAAACGGGTCCAGCGGACGGAACACCAGCCGCGCCGGGTCCTCGACCCGCGCCGTCAGGTCGTCGCCGGGGCTGCGCGCGACGCGGCGCAATTCCTCCAGCACCAGCGTCGCCATGGTGGCGTCCTCGCCGCGTTCGATCGCCCGCTCGAACTCGCGCATCAGCAAAGCCTGCGCCTTGGGCGGAAGCTGCGCCAGATACTCTCTCAGCCGCTCGGTCGTGGTCTTGGCCATGCGTACGGGTCCGCGGGCGGCAACCGACGCCCATCGGCTGTCATAACCGATGCCACGTTAAGAACCCGTTGAGGATAAAGGATAACCGGCGCGCGTACACGAACGAGACGTGCAAGCAGCACCCCACCCGAAAGCCACTCCCGCCTTTCGGGATCGTGCTTTCACGCCGCCGGCAGCACCAGCTCGGCCCGCAGCCCGCCGAGCGGCGCGGCATCCAGGGTCAGGCGGCCGCCGTAGAGCGCCGCGAGATCGACCACGATGGAGAGGCCCAGCCCCGAGCCGGGCTTGGATTCGTCGAGCCGCTTGCCGCGCCGCGACACCTGCGCGCGCTCGTCGGGCGACAGCCCCTTGCCGTCGTCATCGACGACGATATGCAACATGGCCTGCCGGTCCGGTTCGGTGGTCGGCCGCACGTCCACCTTGATCGAGACCTGCGCCTTCGCCCACTTGCAGGCATTGTCGACCAGATTGCCGACCATCTCCTCGAAATCCTGCCGCTCGCCACGAAACTTCGCCGCCGCCGGCGCCGACACCTCGATGTCGATGCCGCGATGGATTTTCTCCATGGTGCGGCCGAGCGCCTCGATCACCGGCTCGACCTCGGTGACGGTGGCGACGATGGTGGGGCGTGCCGCGATGCGGGCGCGCTCCAGATGATGGGCGACCTGCTCACGCATCACGGACGCCTGTTCAAGGATCTTGGTCGCGAATGGATCAGCGCCGCGCGCCGTCGCCTCGTTGACGATCACCGACAGCGGCGTCTTCACCGCGTGCGCCAGATTGCCGACGTGGGTGCGCGCGCGCTCGACGATCTCGCGATTGGCCTCGATCAACGCATTGGTCTCGCGCGCCAGCGGCGCGATCTCGACCGGGAAACTGCCTTCAAGCCGCTCCGCCCGCCCGGAGCGGATGTCGGCGATGGCGTCGGAAATCCGTTTCAGCGGCGCGAGGCCGAACCGCACCTGAAACACCGTGGTCAGCAACAGCCCGATGGTCAGCGCCGCGAAGGTGCCGAACAGATAGTAGTCGAACGCGCGGGTCTCCTCGTAGATCTCGGTGGCGTCACCCGCCACCGTCACCAGGAATTTGCCGTCGGCGCCGAGATCCACCGGCCGCTCGACCATGCGCAGGTCCTGCCCCTCCGGACCATCGACATAACCCTGCCGCACGCCGGAGGCGCTCAGCGGGATATGTTCATCCTCAAGCTTGGGCAGCTTTTTGTCCCACAGCGACCGCGAGGCGCGAAGCTCCGGCTTGGCGGTGTCTTCACGGATGATCTGCCAGTACCAGCCCGACAGCGGCAGATCGAACAGCGGTTCGCCGAGCGACTGGAATTGATGATCGCTGCTCTCTTCCGGCGTCGCGACTTCCGCCACCAGCGTCCGCAGGTAGAGATTGAGGCGGCGATCGAAGGCACGCTCGGTGGCGCTGCGATAGACAGAGGACAACACGACGCCAGTGATCAGCAGCACCACCACGACCCACACCGTCGCCGACACGAATAGACGGGTGGCGAGCGAGCTGGGGCGCGGGTCCGCGGCGCGGCTATCTGGCATCGATCGGCGGCGTCAGCAGATAGCCAAGCCCGCGCACGGTCTGGATGATGTCGACCTCGAGCTTCTTGCGGATGCGGCCGACGAACACCTCGATGGTGTTGGAGTCGCGATCGAAGTCCTGATCGTAGAGATGCTCCACCAGTTCGGTGCGCGACACCACGCGGCCGGCGTGATGCATGAGGTAAGCCAGCAGGCGATACTCGTGCGACGTCATCTTGATGGCGTTGCCGTTGACGCTGACCCGCCCGGTGCGGGTGTCGAGCACCACCGGGCCGCAGGTCAGTTCGCTCTGGGCGTGGCCGGTGGAGCGGCGCAGCAGCGCGCGGATGCGCGCAAGCACCTCCTCCATATGAAACGGCTTGGCGACGTAGTCGTCCGCGCCGGCGTCGAACCCCTGCACCTTGTCGCTCCAGCGGTCGCGCGCGGTCAGGATCAGCACCGGCATCACCCGGTTGTTGCGCCGCCAGGCCTCCAGCACGGAAATTCCGTCCATCTTCGGCAGACCGATATCGAGCACCACGGCGTCGTAGGGCTCACTGTCGCCGAGAAAATGCCCCTCCTCGCCATCGAAGGCGCGATCCACCACGTAACCGGCATCCGACAACGCGGCAGTGAGCTGCCGATTGAGGTCCGGATCATCTTCAACGACAAGCAGGCGCAACGTGCTCTCCGTCATTCATGCCAGGCAGCCAGCGCGCCGCCCCCGCCATATCAAACCGCATCACTGTGAATGACGGCTGAACGATGGCAATGGAACAAATGAACCGGACCACCCGGCGCCAGCGATCGTGGCCGCTCGGCCAGACGAGCCCTACCCCGGCTTTTTCCGCAAGCCCTTGGCCAGCTTCTCCAGCAGGCCCGGCGCATCCTGCCCGGTGGCCGCGCAAACCTTCTCGCGGGTGCGGCCGCTGATGTAGACGCCCAGCACGCCGAAGCGGAAGCCCCAATAGGTGACGAACAGCGCCGTCGCCCCGATCATGGCGTTGATGGTCTCGACGTCCCCGGTCCAGAATTCATGCACCAGCACGCTCCACAAGGCGGCGCATTCGAAGGTCAATTCGAAAGCGTAGAGCGGCCGCCACCACCGCTGCACGATGTCATTGCTGGCGATCTCGGCGCGGATGGTGGCCTGCGTCTCGCTGATCGCCATGCGCTGCGTTTTCGCTTCGGCGCGGATGGTCTCGATCCAGCGCGCCTCGGCTTCCGCGAGTTTGTCCGGAGCGGCGCCCGGCAACGCCGCCTGGACCGCACCCGGTGTCGGCGCGGGCGTGCCCAGCGCTGTCGCGAGAATTTGCCCGGCCGCACCGCCCAGCGGGCCCCCCAACGCAGTGCCGAGCATCGGCGCGCCGAGTCCAATCACCTGTTTGGCGAGATCGTTCCAATCCATCTCATACCCTCCGAAGCAGCCCGGCAATCGCCATAAAAAAAGCCGCCCGGATGGACGGCTGTGATGCGGATGTTGAAATCGGGATCTGATCGGGAGGCGGGTTCACCGGCGTCGTGACCACCGCGCCCCGCTCCGCCTTTTGCAGGATCGGAAGAATGCGCGCGAGTTGCGCCTGCCGCTCCGCGAGGCCATTGACGCCGCCGTTCCACGCCTTGACGCAGCCGAGGAAATCGCCGGCGTCCGCGAACCGGTTCATGTTCTTCCAGTCCCAGAACGCCGCCGCGATATCCGACTGCAATGCCGGCAACGATGCAAGTTCGGGATCGGCTTCAAGATCGACGCCGATCCGTCGGCCGATTTCAGCATAGCCATTGCGGCCGGTGATCTGCGGCCCGCCCCGGCCGATATAGCGCGAACCGTCCGATGTACCGGGCCGGTTGCCCATGCGGTTGCCATAGATGTCATCGAATGCGGTCGTCTGCCAGCCCGGCGCGGTGCCGTCCGTCGCCTGCACGGCGGCGGCCGACGCAAAACGGTTCGGCCACACCGCCGCCATCCGCGCCGCCGTGTAATTGACGCTCTCGGTGAGATTCCGAATCGCGAAGCCGCCGCTCTCCGCGTGCAGATTGGCGAAGCAATACGCCAGCCGTTGCCGCGTCCGGTTGAGCCCGACCGCGGACAACGCGCCCTGCCGTTCAACGAAAGCGTTGACGATCGTATCCGGCGCGCGCGGAAAAACCGCACGCATCGTCGCCAGCGAAAGACGAATGCCATCGACCATGGGCTTCTCGTCC
>CAUJJN010000257.1 GCA_963204905.1 Pseudomonadota bacterium
TGGGACAATGTTCGCACATTGCCTCAAGCAACCTACCCGGACGGCAGATCCGACACGATCTCGCGGGGTTATCGCTTGCGCGAACCAGCCGCTGTGCCGTCCCTATTCGGTTTTGCTCCCGGTGTGGTTTGCCATGCCGCCACCGTTGCCGGCGACGCGGTGCGCTCTTACCGCACCTTTTCACCCTTACCCGCCGACGCAGCTTGCGCTGCTGAAGCCCGTAAGGGCGAAGGCGGGCGGTTCGTTCTCTGTGGCACTTTCCCTGGGGTCGCCCCCGCCGGACGTTATCCGGCACCGCATGTCGATGGAGCCCGGACTTTCCTCCCCGGCGGCCTTTCGACCGTTGCCGGAGCGGCCGCCCGGCCGACTGACGCACCACCCATGCGGGGTTGGGGACGATCCGTCAAGCGGCGTGGCGGGCCATCAATCTCAGGAAGCGGCGGCAATCGCCTTTGCGGGCGGCAGCGCGGCGAGCAGCGTTTGCAATGTCTTCATCGTCGACTGGTCGGCGACGCCGTCGACGCGTTCCGGTCGATAATGCCGCTGGAACGCGGTGACGACCTCGCGCGTCGGCACGCCGTAACGGCCGTCGGCATCGATGGCATAGCCGAAGCGCGCCAACGCCGCCTGAAGGTCGCGAACCTGATCGCCGGTCGAACCGGGCCGCAACGCCTCGCCGTTCACGATCGGCGCGGGTTCGATCCACAGCCCGACGCCGGAATCGGCCAGCGATCGCCATGGAAACTTCTCGCCGGGGTCCTGCTTGCGCGATGGCGCCACATCGGAATGCGCCAGCACCCGGTGCGGCGGCACCTTGCGCCGGATGATGATGCCCCGGCACAACGCGATCACCGCCGCCACCTGCCGCAGCGGGAAATCCGGATAGCCCCAGTCGTGGCCGCGATTGACGATCTCGATGCCGATCGAGCAGGAGTTGATATCGGTTTCGCCCGCCCAATAGGACACGCCGGCGTGCCAGGCCCGCTTCTCTTCCGGCACGCATTGCAGAATGCGGCCATCCTCCAGCACGACGTAGTGCGCGGAGACGTCGGTGCCGGCGGTGCAGAGCCGGTACAGCGCGCCCTCGAGGTCTGCCATCCCGGTGTAGTGCAGCAGGATCATGTCGGGCGACAGGCCCTTGTTGCGCTCGCCGAAGTTCTCGGAGGGCACCACGTCGTACACGACCGATGAATCGGGTGTGAATTTGGGCATATCGGTACTGGCCTTCGGGATCGGGAGGACCCGCTGGCGTCTCGGTGCTGGCTTCTCGGACGCAATGGGACCCAACTCGACTTCACCCCTCAAACCCGGCGGGACCACGGCGCCCACCGTTCATTTTGGCGGCGCGCGATCACGTCATCGCACGTTGCCGTCACGATCTCGACAGAAAGTTGCCAGTCCGGCTCGTGGCGGGCAAGCCATGACGTGGTCCATGCCAATGCATCCACAGGGAATCATCGAAGGCGCGGAATTTGAGCGCCGGCCTCCAGGTTGCGGTGCACTCGCGGAAATTCATCAACGATTTTTTAACGCTAACCAACGTTACTGAAGGGTGAAAAGCCAGCCCGTTCGGGCGGCTAAGGCCCCTTTGACGCTGACGAATCCCATGGCCCTGCACATCGTCCCATGCGGAAGCTCGGATATTCGCGTCGAAACGACCAGCGGAAACCGGCGCGTCCATGTCATCGCCAATGCCATCGGCCAGGCCAGTCAGCAGCGGCGTCGGCGCACGGCATCACGGGCGCGACGGCGGGGACATGCGGCCATGAGCTTGCCTCCGCCGCGCCATATCCCGGTGCTTGGCCGCGAGGTCGTCGAGTGGCTGTCGCCGCATCGCGGCGGCATTTATGTCGATGCGACCTTCGGCGCCGGCGGCTACAGCCGCGCGCTGCTCGCGGTCGAAGGCACACGTGTCATCGGCATCGACCGTGATCGCACCGCCATCGCCGGCGGGTTTGCTCTCGTGGACGAAACGGACGGCCGGCTGACGCTGGTGGAAGACCGCTTTTCCAATCTCGCCGAGGTCTGCGCCGCGCAAGGCGTCGACAGGGTGAACGGCGTGGTGATGGATATCGGCGTGTCGTCGATGCAGATCGATCAGGCCGAGCGTGGTTTCTCGTTCCGGCTCGACGGGCCCCTCGACATGCGGATGAGCGGTGCTGGCGCAAGCGCCGCCGACATTGTCGCCGCCGCCTCGGAGGCCGATCTCGCCAACATCATCTACATTTTCGGCGAGGAGCGCTATTCGCGGCACATTGCCCGCGCCATTGTCGCCGCGCGCCGCGAAGCGCCGATCACGACGACGCGGGCGCTGGCCGACATCGTCGGCAAGGTGGTGCGCGCCAAGCCCGGCGAAATCCATCCGGCGACGCGGACGTTTCAGGGCCTGCGGATTTTCGTCAACGCCGAGCTAGACGAACTGCATCTGGCGCTGGCGGCGGCCGAGCAGGTGTTGATGCCGGGCGGCCGTCTGGTGGTGGTGACGTTCCATTCGCTGGAAGACCGCATCGTCAAGAATTTCCTCGTCGAACGCAGTCGGCATGGCGGCGGCTCGCGGCATCTGCCTCAGGTCACGCAGGAGGCGCCGCGATTCAGCGTGCTGACCAAGCGCCCGGTGAAGCCCGGCGACGACGAGATCGACACCAATCCGCGCGCGCGCTCCGCCAAGCTGCGCGCCGCCGAGCGTACCGATGCACCGGCGCAGCCGGCCGCTGATCTGCCGTCATGGCCGACGCTCGACAGCGTCATGCGGAGACGTTGAGCCATGCGGATCATCCATTTTCTCGTCGTCTGCCTGCTGGTGTTCGGTGCCTCCTACGTCTACCGCATCAAGATGGAATCGACATCGCGCACCGAGCGGGTGCAGCGGCTGCACGCTGAAGTGCGCGCGCAGCGCGATGCCATCGCCGCCTTGCGGGCGGAATGGGCGCGGCTCGATTCGCCGAAACGCTTGCAAGGCTTCGCCGAGCGCCACACCAAGCTGAGGCCGATCGAAGGCCGTCAGTTCGATCAACTGAAGAGCCTGCCGGAGCGATCGCCGACGCTGATCAATCCGAATGAGCCCGATCCGATCGGCGCGATGATCGACACCACCGATCCGGATCTGATGACCGGCTCGATTCCAGCCACGGAGGGCGCGCGATGACCGATCAAGTTGAGGTCGTTCGTGTTCCCGAGCGCTCGTTCTCGGCGTGGCGTCAGCGCGTGGTGCGTGGACTGCTGTATGGTCAGAATGTCGACCGCGCGGCGCGGGCGCGGGTGCGCGTCGGGCTGACCATCGTGATTTTCTCGCTGGTCTACGTGGTGATCGGCGCGCGGCTGGTGATGTTCGCGACCTTCGGCGAAGGTCATGGGCCACGCCGCGTCACGCAGGACGCCACCGCCACCGCGCGCCCCGACATCGTCGACCGCAACGGACAAATTCTTGCCACCGACGTCAAGACGCCGTCGCTGTTCGGTGAACCGCGTCGCCTGATCGATGTCGACGAGGCGGTCGAGATGCTGACGGCGGCATTGCCTGATCTCGACACCAAGGAAGTGCGCGACCGGCTGTCGTCGAAGAAGGGTTTCGTCTGGCTCAAGCGTGAAATCACGCCGCGCCAGCAGCACGACATTCATCGCCTGGGTCTTCCCGGCGTCGGCTTCCTGCGCGAGAACAAGCGAGACTACCCCAACGGCGTCGACGTTTCGCACCTGATCGGCCTCGTCAACATCGACAACCAGGGCATCGCCGGCATCGAGAAGTGGCTCGACACCAACGGGCTGGCCGATCTGCATCGCGCCGGCTTCGCCACGGATCGCCTGCAGAAGCCGGTTGAACTCGCTGTCGATCTGCGCGTCGAGCACGCCCTGCGAGACGAATTGTTGAAGGCGAAGGAACACTTCAAGGCCAAGGCCGCGTCGGGGCTCGTTTCCAACGTCAGGACCGGCGAAATCGTGGCGATGGTGTCGCTCCCGGATTTCGATCCCAACAACCCGAAGGAAGCCAACGACCCCGACCGAATTAACCGCCTGACCACCGGCGTCTATGAGATGGGTTCGACGTTCAAGGCTTTCACGCTGGCGATGGCGCTCGACTCCGGCAAGGCCACGTTGAACTCGATGTGGGATGCGCGCGGTCCGCTGCACTATGGGCGCTTCAAGATTCATGACGACCATCCGCTCGGCCGCTTCATCAACACCAAGGAAGTCTTCACCTACTCCTCCAACGTCGGCGCGGCTCGCATGGCGCTGGGGCAGGGCGTCGAGGCGCATCAGGCCTTCCTGCGCAAGATGGGGCAGATGACACGGCTGCGCACCGAATTGCCGGAAAGCGCATCGCCAATCCTGCCGCGCAAGTGGGGCGAACTAAACACCGTCACCATTTCCTTCGGTCACGGCATGGCGGTGGCGCCGTTGCAGGCGGTGATGGGCATCGATGCGCTGGTCAACGGCGGCTACCTGATCCCACCGACTTTCCTCAAGCGCTCCGAGGAAGAAGCGATGAAGCTGGCGAAGCGTGTGATCAAGCCGGAAACCAGCGAGAAGATGCGCTTCCTGATGCGTCTCAATGCCGAGATCGGCACCGCGCGCAAGGCCGACGTCAAAGGCTACTATGTCGGCGGCAAAACCGGCACCGCCGAGAAGGTCATCAACGGCCGCTACGCCAAGAAGAAGGTGCTGAACGGTTTTACCGCGATTCTTCCGGCGGACGACCCGAAGTATCAGATCCTGATCATGATCGACGAGCCGCAACCGCTGAAGGAAACCTACGGCTTCATCACCTCCGGCTGGAACGCGGTGCCGACCGGCGGCAAGGTGATTGCCCGCATTGCGCCGCTGTTGGGAATTCAACCGCGTTTCGATCTGCCGCCGTCTGAGCGCCTTATTCTTGCGACATCGAGATAGCGCTGCGTTCGGCATCGCGATGACCCGATTCTGAATCTTGCTGAGACGTCGCCCCTGGATGCGCCGTCAGGCCCGGAGACCATGAGACTTTTCGAATTGTTCGGCGCGGATGTTGCGATCGAGCCTTCGGCGCGGGAGGTCGCGGTGACGGGTCTCGCGATGGACAGCCGCGCGGTGAAGCCGGGCGATCTGTTCTTCGCGCTTGCGGGCGTGAAAACCGACGGCGCGCGCTTCATCGATCAGGCGATCGCGGCGGGGGCGGTCGCGGTGGCGGGAGATCACGCGACCGCGGGTCACGCGACCGTGCCTTTTGTCGCGGTGAGCAATCCGCGCCGCGCGCTGGCTCTGGCGGCGGCGCGTTTCTATCCGCGACAGCCCGCGACCATCGCCGCCGTCACTGGCACCAGCGGCAAGACCTCGGTGGCGGCGTTCGCGCGCCAGATCTGGCAGCAGCTTGGCGATGAATCTGCCAGCATCGGCACCGTGGGCGTGGTGAGCACGAAACGCAACGTCTATGGCTCGCTGACGACGCCGGACCCGGTCGCCTTGCATCGGACCATCGACGAACTGGCGGGCGACGGTGTCACGCACCTCGCGCTGGAGGCGTCGTCCCACGGGCTCGATCAATTCCGCCTCGATGGCGTGCGTGTCAACGCGGGCGGCTTCAACAACCTGTCGCGCGACCACATGGACTATCATCCGGATGTTGCGCACTACCTTGCGGCCAAGCTGCGGCTTTTCACCGATCTCATCGTGGACGGCGGCGCGGCGGTGATCGCCGCCGATCATGATGTCTCGCAACAGGTGATCGAGACCGCGTGCCGGCGCGGCCTGCGGCTCCTTACGGTGGGACGTCGCGGTGATGGCGAGGGGGCGGGCATTCGCCTGGCCGATGTCGCGGTCGATGGCTTCGCGCAGAAACTCGACCTCGTGCATCGGGGGCGGCGTCACAGCCTGCGCCTGCCGCTGGTCGGCGAATTCCAGATCGAGAACGCGCTGGTCGCGGCCGGTCTTGCGATCGCCACCGGCGGCGACGCCGCGGGGGTGTTTGGTGCGCTTGAGCGCATCGAAGGCGCGAAGGGACGGCTTGAGCTGGTCGGTGAACGCAACGGCGCGCCGATCTTCGTCGATTACGCGCACAAGCCCGACGCGCTGGCCAAGGCGTTGCAAGCGCTGCGGCCGTATGCGAAACGGCGGCTGATCGTGGTGTTCGGCGCCGGTGGCGATCGCGACGCCGGCAAGCGGCCGCTGATGGGCGAGATTGCCGCCCAGAATGCTGATGCTGTCTTCATCACCGACGACAATCCGCGCAGCGAAGACCCGGCCGCGATCCGCGCCGCCATTGCCGCCGCCGCGCCCGGCGCGCGCGAGATCGGCGATCGCGCCGAGGCGATCCGCAAAGCCATCGACGAGTTGCGGGACGGCGATGTTCTTCTGATCGCCGGCAAGGGCCACGAAACCGGCCAGATTGTCGGCGATCGCACGCTGCCGTTCAGCGATCACGACGCGGTCGCGGACGCATTGAAGGTGAAGGTCGGATGAGCACGCAGCCCCTTTGGACGCCGGACGCCATGGCCCGGGCGATGCAGGCGCAAACCGGCGGCGTGATGCCGGCGGCGGTCCATGGCCTGTCCATCGACAGCCGCACCGTCACGCCAGGCGACGCTTACTTCGCCATCAAGGGCGACCTCCATGACGGCCATGCCTTCGTCGCCGCCGCGCTGAAAGCCGGCGCGGCACTGGCGGTGGTATCACGCGACAAGCGCGATCAATTTGCTGCTGATGCGCCGCTGCTTGTTGTTGAAGACGTGTTGCAGGGATTGGTCGATCTGGCGAAAGTCTCGCGGGCGCGGCTCGGCGCGAAGGTGATCGCCGTCACCGGGTCGGTCGGCAAGACCTCGACCAAGGAAATGCTGCGTCAGGTGTTGGAGAAACAGGGCAATACCCACGCCTCGGTCGCCTCGTTCAACAACCACTGGGGCGTGCCGCTGTCGCTGGCGCGCTGCCCGATGGATACCGCCTATGCCGTGTTCGAGATTGGCATGAACCATGCCGGCGAGATCACGCCGCTGGTGGCGCTGGTGCGGCCGCACATCGCGATCATCACCACCGTCGAGCCGGTGCATCTGGAATTCTTCAAGAACGTCGAGGCGATTGCCGATGCCAAGGCCGAGATTTTCTCTGGCGTCGAGCCCGGCGGCGTCGCCGTGCTCAATCGCGATAACGATCAGTTCGCGCGGCTCAAGCGCAATGCAAAGAAGGCGGGCGTCACCAACATCGTTGCTTTCGGTGCACACAAGGCCGCCGATGCACGCTTGCTCGACGTCGCGCTGCACGCGACCTGCTCGGCCATCCATGCCGACATTCTCGATCATGACGTAACCTACAAGCTGGCGATGCCCGGCCGCCACATGGCGCTGAACTCGCTGGCCGTGCTGGCGGCGACGTCGCTCGCGGGCGCCGATCTCGCGCGCTCGGCGCTGGCGCTGTCGCAAATCCAGGCCGCATCGGGGCGCGGCGTTCGCAAGACGCTGGAGCTTGCGCGCGGCACCGCCACGTTGATCGACGAGAGCTACAACGCCAATCCCGCATCGATGGCGGCGGCGCTGAATGTGCTCGGCCGTGCGGCGGTCGGGCCGCAAGGGCGCAAGATCGCGGTGCTTGGCGATATGCTCGAGCTGGGGCCGACAGGCGCCGATCTGCATCGCGGGCTCGCCGAGGCTGTGACGGTGAATGGGATCGACACGGTATTTTGCTGCGGGCCGCTGATGCAAAACCTGTGGGATGCGCTTCCCTCGGGCAAGCGCGGCGGCTATGCCGGAAGCTCCAGTCTGCTTGAGTCGCAGGTGGTGGCGGCCTTGCGCGACGGCGACGCGGTCATGATCAAGGGCTCGCTCGGCTCCAAGATGAAAGTCATTGTCAGTGCGCTCGAGAAGCGTTTCCCCGATAAGGCCGCTCACGACGATGCAGCGGTGTAAGGCGGATTGAATGTTTTATTGGTTGATCGATGCGGTGCCGACGATACCCGGCCTCAATGTATTTCGCTACATCACCTTTCGCACCGGCGGCGCGATGGTCACCGCGGCGCTGTTCGTTTTCCTGTTCGGACCATGGATCATCGACAACCTGCGCATCCGGCAAGGCAAGGGGCAGCCGATCCGCACCGACGGTCCGCAAACGCACCTGACGAAGAAGGGCACGCCCACCATGGGCGGGCTGATGATCCTCTCCGGCCTCGTGGTCTCGACGCTGCTATGGGCCAACCCGATGAATCCGTATGTCTGGATCGTGCTGGGCGTAACGCTCGGCTTCGGCCTGGTCGGCTTCTATGACGATTATCTCAAGGTCACCAAGCAGAGCCACAACGGTTTCGGCGGCCGCAGCCGGTTGCTGATCGAAGGCGTTATCGCGGCGCTCGCGTGCTACGCCTTGATGCGGCTCGGCCGCGAGCCGCTGTCGAGCTCACTGGCGATCCCGTTCTTCAAGGAAGTGGTGATCAATCTCGGCTGGTTCTTCGTCATCTTCGGCGGCTTCATCATCGTCGGCGCCGGCAACGCAGTGAATCTCACCGATGGTCTCGATGGTCTCGCCATCGTGCCGGTGATGATCGCCGCCGCGAGCTTTGGCATGATTTCCTATCTCGCCGGCAACGCGGTGTTCTCGGACTATCTGCAAATCAATTACGTCGCCGGTACCGGCGAGCTGGCGGTGCTGTGTGGCGCGGTGCTGGGCGCGGGGCTCGGATTCCTGTGGTTCAACGCGCCGCCGGCGTCGATCTTCATGGGCGACACCGGCTCGCTGGCGCTCGGCGGGATGCTGGGTTCGATCGCGGTGGCGGTGAAACACGAGATCGTGCTGGCGGTGATCGGTGGCCTGTTCGTGCTGGAGGCTGTGTCCGTGATCGTGCAGGTCGCATCGTTCAAGCTGACCGGCAAGCGCGTCTTCAAGATGGCGCCGATCCATCATCACTTCGAGCAGAAGGGCTGGACCGAGCCGCAGGTGGTGATCCGGTTCTGGATCATCGCGGTGATGCTGGCGCTGCTCGGCCTCTCCACGCTCAAGCTGCGCTAAGCCGATGATTCCTGTCACCTCATTCGCCGGCAAGACAGTCGCCGTGTTCGGGCTCGGCGGCTCCGGCCTTGCGAGCTGCGAGGCGTTGCGCGCCGGCGGCGCGGAGGTCATCGCTTGCGACGACAGCATCGAGCGCATGGCCGCGGCGGCGCGCGCAGGTTTCATCACCGCCGATCTGCGCGGCGTCGCATGGGACAGTTTCGCCGCGCTGGTGCTGACGCCCGGCGTGCCGTTGACGCATCCGCAGCCGCACTGGACAGTGCTTGCCGCGCAGCGCGCCGGCGTCGAGGTGATCGGCGACGTTGAACTGTTCTGCCGCGAACGCCGTCGTCACGCGCCGAATGCGCCGTTCGTCGCCATCACCGGCACCAACGGCAAATCCACCACCACGGCGCTGATCGCGCATCTGATGCGCGAGGCCGGTCACGACGTGCAGATGGGCGGCAACATCGGCACCGCGATCCTGTCGCTGGAGCCACCGCGCGCCGGCCGTGTCCATGTCATCGAGATGTCGTCGTATCAGATCGACTTGTGCCCGTCGCTCGACCCGAGCGTCGGCATCCTGCTCAACGTCAGCGAGGATCACATCGACCGCCACGGCAGCATCGCGCATTACGCGGCGGTGAAAGAGCGGCTTGTGGCCGGCGTGCAGCCGGGCGGCGCGGCGATCGTCGGGGTCGACGACGGCTGGTGCCGCGCCGTCGCCGACCGGCTTGATCAGGCCGGCAAGCCGGTGATGCGGGTCTCGGTGAAGCAGCCGCTGGCCGATGGAATGTCTGTCGAGCATGACACCATCGTCCGCGCAACGGGTGGCGCGCGAACCGAAGTCGCGCGGATCGGCGGTATCGGTTCGCTGCGCGGCATTCACAACGCGCAGAACGCGACCTGCGCGGCGGCGGCCGCGCTGGCGCTCGGCGTGCGCGGCGACGTCTTGCAGAAGGGATTGCGCAGCTTTCCCGGGCTCGCGCACCGCATGGAGCAGACCGGGCGACGCGGCGACGTGCTGTTCGTCAACGATTCGAAAGGCACCAACGCCGACGCCACGGCGCGGGCGCTGGCCTCGTTCGGTGATATCTTCTGGATCGCCGGCGGCAAGCCGAAGAGCGGTGGCATCACCTCGCTCGCCGAATTCTTTCCGCGTATCCGAAAAGCCTATCTGATCGGCGCAGCGGCGCAGGAATTTGCAGCGACGCTGGACGGCAACGTCCCTTACGAGATCAGCGAGACGCTCGACATCGCGGTGCCGAATGCGGCGCGCGACGCGGAGGCGGCGGGATTGACCGACGCGGTGGTGCTGCTGTCGCCGGCTTGCGCCTCGTTCGACCAGTTTCCTAATTTCGAGGTGCGCGGCGCCCGCTTCGGCGAACTGGTGCGTGCTCTGGACGGTGTGGTCCCGGTGGTGTGAGCCATCGCGACAATTGTTTGCGATCCGTTAACGGTTCGGAAACCATGATGGGGGACCAATGGGCAGTTAACGGCCCGCAGGACCCGCCATGATTTCTCGCGAACAACGCACCCCTCTTTCCGAATGGTGGTGGACCGTCGACCGGCTGCTGCTGGGCGCGTTCGTCCTGCTGATCCTGTGCGGCGTGATCCTGTCACTGGCGGCAAGTCCGTCGGTCGCGACCCGGATCGGACTCGACCCGTTTCATTTCTTCAATCGTCACGTGATGTTCCTGCTGCCGTCGATGATCGTGCTGCTGGGCGTCTCGTTCCTGTCGCCACGGCAGATCCGGCGCAGCGCGCTGATCGTGCTGGCCATCAGCGTCACGTTGATCGTGGCGACACTGCTGTTCGGGGCAGAGGTGAAGGGCGCGCGGCGGTGGATCACAATTCTCGGCGTCAACATTCAGGCGTCCGAATCCGCCAAGCCCGCCTTCGTGGTGGTGGTGGCGTGGCTGTTCTCGGAATCGGCGCGACGGCCGGAGATGCCGGCGACGTCGATGGCGCTTGCCTTGTTGCTGGGCCTGGTGACGCTGCTGGTGCTGGAGCCGGACTTCGGCCAGACCATGTTGATCCTGATGGTGTGGGGTGCGCTGTTCTTCATCGCCGGCATGCGGATGGTGTGGGTGTTCGGGCTCGCCGGCTCGGCGGCGGCCGGATTGTTCGGAGCCTACCTCTTGGTGCCGCACGTCGCCGCGCGCATCAAACGATTCATGGACCCTGCATCGGGCGATACGTTCCAGGTCGATACCGCCATGGAGTCGTTCTTCCATGGCGGCTGGTTCGGCGTCGGTCCGGGCGAGGGCACGGTGAAGCGCATCCTTCCGGATAGCCATACCGACTTCGTGTTCGCCGTGTCCGCGGAAGAGTTCGGCATCATTTTCTGCCTGGCGCTGGCGGGGTTGTTCGCCTTCATCGTGTTACGGACGCTGTCGCGTGCTTACGCCAACGAGGATTTGTTCACGCGCTTCGCGGCGTCGGGCCTCGCGATTCTGTTCGGCGTGCAGGCGGCCATCAACATGGCGGTCAATCTGCATCTTATCCCGGCCAAGGGCATGACCTTGCCATTCATCTCCTATGGCGGTTCGTCGATGATCTCGCTTGCCTATGGCGTCGGCATGATGCTGGCACTGACGCGGCAGCGGCCCTCCACGGAAATGGCCTCGATCGGCGATATCAACGCGGCGCGAGCCTACGCCTAGGCGGAACGTGATCTGATATGAGCGAAGCGCCTCTCATCCTGTTGGCCGCTGGTGGTACCGGAGGCCATCTGTTTCCGGCCGAGGCGCTGGGTTCGGCGCTGATGGATCGCGGGTTGCGCGCGCAGCTCGTCACCGACGAGCGCGCGCTGCGCTATAGCGGCTTGTTTTCCAAGGAGACGCTGCACGTCGTACCGAGCGCGACGGTGCGCGGCCGCTCGCCGTTATCGCTGGCGAGAACCGGGTTGACGCTGGCGGCCGGAACGGCCGTTGCGCTCAACTTGATTCGTCGGTTGCGACCCGCCGCGGTGATCGGCTTCGGCGGTTATCCGACGTTGCCGCCGCTGTTCGCGGCGAGTCTGCTTCGCATCCCGACCGTAATTCACGACTCCAATGCGGTGCTGGGGCGCGCCAACCGTCTTCTGTCGTCGCGCGTCAACGCCATCGCGACGTCGTTGCCCGGCGTGTTGGATCGTGATCCGGCGCTTGCCGCGAAAACCACCGTCACCGGCACGCCGCTGCGGCCGGCGATTCTCGCGGCCGCCGCGGTGCCGTTTGGCGCGCCTGAGCCGAATGGACCGCTACGCTTGCTGGTGGTCGGCGGCAGTCAGGGCGCGCGGGTGATGTCGGATATCGTGCCCGGGGCGATCGAGAAACTGGAGCCGGCCCTGTGGCCGCGCCTGGTGTTGACCCAGCAGGTTCGCGACGAGGACGTGTCGCGGGTGCGCGCGGTCTATGATCGTCTCAAGATCCATGCCGAACTGGCTCCTTTCTTCACCGATTTGCCGGCTCGACTGGCCTCGAACCATCTGGTGATCTCGCGCTCCGGTGCGACCACGGTCGCAGAACTCGGCGCGATCGGCCGACCGTCGATCCTGGTGCCGCTGCCGGGCGCGCTCGATCAGGACCAGTTCGCCAATGCCGGGGTGCTGGCCGATGCCGGCGGCGCGCTTCGGATTCCGCAACCCGAATTCACGCCGGACCGTTTGGCGGCGGAGATTTCCGCGCTGGCGGCCGAGCCTTCGCGCCTCGAAGAGATGGCGGCCAATGCGCGCGGCATCGGCAGGCTGGATGCGGCGCAGCGGCTGGCCGATCTGGTGGTGAGGGTGGCGGGAATCTAGCCAAATTGCCTTGACTTCGTCGTCATGGCCGGACACAGCCGTCCAAACAACGGCGTCGCCTCGCTCGCCGATGTTCCGGCCATCCACGTCCTGGCTGAATCAGATAGAAGACGTGGATGCTGGCGACGATCGCGGGCATGACGCAAACTCACAGGATACACGCATGAGACTGCCGCGCGAGATCGGACCCATCCACTTCGTTGGCATCGGCGGCATCGGCATGAGCGGCATCGCCGAAGTGCTCAACAACCTCGGCTATACGGTGCAGGGCACCGACGCGTCCGAGGGCGCCAACGTCACGCGGTTGCGCGAGAAGGGCATCAAGGTCACAGTCGGCCACAAGGCGGAGAACATCGCCGGCGCCGACGTGTTGGTGGTCTCCACCGCGATCAAGCGCGACAATCCGGAACTGCTGGCGGCGCGCGCGCAACGCATTCCGGTGGTGCGTCGCGCGGAGATGCTCGCCGAACTGATGCGGCTGAAAAGCTGCGTCGCTATCGCCGGCACGCACGGCAAGACCACGACGACCTCGATGGTGGCGACCCTGCTCGACGCCGGTGACTTCGATCCGACCGTCATCAACGGCGGCATCATCAACGCCTATGGCACCAACGCGCGGCTCGGCACCGGCGACTGGATGGTGGTGGAGGCCGACGAAAGCGACGGCACCTTCCTCAAGCTGCCGGTCGATATCGCGATCGTCACCAACGTGGATCCCGAGCATCTCGATCACTTCAAGACGTTTGACGCCGTGCAGGACGCGTTTCGCAATTTTGTCGAGAGCGTGCCGTTCTACGGCTTCGCAGTGATGTGCATCGATCATCCGGTGGTGCAAACCCTGGTTGGCAAGATCGAGGATCGCCGCATCATCACCTACGGCACCAATCCGCAGGCGGATGCGCGTCTCGTCGATCTGAAGGCTGCGAACGGCGGATCGACCTTCAAGGTCGCATTCCGTGATCGCAAGGCGGGCACCGCGCACGAACTGACCGATCTGATGCTGCCGATGCCGGGGCGTCACAACGCGCTGAATGCGACGGCGGCCATCGCGGTGGCGCATCAGCTCGGCCTCGGCGACGATGTGATCCGCAAGGCGCTGGCTGGCTTCGGCGGCGTCAAGCGGCGCTTCACCCGCACCGGCGAGTGGAACGGTGTCACCATCATCGACGACTACGGCCATCACCCGGTCGAGATTGCGGCGGTGCTGAAGGCCGCGCGCGACTCGACGAAAGGCAAGGTGATCGCCGTGGTGCAGCCGCATCGCTATACCCGCCTGCAATCGCTGTTCGAGGAATTCTGCACCTGCTTCAACGACGCCGACACCGTGATCGTCGCCGACGTTTATCCGGCGGGCGAGGCGCCGATTCCCGGCATCGATCGCGACAACTTCGTGCTGGGTTTGCGCGCGCACGGCCATCGTGAAGTGATCGCGCTGGAAAATGCCGCGGCGCTGGCCGGCGTGGTGCGCGGCGTGGCGAAGCCGGGCGACTATGTCGTCTGCCTCGGCGCCGGCAACATCACCCAATGGGCCTACGCACTGCCGGCGGAATTGAAGGCGCTGGGATGAGCGCGGTTGTCGTAAGCCTGTTTATGATGAGTCCCGAACTCTCCGCCCGGAATAACCGGCTCTCTCCCCCCTTGTGGGGGAGAGGTGGAGAGGGGGGTAATCTCAATGTCGGAGTGTGTGGCTCATCCCCCTCCCTAACCCTCCCCCACAAGGGGGGAGGGAACGGAAGGCACGCATGACATTTCCCGATATCATTCCAGACTTGAAATCCGCGATGCCCAATCTGCGCGGGCGCTTGCTTGGCAACGAACCGCTGGCGCCGCTGACGTGGGTTCGCGGAGGCGGTCCGGCGCAGGTGTTGTTCACGCCGGCGGATGAAAACGATCTCGCTTACTTCCGGCAACATTTGCGCGCGGATATTGCGGTCTACTGCATCGGCGTCGGATCGAATCTGATTGTGCGCGATGGCGGAATGCCCGGTGTCGTCATTCGGCTGTCGCCGCGCGCCTTCGGTGCAACCCGCGTCGAAGGCGACATCGTTCACGCTGGCACCGCCGCGCTGGACAAGCGGGTGGCGGAAGCGGCGGCTGCGGCCAACCTCAGCGGTCTTGAATTCCTGTTCGGCATTCCGGGCAGCATCGGCGGCGCGCTGCGGATGAACGCCGGCGCCAACGGCGGCGAGACCAAGGACATTCTGGTCGAGGCGACGGCGGTTGCGCGCGACGGTGCGCTGCATCGCTTCGACAATGCGGCGATGGGCTTCACCTATCGCAACAGCGGCGTCGATAGCTCATTCGTATTCACGTCGGCACGCTTTCGCGGTGTGCCCGCCGATGCTGGAATCATTCGTGCGCGGATGCAGGCGGTGCAGGAGCATCGTGAAACCGCGCAGCCGATCCGCGAAAAGACTGGCGGCTCCACCTTCAAGAATCCGCCCGGCCACAGCGCCTGGAAGCTGGTCGACGCCGCGGGTTGTCGTGGGTTGCGCGTCGGCGGCGCGCAGGTGTCGGAAATGCACTGCAATTTCCTCATCAACACCGGCGATGCCACCGCGCAAGACATCGAGACGCTGGGCGAAACCGTGCGTGCGCGCGTCAAGGCGCAGTCGGGCATCGACATGCATTGGGAAATCAAGCGCGTCGGCATCGCCGGGGCGTAAGACGCCGTCAGTTGCTGAGAGCCTCAAGCGCGACGATTGGCGCGGGCGACACCTGGAAAGTGCCCTCGAACGGATATTCCTGCAGCGCGATGATGCCGAGCGTAATCACCACCGCTGCCGAGAACAGCGTGAGAGATGCAAGGAATGCGCGCGGCCGCTCCAGATGCACCAGACCGATCGCGGTTTGCGTGAACAGCCCGAGCACCACGACGACCAGCCACTTGAGATCGTTGGTGTAGTCGCCGGCCAGCGCCAGCCGCGTGTTGCGCAGGGTGCCGGCCCGCACCGTCGCGTTCAGGAGCGCCGCGTGGACGGCTTGCCCCGATGCTTTCGACAGCCCGGGCTGGCTCACCTCGCGCAGCAGATTGTCGTAGGCGAGGGCGGTGCGCGGCGAGAAGGTGAAGGCGCTCATCGCGGGCCATTCGTCGTTCACGATCGAGGAGGCGTAGGCTTTCAAGGCGATGCGGATGCTCTGCATGTCGGAGACCGACGCCACGCTCAAGGTATGGATATTCCGCAGTTCGCCCGCTTCGGCCTGGACGGTCCGGATCGCCTGACGGCTGCGTTCGCTGACGTCGTTGGCGAGAAAGCCCGCCAGCAGGGCGAACAGGATGGCGACCGCGTTGAAGAAGGGGGCGACGACGCCGTGGAGCGTATGGATTCGCCGGCGCAGCGGCGAGCGGAATGCGGCATAGGTCAGCAGCGCCATCATGCCGACGTAGAGGATCGACAGGGACAGGAAGATTCCCGCTGGCGACATATCGAGCCAGGTTCGAATCATGCGTGGTGTCTCCAGTGCGACTTGATTGTCGGATGCGCCGAATCGATTGCTGCCTCTCAACAATATCGCCGCATCCGGGATTTGGTCACGAACGCAAATCAGCTTAATGAGGACACAGCAGAAGAGGTGGCGAATGAGCAGTTCGAAGCATGTGGCTGTTTTGTTGGGCGGCTGGTCGTCGGAGCGTGAGGTGTCGCTGCGGTCGGGCAAGGCCTGCGCCGATGCGGCGGAGCGGCGCGGTTATCGCGTCACCCGCATCGACGTGAAGCGCGACATCGCCACCGTGCTGGAAGCGCTCAAGCCCGATGTCGCGCTGATGATGCTGCATGGCCGCCCCGGTGAGGACGGCACCATTCAGGGCATCCTCGAAACCCTCGGCATTCCCTACAGCCATTCCGGCGTGCTGGCGTCGTCACTGGCGATGCAGAAGGATCTCGCCAAGACGGTGATGGCGGCGGCCGGGATTCCGGTGGCCAAGGGGCTGACGCTGTCGCGCGCCGAAATCGCCAAGGGCCATGTGATGGAGCCGCCTTATGTCATCAAGCCGGTGGCGGATGGCTCAAGCGTCGGCGTTTTCATCGTCACCGAGGGGCACGCACATCCCCCGCAGGAGCTGTTCCGCGAGGACTGGTCGCATGGCGATCAACTTCTGGTAGAAAAGTACGTCCCAGGCAAGGAATTGACCTGTGCGGTGGTCAAGGGCGAAGCCACGGGCGTGATCGAGATCGTTCCGACGGTACGGTTTTACGATTATGAGGCAAAGTACTCTCCGGGCGCGTCAAAACACATCCTGCCTGCACCGGTTTTACCATTTGTTTACCAGGAAGTCCGAAGGTTAACGCTGGCGGCGCATGTTGCGCTCGGCTGCCGGGGCGTTAGCCGGGCGGATTTCCGCTTCGACGACCGCATCGAGGGAACGGGGGGCCTCATCTGTCTCGAGGTCAACACCCAGCCCGGCATGACTGAGACGTCACTTGTGCCAGAGCTCGCGGCGCACGCGGGCACAACATTTGACGAGCTCGTGCAATGGATGGTGGAGGACGCCTCGCTCGGTCGGTGAGACTGCCGAGGCCCCAAACTGATCTGAAAGCCGCCGCTTTGGGCGCGGTCATCCTGCTGCGCGAGTGGGTCGGCGAGCGGATGCGGCGACGGACCCCGCCTCCGGTGACGCGCCGGCCGGCTCCGTCGAGCAGTCACCCCCTGATTGTTTTTGTCGAACGCCGTGTGCCGCGCCGCGCGGGGATGATCGCGACCGTGGCCATCCTGTGTGGCAGCGCCTTGTTGGGCGTCGTCAAGGGCGGACATATCGAAGAAGTCACCACCGGCTTGAGCGATGCGCGCAACGCGATGGCCAATGCCGCCGGCTTCCGCATCACCGGCGTTGCCATTAACGGCCGCAAGCAACTCAGCCAGGACGAAGTGCTTGCGATCGGCGGCGTCAACGGTCGCTCGTCATTGCTGTTCCTCGATGCCACCGTGGTGCGCGCCAAGCTGATGGCGAATCCGTGGATCGCCGACGCCACCGTGCTCAAGTTCTATCCCGGCACGTTACAGATTGATGTCACCGAGCGTTCGCCGTTCGCGCTGTGGCAGCAGGACGGCAAGGTGTCTGTGATCGCCGAGGACGGCGCGGTGCTGGAGCCGTACGTCATCAAGAAGTTCGCGACGCTGCCACTGGTGGTGGGCAAGGGCGCCGAAACTCACGCACGCGACTTCCTGGCGCTGCTGGATCGCTATCCGCAAATCAACCCGCTTGTGCGCGCCGCGGTGTTCGTCGGTGAGCGCCGCTGGAACCTGCGTTTGAAGAACGGCCTCGATATTCGGCTGCCGGAACACGATGTCGGTATCGCGCTGGCGACGCTGTCCAAGTTCGACAAGGAAGACAGGTTGTTCACCCGCGACATCGTCGCGGTCGATGCGCGCCTGCCGGATCGCCTGATCGTGCGGCTGTCGGAAGACGCCGCCAAGGCGCGCGAAGAGCTATTCAAAGAGAAGAAGCCCAAACGTAAGGCCGGCGACGCATGACGAGTTTGGATCGCCATCAAACGCCCAAGACGCGCCCGATGCCGCAGAACAAGACGGCATTGGTCGCTTCGCTCGATATCGGCACCAGCAAGATTGCGTGCCTGATCGCGCGGTTGAAGCCGTGCGCGCCGAGCGAGGCGTTGCGCGGCCGCACCCATGCGGTTGAATTGATCGGTTACAGCCACATCCAGTCGCGCGGCGTCAAGGCGGGCGCGGTGGTCGATATGACGGAGTGCGAGCAGGCGGTGCGCCAGGCGGTGGCGGTTGCCGAACGCATGGCCAAGGTTCGCGTCGAATCCGTGCTGCTGTCGGTGGCCGCCGGGCGCTTGCAGGGCCAGTTGATCGAGGCGGCGTCCGACATTCGCGGCGGCTCCGTCGCGCCGGACGATGTCACCCGCATCACCTCGACCGGAATGCGCCATGCGACGGCGGCAGGCCGCACGGTGCTGCACGCGCTGCCGGTCGGTTACGCGCTCGACGGCGTGAAGGGCATTCGCGATCCGCGCGGCATGGTGGCGCGGCAGTTCGGTGTCGACATGAACGTGGTGACGGCCGATGCGACCGTCGCCAAGAATCTGATGCTCACGGTGGAACGTTGCCACCTCAATGTCGAAGCGATGGTGGCAAGCCCTTACGCTGCCGGGTTGGCGGTGTTGACCGACGATGAGCTCGATCTCGGCGCCGCGGTGGTCGAGATGGGCGCTGGCACCACCACGATGTCGATTTATTCCGGCGGCCGCTTCGTGCACGCCGGCGGATTTGCGGTCGGCGGGCAACACGTGACGATGGATCTTGCGCGCGGGCTTGGTGCTTGCATTGCGGATGCCGAGCGAATCAAGACGTTATATGGCACTGTGCTCACCGGCGGTTCGGATGCGCGCGAATTGATGTCGGTGCCGACCGCGGGCGAAGACGAGCAGGATTTCCCGCAAGTGGTATCGCGGGCGACGATCGCCAACATCATCCGGCAGCGCGTCGAGGAGATCTTTGAAATGGTGCGCGACCGGCTGAAGGATTCGCCGTTTGCCGCCGAGCCTCGCGCCCGCGTCGTGTTGAGCGGCGGGGCGTCGCAACTTACCGGCGTGCCGGAACTGGCGACGCGGATTCTCGGTCGCTCGGTGCGTGTCGGCCGTCCGCTCGGTTTCGGCCGGCTGCCCAACGAGGCCAAGGGTGCTTCCTTCGCGGTGCCGTCCGGGCTTCTGGTCTATCCGCAATATGCTCACCTCGAATTCGTCGAGCCGCGTCATGTGCGGCCATTGAAAACCGGAACCGGCGGCTACTTCGGCAAGGTCGGTCAATGGCTTCGCGAGGGCTTCTGATGAATTCGTTTCACCCCGTGTCCAACCCGCTCACTTCTCCGGCCGTGTGCTGGGGGCATTGCAAAACCAAGCGCGCGTAATCGAGAGGCAACCATGACCATCAATCTTACTCCCCCTGATGTTCGCGAGCTGAAGCCGCGGATCACTGTCTTTGGTGTCGGCGGCGCCGGCGGCAATGCGGTCAACAACATGATCACCGCCGGTCTCGAAGGTGTCGACTTCGTGGTCGCCAACACCGACGCGCAGGCGCTGTCGATGACGAAGGCCCAGCGCATCATCCAGATGGGCACCGAAGTGACGCAGGGTCTCGGCGCTGGTTCGCAGCCGGACGTCGGTGCGGCCGCCGCGCAGGAAGTGATCGACGAAATTCGCGATCACCTGTCGGGCGCCAACATGGTGTTCGTCACCGCCGGCATGGGCGGCGGCACCGGCACTGGCGCGGCGCCGGTGATCGCGCGCACCGCGCGTGATCTCGGCATCCTCACGGTCGGCGTCGTTACCAAGCCGTTCCACTTCGAAGGCCAGCGGCGTATGCGCACCGCGGAGTCGGGCATCACCGAACTCCACAAGGTGGTCGACACGCTGCTGATCATCCCGAACCAGAACCTGTTCCGGGTCGCCAACGAGAAAACCACCTTCGCCGACGCCTTCGCGATGGCTGACCAGGTGCTTTATTCGGGCGTCGCCTGCATCACCGACCTGATGGTGAAGGAAGGCCTGATCAACCTCGACTTCGCCGACGTCCGCGCCGTCATGCGCGAGATGGGCAAGGCGATGATGGGCACCGGCGAAGCCTCCGGCGAGAAGCGCGCGCTGACCGCCGCCGAAGCCGCCATCGCCAATCCGCTGATCGACGATTCGTCGATGAAGGGCGCGCGTGGCCTCCTGATCTCCATCACCGGCGGCAAGGACATGACCTTGTTCGAGGTCGATGAAGCCGCGACCCGCATCCGCGAGGAAGTCGATCCGGACGCCAACATCATCGTCGGCGCCACCTTCGACGAGAACCTCGATGGGGTGATCCGCGTCTCGGTGGTCGCGACCGGCATCGAGCAGGCTGCTTTGGCCCGCGCGGCCGCCCCGACCGCAGCGCCTGTCGCCGCCGTCTCGCAGCCCGCATCGACCGACAACCGTCTGGCCGATCTCGCTGCGCGTCAACGCGCCGCCGCTGCGGTTGCGCCGCGCGCCGAAGCCCCGCGTCAGCAGGCGTCGGTGGCTCCCGCGCCTCAACCCCGCAACCACGAGCACGCCGCGCTGGCCGCGATCGAAGCCGCCGTCGCGGCCGAGCCGATGCCGGCCCCTGCACCGGCTCCGATCCAGCCCGCGTCTTACGGCGATGTGACGGTGCGGCCGATCGCGCAGAAACCGTCGCTGTTCCCGGAGCACGAGGCGCCGCGCGCCGAGGCCCACGAGCCGCCGCCCCCGGAAGCCTTCATTCCGAAGGCCGCCGAGCGGATGCCGATGCGGACGCCGCGGATGCCGAAGTTCGACGACCTGCCGATGCCGGCCCAGAACGAAATCCGGCAGGCGCGAGGCGAGGTTGATCAGGATCAACCGCAAAAGGTCCGGTTGTCGCTGTTGCAGCGTCTGGCCAACGTCGGCCTCGGCCGGCGCGACGAGGAAACCGAGCCGCCGATCGCGGCCCGCGCTTCCGGCCCGGCCATGGAACAGATGCCGCCGCTCCCCGAACGCAAACCGCAGCGCAGCATCGCCCAGCAAATGGCGGCCCATGAGCCCGTATCCGAGTATGCGCGGCGTCCCGCGCCGCAGGGACTCGATCATCATGGCCGTCCGGCAGCTGTTGCTCCGGCGCCACAGGGCGACGATCATCTTGATATACCCGCATTTTTGCGGCGGCAGTCGAACTGACGAATTGTGACCAAGGTAAACGATTGGCAAACCCCGGCGTATCCCGCCGGGGTTTTCATTTGCCCGGACCGCATCGTGAATGATTGATTAAGTATTTGATTTTAATTGTAATTTCAGTCTCGTCGACTGATTGCAATTGTTCCCTCGCCAAAGCCGGGGCCAAATATGGTTAACGCGCGGCGCCAATGCGGCAAATTGGGGTAACAATGCGTAAAAAAGCGTGAGTTGGCGGGCTTTGAGGCAACCAGTATGGTTTCCGCGTCTTTGGGGACACTTGGATCGAGTCGCGACGTCCTTCCGGCAACTGCGATTTTCCGGTGTTAAGTTTTGGGCACGTTACGCATGAAATTCAGCCGACAGACCACGCTTCGGTCGCAAGCTACCGTGACGGGTGTCGGTGTGCATTCTGGTGCCACTGTCCAATTGACGCTAGGGCCCGCGCCGGTCGACGCGGGCTTTGTTTTTGTCCGCGTAGCTCCGGACGGGACCGAGCGTGAAGTGCGGGCAACCGCCAAGTCCGTGACCGCGACGGCGTTCGCGACCGTGCTGGGCGACCGCGAAGGTCCGCTGGTCTCCACCGCCGAGCATGTTCTGGCTGCGCTGCGCGGCATGGGCATCGACAACGCCACCATCGAGGTGGATGGCCCGGAAGTTCCGATCATGGATGGCAGCGCCGCTGCTTTCGTCGCCGCCATCGATCAGGCCGGCGTGGTCGAGCAGGCTGCTCCCCGCCGTTTCCTTCAGATTTTGAAGCCGGTCCAGGTTAAGATCGGCGAAAGCTTCGCCGAACTGCGGCCTTACGCCAATGGTTTCCGCGCTGAAGTTGAAATCGACTTCGCCAATCCAGTGATAGGCAAGCAGGCCTTTTCGCTCGATCTCGATCCCGAAAGCTTCCGCCGTGACGTCAGTCGTGCCCGCACTTTTGGCTGCATGAGCGATGTCGCAAAGCTGCTGGAAGCCGGTTTCGTTCGTGGGGCATCGTTCGAGAACTCCCTCGTGTTCGACGATACGCACCTCCTGAATGCCGAGGGGTTGCGTTTCGCCAACGAGTGCGCCCGCCACAAGATGCTCGATGTCATTGGCGACCTTGCGCTTGCCGGCCTGCCTCTGCTTGGGGCCTACCGCTCAGTGCGGGGCGGCCACAAGGTGAACCACGCGGTGCTGACGGCGCTGCTGGCCGATCGCAGCGCCTGGCGGATCGTCGAGAGTGAGCGTGCGCGCCGCACCCGCCCGGCGATGGATGCGGTGGGCGGCATGGTCGGTGGCCTCGTTGCGCCGGCTTACGGCCCGGACGTGTCCTGATTCTCGAGTCTCGCCTCGATCGTTCCGCCCGTTTCACCATCCCACGGCCACATCCTGACAATTCGCCTTAATCCGGGCGAAATGGCTCCGTATCCGGTTGGTCGCGTGCGTTTTTTCCGATACAGAAGCGCGGTCGCGTGAGCGCAGCCCAGAACGGCGTAAGCCTGTTCGGTTCGTGCGGTCAAGTTCGCAGCAATGGCATTCCAAGCGTCAGGGTCTTATTCGATGGCGGCACCACGTTCGACGTTTGAAACGCGCGGTTTCTCGTTCCGGAATGGTCTGCGCAGCCGTACGCTGCTGGCCGTCTGCATGGTTGCCTTTGCCACCAGTCTCGGCGGTTGCAGCGGCATGGGGGGAATGGGCGACTTCTGGGACAAGTTCAAAGGCAACAAGGACGACAGTTTCGTCGATGAACCGGCCGACAAGCTCTACAACGAGGGCTTGTACATGATGAATAAGGAGAACGATCCCAAGGCCGCCTCGAAGAAATTCGAGGAAGTCGATCGTCAGCATCCTTATTCCGACCTCGCGCGCAAGTCGCTGCTGATGTCGGCCTACGCTTATTACAATGCCGGCGACTACGACAACTGCATTGGCGCCGCGACGCGCTATGTGACGCTGCATCCGGGCAGTCCCGACGCGGCCTACGCGCAGTATCTGATCGCCAGTTCCCAATACGACCAGATCCCCGACGTCTCGCGCGACCAGGGCCGCACCGAGAGAGCGATTGCTGCGCTGGAAGAGGTGATCCGCAAGTATCCGAACTCCGAATACGCCACCAACGCCAAGAAGAAGCTGGAAGGCGCGCGCGACCAGCTTGCGGCCAAGGAAATGGCGATCGGCCGTTACTACATGGACAAGCGCGACTTCGGCGCCGCGATCAACCGCTACAAGACGGTGGTGACGCGCTATCAGACCACGCGCCATGTCGAGGAGGCGCTTGCGCGCTTGACCGAAGCCTATATGTCGATCGGCATCGTCGGCGAGGCGCAGACCGCAGCGGCCATTCTTG
>CAUJJN010000258.1 GCA_963204905.1 Pseudomonadota bacterium
TCGGTGCCGCGTTTACCCTCGGCGTCGCCGACCACGCGCAGCGGCGCGACGGATTCGCCGTGGGCGAACTCGATGTAATGTTCCTTGTCGTTGCGCCAGACGCGCAAGATCAGCTTGCTCGACAACGCGTTGACGACGGACACGCCGACGCCGTGCAGACCGCCCGACACCTTGTAGGAGTTTTGGTCGAATTTTCCGCCGGCATGCAGTTGCGTCATGATGACTTCGGCTGCCGAGATGCCTTCGCCCTTGTGGATGTCGACCGGAATGCCGCGGCCGTCGTCGCGCACCGTCACCGAACCGTCGGCGTTGAGGATGACGTCGACCCGCGTGGCGTGACCGGCGAGCGCTTCGTCGATGGCGTTGTCGACGACCTCGTAGACCATGTGATGCAGGCCCGAGCCGTCATCGGTGTCGCCGATATACATGCCCGGCCGCTTGCGCACGGCGTCGAGTCCCTTGAGGACCCGGATCGATTCGGCGCCGTATTCCATGGCAACAGGAAGCTCGGTTTCGGCAACGGGTTGCCGGGCGGGTTCGGTCATTCGTCAGGGCCTATGAGGATGTCTCGAATCAGCAAGGAAAAGCGTTGCTGAACCACCTATTTGTGCCATGAAACGGGCCATGCGCCTAGCGCAAAGTCGTGCCCCGCAAGGCATTGAAGAAATGGGTATTTTTAACGGTTTTTCAAGGCGTTTTTCGACCTCTCCCGAGGGCCTGCGAAATGCCGTCCGCAAAGCCCCGAAACAAGCCTCGGCGGGACCGCTTTCGGCTCACGTCGCCGGGCGGATTTGCCCGGCCTCGACGGTCAGGATTTCGCTCCGTGCGCCGATATCGGCAAATGCCGCCGGGTCGGCTCCGGTCATCCAGACCTGAGCGCCGAGCGCCGTCAGTTCGGCGAACAGTGCGGTGCGGCGACCTGGATCGAGATGCGCCACCACCTCGTCGAGCAACAGCAGTGGCGTGATGCCGGCCATTTCGGCGACCAGGTTGGCGTGCGCCAGCACCAGGCCGATCAGGAGCGCCTTCTGTTCGCCGGTGGAGGCATCCTTCGCCGGCATGTTTTTCGGCGCGTAGACCACTTGCAGGTCGGTGAGATGCGGTCCGTCGAGGGTGCGGCCGGCGGCGGCGTCCCGCGCGCGGTTGTCGCGCAGCACCGCGCGATAGCGGTCCTCCACGGCGGTGGCGGGCCCTGAGATGAGCGCGTTCTCGATCCAGCCATCCAGTGCGATGGTGGCGGACGGAAACGCCGAACTGAGACCGCGCGCGGCGAGTGTCGCCGCCAGCCGTTGCAGGGTCTGGCCGCGCTGCGCCGCGACCGCGATGGCGAGTTCGGCGGTCTCGCGCTCGACCGCGTCGAGCCAGTGGGTGTTGGGCTGGCGATCCTCCAATAGCCGGTTGCGCGAGCGCAAGCTGCGGTCCAGGGCCGAGACGCGACTTGAGTGCTCGCTGTCGAGCGCCAGCACCAGGCGATCGAAAAAGCGGCGGCGTTCGGAAGCGGGGCCGGTGAACAGGCCGTCCATCGCCGGCGTCAGCCACACCATGCGCAGATGGTCGCCGAACGCCGTCGCGGAACTCACCGGTTCGCGATCGATGCGGCAGCGGCGACTGGTGGCGGTGTCGCCGGATGGTGCGTCGATGCCGGTTCCAAGGGTCGCGAGGCCCAGCGCGCCCTCGACCTCGGCGGCCACGGCCCATGCGCCACCGCCGGTTTGATTGGCAACGTCTTCGAGGCGGGCACGGCGCAGGCCGCGCCCCGGCGACAGCAGCGAGATCGCCTCGAGGCAATTGGTCTTGCCGGCGCCATTCGGCCCGACCAGCACGATCAAATCGCCGCGCGTGGTGAGGCTTCCGCTGCGATAGTTGCGGAACTGCGTCAGCGACAGGCGATGGATGCGGGACGGGATCATCGAGCGAGGTGAGGGCCGAAGCGTTCGGGTCAAATGTGCGACAGAACGTTTATCAGCTTCCCGAACGGATCGCGCACAAAGAATCGCCGCACGCCCCAGGGCTCATCGACAGGGCCATAGGCAATCGCGATGTTTCTTTGCTCGAGCCGTTCAAGCACGGCGACGAGGTCGTCGACCTCGATGGAAATGTCCGGCACCGCTGTGCCGGAACCGCCTTCGGATGCGATGCTGATCTGCACGCTCATCTGCGACGGCGCGCCATAGGTCGCGATCCAGCCGTGATCCATCAGGAGGTCGAGGCCGAAGATCTCACCGTAGAAAGCGCGGGCCGCGGACACATCCTGCGCGGCGATGTTGGCGACGATTCGGCGAACCGCCATCACACCCGCATCGGCATCAGCACGTAGAGCGCGCCCTTGGCGTCGCGATCGTGCATCAGCGTCGGCGAACCGGGGTCCGCCAGTTTCAGCACCGCGACTTCGCCTTCGATCTGCGCCGCGATGTCGAGCAGATAGCGCGAGTTGAAGCCGATATCGAGGGCGTCGGCGGCGTAGTCGACCTCGAGTTCCTCGGTGGCGCTGCCGGAATCCGGATTTGTGACGGAGAGCACCAGCTTGCCGGCGGAGAGCGCCAGCTTGACGGCGCGGCCGCGCTCGCTCGAGATGGTCGAGACACGATCCACCGCGGCCTCGAAGTCCTTCTTGTCGACGCGCAGCTCCTTGTCGTTGTTCTGCGGAATAACGCGGCCGTAATCCGGGAAGGTGCCGTCGATCAGTTTCGACGTCAGCACCACGTTGCCGAGGGTGAAGCGGATCTTGCCCTGCGACAGTTCGATGGTGACTTCGGCCTCGGCGTCCTCGATCAGGCGCTGGACTTCGCCGACCGTCTTGCGCGGCACGATGACGCCGGGAACGCCGCTCGCGCCCTTCGGCAACGGCAGATCGACCTGCGCCAGCCGATGGCCGTCGGTGGCGACGGCGCGCAGCGTCTCGGATTTCGCGGAGCCTGCGGCATGAAGATAGATGCCGTTGAGGTAATAGCGGGTTTCCTCGGTGGAAATCGCGAACTGGGTGCGGTCGATCAACCGCTTGACGTCGGCGGCGGACAGCGAGAATGCGTGCGACATGTCGCCGGCGGCGAGATCGGGGAAGTCGCTTTCCGGCAGCGTCTGCAAGGTGAAGCGCGAGCGCCCGGCGCGGATCGCCAGCACGGCGCGGTCGCCGTCGCTTTCCAGCACGATCTGCGAGCCATCCGGCAACTTGCGGACGATGTCGTAGAACATATGCGCGGGCACCGTGGTCGAGCCGGCGGTTGAGGTTTCCGCCGCCAGCGTTTCGGTGACTTCGAGATCCAGGTCGGTGGCCTTCAGCGCCAGTCGCGCGCCCTCGGCGCGGATCAGCACGTTGCCGAGAATCGGAATGGTGTTGCGGCGCTCGACCACGCGGTGGACGTGGCCCAGCGACTTCAGCAACTGCGCGCGTTCAACGGTAACCTTCATCGCAAACCTGCCCGATCCGGATTTTCGAACCATGTTGTGGAGATGCCGGGCGGCCGGAAACAGCGCCGCGACAAACGGTCCCGCAAGGTCGAACAACGGCGGAATTTGATCAGCCCGCGGGGGTCGCAGGGTGACGTGTCGGACCGCCAAAGGCAAGTGCGAAAGGACTATTTTTACAGCGGATTTTGATCCCGGCCGCCAAGCCCTTCCGCACGCCCCGCGGCTATTCCTGCAACTGACGTTTCAGCAGTTCGACTTCATCCGACAGGCTGACGTCCTTTGAAACCAGTGCCTCGATCTTACGCACGGCGTGCAGCACGGTGGTGTGATCACGGCCGCCGAAGCGCCGGCCGATTTCCGGCAGCGAGCGCAACGTCAGCGTCTTGGCGAGATACATTGCGACCTGGCGCGGTCGCACCACGTTGGCGGTGCGGCGCGAGGACAACAGGTCGGAGCGGCTGACATTGTACTGGCGGGCGACGACGCGCTGGATGTCCTCGATCTTGATGCGCTTGGGTTCTTGCGGCCGGATCAGGTCGCGCACCTCGCGCTCCGCCATCTCCAGCGTCACCGGCTGGGCGTTCAGCTTGCTGTGCGCGAGCAGGCGATTGACCGCGCCTTCAAGGTCGCGTCCGTTATGGGTGATGGCCTTGGCGAGATAGTCGAGCACCGGCGCCGGCACTTCGAAGCCAGCGTGATGGGTGCGCGCCGCATTGACCCGTGACTTGAGGATGCCAAGTCTCAGTTCCTCGCCGAGCGGCCCCATCTCGACCACCAGACCGCCGGCCAGCCGCGAGCGCACGCGGTCGTCGAGGCTTTCGAGATCGGCCGGCGGGCGGTCGGCGGCGATTACCACCTGACGTCCGGCATCGATCAGCGCGTTGAGGGTGTGACAGAACTCGGCCTGAGTGGACTTGCCCTGAAGGAATTGCAAGTCGTCGATCACCAGCACGTCGATGCCGCGCAGCGCCTCCTTGAAGGCCAGCGCGGTGTGCGATTTCAGCGCAGCGACGAAGCCGTACATGAACTTTTCGGCGGTGAGGTAGAGCACCTTCCGCTCGTTGCCGGAATTGCCCGCCCAGGTCACCGCTTGCAGCAGGTGGGTTTTGCCAAGACCGACACCGGAGTGGATGTAGAGCGGATTGAACATCACGTTGTCGCCGCGACGGCCTTCGGCGACTTGACGTGCGGCGGCCTGCGCCAAAGCATTGGAACGGCCGACAACGAAGCTCGCGAAGGTCAAACGCGGATCGAGCGGCGAGCCGCCAAGCGCATCATGGCTGGCGGACACCGGCGCGGTCGCGACGGCACGCAAATCCGGCGCCGTGCGGCCATTGCTGCGTTCGGCGGGGCGCGTATCGACGACGGCAGCGGCTTCCTTGGCAGGCGCGGCGCTTCGCATCGCGGCGGTGCGGACCGTGAGATCGACACGGTGGATCTCCGGCACCTCGGCCTGCCAGCACAGCAGCACGCGGTCGGCGTAGTGAGTCTGAATCCAGCTGCGCAGGAATTTGGTCGGAACCGTCAGGTGCACGCTCTCGGCCTGCACGCTTTCGAGATCCATGCGCGCGAACCAGCTCGAATAAATGTCCTCGCCAACACTCGTCCGCAGACGGCTTTTCACGCGAGACCAACGATCCTGTTCCATGTTCGACATTGTTCTTTTTGACTTTGCTTGGAGAGTTAAGTGGTGAGGTGGCGAAAAGATGCCCATCGGCGCGCACATCGATACGATGGCGCCGTTAGTGCAGATGCCGCATGTCGAGATCACAAGCCCTACGCTCGGCAAATCCGAAGCCGGCGCGGATCACGACCGATGATGGCGAGCAGACCGGGCTTTAAGATGAGGGACAGTTCGGAGCGCGAGCCCGCGGCTGAGCCGAGGCCGTGTCGGATCGAACGGAGGCCAGAGAGAGCATGTGATGCGTTAGGCCAGAGATACCGACGCGCATGGAAACCCCCCTTTTGCCATGACCATTTCATGGCAATTGAAAACCTCGTCGCCGATCAGTCGGCGTGCCCTGAATGTAACTTCAGGTCCGCAGATCCATCGACACTCCGCCTCTGTCCAAGGCGATCCGCGAGCTGCTTCCGCGGCGGTCCGGCAAGGGTGCTGGCTGTTTCTCTTTTGTCGCGATCCTTTTGAAACAGGATCGCGGACGAGAAATTCAGACACAGACAACCGTTCTCATGAAACCATGAGCCACAGCTTGCCGATCGCTTGGAAAGCGCCGCTGACGTACACATCGCACTCGATCTGTACGCGCGCCTCGATTCTCAGATCGCGCTGATCTGAAGAACCCGCAGGTGCTGCGGACGATCTAAGAAATACACGAGCCCAAATTTCCCGCAACATCTCGGATGACGCGCGGATGAAGGCAACGATGAGTTGGCTGTCGATGAATTTTTTGGGGTCTTCGAAACTTATCGACAAGGTTTTGAATCTGCGCGCGGATTCAAAACGTGTAAACGGCGTGTCGGATTTTCGTCATCGGAAAAAGATTTTCATAATTCGTTTACGTTTTGCCGGCGGTGACGGGGTTTTTGAAGCGCTTGCTGCCGCTATGTGGATAAGTGATTAGTGACTCGGACCTTTTTCTGCGCCGTTTGCATGGGTAACCCCCGGAGGCAAAATGCGCTCGACCGATTCCGTGATCGCGAGAGAAGGCGGGTCGCAGGAGTCAAGCGCCACGAGTTCGCGCACGCATTGTCGTCTCGGCGTGTGATGTTTTGAACACGCGCGCAGCGGAAGAATGATCGGCTGTGACGGAGTCTGCGAGTCGTCTGCGCTGCGGTTTGCCGGGACATCGCCGCCGACATGCGTACACCGTCGTTGGATGCGATGCCCGGGAGTGAGATCGCGCGCGTCTTGGCGGGTCGGGACATCCGCGCAAACAAAAAGCCCGGCGAGGCCGGGCTTTTGGAAGCAATGTCAGGCGATGATTTCGCGAGCGCTTATTTCGCCAGCTTGGCGATCCGATGCGTGAGCCGCGAAACTTTTCGGCTGGCGGCGTTCTTGTGAATGATGTTGCGCTGGGCGGCCTGCATCAACTCGGGCTCGGCAGCCGCCATCGCCTTGATGGCAGCATCGCGATCACCCTTGGCGAGCGCTTCCTCGACCACGCGGACCGCGCCGCGCATCTGGGTGCGCCGCGATTTGTTGACGAGGGTGCGGCGGGCAATCTTGCGTGTCGCCTTCTTGGCGGAGGACGTATTGGCCATGCTCTTACTGATCCTTCAGCGGCCGCCGCCATCGGCGGGCCGGGCTGATTTGCGTCGGTCGGAATTGCGCCCGACGCGTAAAGATGTTTCC
>CAUJJN010000259.1 GCA_963204905.1 Pseudomonadota bacterium
CTCGGCTTCACCACGCGGGCGTGGAAGGGCGGGCAATCGCGTGAGGCGTGGCTCGCCGCCGGCAAGCCGGCCAATCCGGGCCGCCTCAACGACCTGCGCCACATCATCTACAAGTCCGCCGATGCACCGTGGCGTCGGGCGCGGAAGAACCTCGGGCTGATGATGCGTGAGGGGCTGCTGAAAGAGAACATCGACGGCGAGGCGCTGGACTGGGCGCACAAGCGGCTGCTCGGCCGTTCCGAACAGCGCAAGATCCTGATGATGATTTCCGACGGCGCGCCGGTCGACGACTCGACGCTGTCGGTCAACGCCGGCAATTATCTCGAACGGCATTTGCGTCACATCATCGAGGAGATCGAGACGCGCTCGCCGGTCGAACTGATCGCCATCGGCATCGGCCACGACGTCACGCGCTACTATCGCCGCGCGGTGACCATCGTGGACGCCGAAGAACTCGGCGGCGCGATCACCGAAAAACTCGCCGAACTGTTCAGCGAAACCCACGACGCCCCCGCGCCGCCGCCCGGTCGTGGCACGCGCCAGCGACGGCTGCATTCTTGACGGTTCAGACGAATATCAGAGCGTCATTGCCGGGCTCGACCCGGCAATCCATTCCTTTTCAGAAAGATGGATGCGCGGATCAAGTCCGCGCATGACGCTGATGGTCTCTCCCAAACGACGATGCCTTTCTGCGATCGCCGCAATAGTCGCGTTGCTCCTCGCCACAGCGCCAGCCTCCGCGCAAACGCTCAAGCTCGCCGCCGACAACCATCCGGCGCCGATCGAGATCTCAGCGCGGCCGCTGGCGGGGTTCGATCTGCGCGACCGCTCGCGCGTGCAGTTCGGACAGTTGCGATTCCGCTCCGGCCTGGTGCTGACGTCGCCCTATAGCCGCTTCGGCGGGCTCTCCAGTTTGCGGCTCGATGCGCGCGGCGAGCGCTTCATCGCCGCCAGCGACAGAAGCCGCTGGTTCAGCGGCCGCATCCTCTATCGCGGCAAGGAGATGGTCGGGCTCGCCGATATCGAGACCGCGCCGATGCTGGGCGCCGACGGCCGCACGCTGGCGTCGCACGGCTGGTACGACACCGAGTCGATGGCGCGCGACGGCAACTGGATCTATGTCGGCCTCGAACGGGTCAACCGCATCGTGCGCTTCGATTTCGGCCGCCAGGGCTTGCGCGCGCGCGCCGAAACGGTGCTGGCGCCCGCCGACATCCGCAAGCTGCCCCACAATGCGGGGCTTGAGGCGATGGTCATGATGCCGAAAGGCTTGCCGCTGGCGGGCACGCTTGTCGCGATCTCGGAGCGAGGTCTCGACCCCGACGGCAACATCAAGGCCTATCTGATCGGCGGACCGACGCCGGGCAGCTTCGCCGTGCGTCGATCCGGCGCGTTCGACGTCAGCGATGCCGCGCTGCTGCCGAATGGCGACGTGCTGGTGCTGGAGCGCAAGTTCACGTTGTTCGACGGCATCGGCGTGCGGATCAGGCGCATTCCCCTGTCCACTCTCGCCCCTGGCGCGATTGTCGACGGTCCTTCGATTTTCAATGCCGACCTCGGTCAGGAGATCGATAATTTCGAAGGGCTCGACGTTCACGTCACGGCCGAGGGCGACACCGTGCTGACGCTGGTGTCGGACGACAACTTTTCCGCGATCCAACGCACGCTGCTGGTGCAGTTCACGCTGATCGAATAGCGCGGCAGCGTCTCAGGATTGCGACAGGCATTCGCAACTTTGCGACCCGGGAGACGGCGCTGCCGCGACGATCGGCCCGAATAGCCGCCCGATCACGCCGAATTCGCCACTTTCGCCGTCGCCTCGCCGCTGGCATGGCCCTTGCTCTCCTTGGCCGCAACGCGCGCAAGACGCGTTATCGCGTAACCCAAGGAGAGGAACTGCCATGGAGATCGGTTACTTCACGATGCCGTCACATCCGCCGGAGTGCGGACTGAAGGAAGGCCACGACTGGGATTTGCAGGTTCTGCGCTGGTGCGACGAGTTCGGCTATCAGGAAGGCTGGATCGGCGAACACCATACCGCGCCGTGGGAACCACATCCCTCGCCGGACCTGTTGCTGGCGCAGGCGTTCCGCGAGACCAAGAATATCCGCCTGGGGCCCGGCGGCTTCCTGCTGCCCTATCACCACCCCGCCGAACTCGCCAACCGCGTCGCGATGCTCGACCATCTGTCGGAAGGCCGCCTGAATTTCGGCGTCGCCGCCTCGGGTCTTCCAAGTGACTGGGCGATGTTCAATGTCGACGGCATGTCGGGTCAGAACCGCGACATGACCCGCGAAGCGCTCGAGATCATCCTCAAGATGTGGACCGACGAAGCGCCGTGGACCCACACCGGCAAGTATTGGACAGTGACCAAGCCGGACGTGATGTTCGATTTCCTCAAGCCGCACATCAAGCCGGTGCAGGCGCCGTATCCGCCGATCGCGGTGGCTGGACTGAGCAAGGGTTCGGACACGCTCAAGCTCGCCGGCGAGCGCGGTTTCATTCCGATGAGCCTCAATCTCAACCCGGCCTATGTGGCGAGCCACTGGGAATCGGTGGAGATCGGCGCCGCGAAAACCGGCCGCAAGCCGAACCGCAAGGACTGGCGCATGGTGCGCGAGGTGTTCGTCGCGGACACCGACGAGGAAGCGTGGCGTCTGTCGGTCGGCGACATGATGGGCCGCATGATGGGCGAGTACTTCCTGCGACTGCTCGGCCATTTCGGTTTCAAGGATTACCTCAAGCATCAGCCGGATGTGCCGGACAGCGACGTCACCGTCGAATACTGCGCCCGGCATAACTGGATCGTCGGCTCGCCCGCGACCGTCGCCGAGAAGATCGAGAAGATCTACAACGAGGTCGGCGGCTTCGGCACGCTGCTGGTGTTCGGCTTCGACTACAAGCACAAGCCGGAAGCCTGGCGCAACTCGCTGCGTCTGCTCAAGGAGGAGGTGCTGCCGCGCCTCAAGCATCTCGACGCCGGCGCGGCCAAGGCGGCGTAGGCGGACGGCCCACGATTGTCGCCATCGACCCTCTCCCCCTCGGCGGGGAGGGGCTTATATTGACGGACAGGACGTAACCGACCGCCGTGCATGCCGCGAGCGTTCGCCGGCGTGTGCCCGCGATGTACGGCGGGTCGATCGAGATGAGAGAAACGCAACGATGGATGCACAGAACTTCAAGCAGGCGATGCGCCATTGCGCCGGCGCGGTGGCGCTGGTCACGGTGGGGCGCGAAAGCGGTCGGCGCACCGGGTTGACGGTGACGGCGGTGTGCTCGCTGTCCGACGATCCTCCGTCACTGCTGGTCTGCGTCAACCGCAACGCCAGCGCGCATCCGCGGATTCGCGAGGAGGGTTGCTTCGGCGTCAGCTTTCTCGCCAACGAGCATATGGCGCTGGCTTTGACGTTCAGCGGCCAGAAGGGCGTCGACGGCGACGAGCGCTTCGCGTTCGGCCGATGGACCACGCCGGTTACCGGCGCGCCGGTGCTTGAGGACGCGCTGGTGTCGTTCGATTGCGAATTACGCGAGGCGTTCGAGGCGAAAACCCATTCGGTTTTCATCGGAGAGGTACGCGACGTCTGTTTCCGTCCCGACGCGCACCCGCTGGTCTATCTGCGCAGCGCCTTCCACGACGTGCAGGCGATGCGCGAACCGGTCACCCTCGGCGATCTCGACGCGCGCAAGACGATCTGGAGCGGTTTTTCCTGAACCCGGGTTTCGGCGGCGACCGATCCGCCCGCCGTCATGCCCGGCCTTCGATCGGTCATCAATGCGTTGGGGCGATGCCGAGCGCCTTCAGCTTTCGATAAAGCGTCGCGCGGCTGATTTTCAGCACGCGGGCGGCGTCGGCGACATTGCCGTTGCTTGAGCGCAGCGCCTGCAGGATGACGTTTCGCTCGGCGCCTTCGAAGTCCACCGCCGGCGTCGCGGCCGCCGCTTGTGCCGCGCCGGAGGGCGGCAGGTCGAGATCGTCCTCCTGAATGATCCCGTCTTCCGCCGTGCAGGCGGCAAGCCGCAGGACATGACGCAACTGCCGTATGTTGCCGGGAAACGGATAGGCCATCAGCGCATCCCACGCCTGAGACGACAGCCGCGCGCGGGGCGCATCCTCGGTGGCGATGTGGGCGATAAGCGCCGCCTTGTCCGTGCGGTTGCGCAGCGCCGGCAGTTCGACCTGCAACCCGCGAATGCGATAATAGAGGTCGGCGCGGAAGCTTCCTTCGGCCACCATCACGTCGAGGTCGCGATGCGTCGCGCTGATGAGCCGGATGTCGACGCAAACCGGCTTCAACGCACCGAGCGGCCAGACTTCGCGATTTTCGAGCACCCGCAGCAGCCGCGTTTGCAGCGCCAGCGGCATGTCGCCGATCTCGTCGAGAAACAACGTGCCGCCGCTGGCCTGGACGATCAATCCCTTCGAGCCGTCGCGGCGCGCGCCGGTGAAGGCGCCGGCTTCGTAGCCGAACAGCTCGGCGTCGATCAGGCTTTCCGGCATCGCCGCGCAGTTCAGCGCGATGTATTTGCTATGGGTCCGGTGACTCGCGGCATGGATGGCGCGCGCCAGCATATCCTTGCCGCTGCCGGTTTCGCCACGCAACAACACCGGGATATCCTCGTCGGCGATCAGCATCAGGCGCTTGACGCTGCGTTGCAGGGCCGGATCGTCGCCGGCGATCCGGCGTAACGCAGCGTAGCGCCGGTCATGCATCGTGTCGCGACGCTGGATGCCCGCGCTTCTGGCGCGTGTCGGGGGCGGCGTGCTGATGCTGCCGCGGCCGAGCGGTTCGCCGTCGCCGCGGCGAAAGAGTTGCGGGGTCGCGCCACGCCGCGCCGCGTCGATGTCGAACCGGATGAATTGCGACAGCGGCACGCCGGCGTCGATGCTGGAGTCCGACAGATCGAATGCGTGGCGCGCGGCGCGGCTGGCGCCGAGGATGCGCTG
>CAUJJN010000260.1 GCA_963204905.1 Pseudomonadota bacterium
GCCGTTCTTCACCAACTACCGTCCGCAGTTCTACTTCCGCACCACCGACGTGACGGGCGTGGTTCACCTGCCGGAAGGCACCGAGATGGTGATGCCGGGCGACAACATCGCGATGGAAGTGCACCTGATCGTGCCGATCGCGATGGAAGAAAAGCTGCGCTTCGCCATCCGCGAAGGCGGACGCACCGTCGGCGCAGGCGTCGTCGCTTCGATTATCGAATAATCGAAGCGGAGCGCCGTGGGCGCCCGACGGCATTGAATGATGCACAAGTGCGAAACATCGCACTTGTGGTCGGCGCAGGCGTCGTCGCTTCGATTATCGAATAATCGAAGCGGAGCGCCGTGGGCGCCCGACGGCATTGAAAGATGCACAAGTGCGAAACATCGCGCTTGCGCGACGTCAAATCGTACGAGGTGCCCGGAACGCCCTGCGCTCCGGGCATTTTCATTTTTGCGGCTGCGATATCAGCTCTGATGGCTGTGCATCTGGCTACCCGAGTATGCGTCGTGCTGATTCAAATCCATGGACAACCCGGATTCCGCGCGACAGATTTGTGAGCCAACCAATTTTCCGAATCCCTATTTCAAAAAGGCATTGTCATGAAAAAGACTGTTGCCGTTGTCGTCGTCGCGATCTCCGCCCTATTCGCCGGTGGCGCCCTGTTTTCAGATAGCGCCCTGGCGCAGGGCAAGGTCGCCATCCTGATGCCAGGATCGGCCGGCGCGGTGCCGAACGATTTTCTGGTGCGCAACAAGGACCGGATCGGGGGCAAGGGCGTCTCGACGGTCATCACCACCTCGTCCAGCGAGGCGGCGTCGATCTCGCAGGCGGAAGCGGCGAAGGGCCGCAAGGTCGTGCTGGTCGGCATGAGCCGCGGCGCCATCGATGTCGCTGCGGCGCTGGCGGCGGGTGCCAAGGTGAACGGTCTGGTGATCGTCTCCGGCATGTATCGCGAGGCGCAGGCAAGGCTCGGGTCGCCGGGGCTGCTGCCGCGCACGCTGCTGGTTCACAACAAGTACGATACTTGCAAGTTCACGCTGCCGGAATTCGCCAGCGAATTCGCGGCGTGGAGCGGCGGGCGCGCGTCGGTGCGGTGGGTGAATGTGCAGGGACCCGAGGTTCCGCGTGTCTGCGGCCCGATGGGTGCGCACGGATTCTACCGGCAGGACGGCGGCGCGGTTGCTGCCATCAACGGCTTCATTCAATCCCGATGAGAGAACGTCGCCGCGAGCGGCTTTTGGCTCTTTCCTCGCTCGCACAAAATGCTTATAGAGGGCGCCTGCTAGGAGTGTAGCTCAATTGGTAGAGCACCGGTCTCCAAAACCGGGGGTCGCAGGTTCGAGCCCTGCCACTCCTGCCATGTCATAAAATCACCTTATCCAATTCGAAGCCGCGGCTGCGCATTGCGGTAGTCCGGCATCGTCGCAGCGATCCTGAACCAGCCCCCGAAGCCGGCCGGCGTGAAGGGACTGGACCTAGGCCGTCTCCAGGAACGTCAGAGAGCCGCATGGGCTCGCTTTCACGATCGCCGCGAGGGGGCATTCAACCATGAAAGCGAGTCACGGCGTTAGGCAAATGTCCATAAGTGGTCGGAACCGGAGCTTCCTGCCGCCAGTCGCGGGCACAAAAATAGCCGCTCTCAGGCGGCCTTCGGTATTCGTTTTTGCCCGCGCTTACTTTCGCTCGGTGGTTCTGGTACTTCGCGAAAGTTGGCCATCTCGCAATTCAACGATTCGACTTCCGCCATCTCCAAAATATGAGCGAGCAATCGAAATTCCGCTTCGGCCGCCAGCTTCCTTAATCTGGCACATGACTTGGAAATAGATTTGGCGCGCTGATAATGATCCACTTGGTCCTCCAGCCTCGCATCCTCGGTTACCTCCGAGGCTTCACCGATTCGGATTTGGGCGCAAGTGATTTGGTTCCATTCTCAGTATTCGCCACATCCTCGGGCCTTACAGTGTTAGCCGCCGCTAAGCTTCTTGCCAGCTGAATGATTGCTTTCCGTGCAGCCGGATCGTCAATGTTTTCAAAGGCTCTGATCAGATCGACCCCTTCTGCGGCGCGCAATCTATTAGGTGAAAGTCCCATATAAACCCCCTTGATCGGCCGATCGGGCTTGTAAGATATTTTGTCACAGGTGGCTATGGGAATTAGCTGTCGCAAAGATGCATCTAATTCCGTTGGCCGGCGCGGGGTGTTCGCTCAATCGCTGAGACGGGTGAGAAACGCCTTGAACTCGACCGATGGTGCTTCGGCGGCTGTGCCTTCCACCGAAGCGAAGCTGTTCTTCTCCACGCCGCGAAAGTCGATCCGCACCTCGTTGAGGTCGAAAATCGACGGACGGTTGGGATCGCTGGTGTGCAGCCTTGCGGTCACCACTCCGCTGATCTTGTGGCCGACCTGCTCATAGGAGCCGACATAGGCGAACGATGAGCTGCCGCCATGAAGCTGTCCGTCGCGCGCGAAAATGATTCCCACGGCTTTCCGGCGCGGCGTTTCGAACTCGACCTTGTATAATCCCTCGAGCATGTCTGTCCCTGCGCGTGTTGTCCCCGGGCGGGCATTTATGTCCGTGCGAACCTACGTAGTGATCCGATCTTAATTTCTCGTTATGGTTGCAACGGTTCCCGATTACCAACATTGGCGTCTCACGCGAACGGATATCATGGCGCATTCATCGTCGTCTGGTTGTGATGCAATTCCATGGCTCTCCGCTGTTTGATCTATCCCGGAGGGTTAAGCCGATCTTGCTTCGCGCCGTCCGAGCGTCTCGGGAACCCGGGAAAACAGGGATATCGCTTAAAAGCCATCAGGATGCGTGGGTTCGGAATGGACAGGGAAGCCTGGCCCGTCGCACCATGAGGTCTCCGAGTCGGTCGCCAGCCGGCCGCTCCTCAGTTCAGCCAGTCTTGTTCATGCGCACGCCAGATATGCCACCGGCCAATCCCGGTTTCGTCCATCTCCACGTTCACTCCGCCTATTCGCTGCTGCGCGGCGCGATGAAGGTGCAGAAGCTGGCCGAACTGGCAAAGGCCGACCACCAGCCGGCGCTGGCGCTGACCGACACCGACAATCTGTTCGGCGCGCTGGAGTTCTCCGACAAACTCGCCGGCTACGGCATCCAGCCGATCGCGGGTCTCGCGCTCGCCGTGGATTTTTGCGATCAGGACCCCAACGCGCGCAGCGGCCTGGTGCCGGGACCGTCGCGGATCGTGCTGCTGGCGGCGCGCGAAGCCGGCTACCGCAGCCTGATGCGGCTCAATTCGCGGGCCTTCCTGGAGACGCCGACACATCAGGCACCGCATATCAAGCTCGACTGGCTGCACGGCGAGACGGATGGGCTGATCGCGCTCAGCGGCGGGCCGGACGGGCCGATCTCATTGGCCGTCACTGCCGATCAGGCCGCGCTTGCGGCGTCGCGTTGCGATCAACTCGCCGCGCTGTTCGGCGATCGCTTCTACATCGAGCTGCAACGGCATGGCGCCGAGCGCGAGCGCCGGGCCGAGCCGACCCTGATCGATCTCGCCTATGCCAAGGGCTTGCCGCTGGTCGCGACCAACGAGCCGTACTTCGCTTCCGCCGACGATTACGAAGCGCATGACGCGCTGCTTTGCATCGCCGCCGGCAAACTGATCGCGGAGGCCGACCGCGATCAACTGACGCCGGACCATCGTTTCAAGACCCGCGCCGAGATGGCGGTGCTGTTCGCCGATCTTCCGGAGGCTCTCGCATCCACCGTCGAGATTGCGGCGCGATGCGCCTATCGCCCGCGCACCCGTAAGCCGCTGCTGCCGCATTTCACCGTCGACCCGGACACCAGCGGCGAGGAGGCCGAGCGGGAGGAGGCCGACGAACTGCGCAGGCAGGCGGAGGAGGGACTGGCGCGGCGGCTGGCGCTGCACGGCCTGACCCAAGGCATGACCGAGGAGGATTATCAGAAGCGGCTCAGCTTCGAGCTCGATGTCATCACCCGGATGAAATACTCCGGCTACTTCCTGATCGTGTCCGATTTCATCAAATGGGCCAAGGCGCAGGGCATTCCGGTGGGGCCGGGGCGCGGCTCCGGCGCCGGCTCGCTGGTGGCCTATTCGCTCACCATCACCGATCTCGATCCGATCCGCTTCGGCCTGCTGTTCGAGCGCTTTCTCAATCCGGAGCGCGTGTCGATGCCGGACTTCGACATCGACTTCTGTCAGGACCGGCGCGGCGAGGTGATCGATTACGTGCAGCGCCGCTACGGCAGCGATCACGTCGCCCAGATCATCACCTTCGGAACCTTGCAGGCGCGCGGCGTGCTGCGCGACGTCGGCCGCGTGTTGCAGATGCCTTACGGGCAGGTCGACAAGCTGACCAAGCTGGTGCCGCAGAATCCGGCGGCGCCGGTGTCGCTGAAGCAGGCCATCGAAGGCGAGCCGAAGCTGCAGGCGTTCCGCGACGAGGACCCGGTGATCGCGCGCGCCTTCTCGATCGCGCAGAAGCTCGAGGGCCTCAACCGCCACGCCTCGACCCACGCCGCCGGCATCGTCATCGGCGACCGGCCGCTGCACGAACTGGTGCCGCTCTATCGCGATCCCAAATCCGACATGCCGGTGACCCAGTTCAACATGAAATGGGTCGAGCCGGCAGGGCTGGTGAAGTTCGACTTCCTCGGGCTGAAGACGCTGACGGTGCTCGACGTCGCGGTGAAACTGCTCAAGCAGCGCGATGTCGATCTTGATCTGTCGATGCTGCCAATGGACGATCCGAAAACCTACGAGATGCTGGCGCGCGGCGATGTGGTCGGCGTGTTCCAGGTTGAAAGTCAGGGCATGCGGCGCGCGCTGGTCGACATGCGCCCGGACCGTCTGGAAGATCTGATCGCGCTGGTCGCGCTATATCGCCCAGGCCCGATGGCGAACATTCCGACCTATTGCGCGCGGAAGCATGGCGACGAAGAAGCCGAATACATGCATCCGATGCTGGAGCCGATCCTGAAGGAGACGTTCGGCGTCATCATCTATCAGGAACAGGTGATGCAGATCGCGCAGGTGATGGCGGGCTATTCGCTCGGCGACGCCGACCTGCTGCGCCGTGCGATGGGCAAGAAGATCCGCGCCGAGATGGACAAGCAGCGCGAAATCTTCGTCGCCGGCGCGACGAAGAACAACGTCGCCAAGGGGCAGGCGGAAACCATCTTCGAGTTGCTGGCGAAGTTCGCCGACTACGGCTTCAACAAGAGCCACGCCGCCGCCTACGCGCTGGTGTCGTACCAGACCGCCTACATGAAGGCGCACTATCCGGTGGAGTTCATCGCGGCGTCGATGACGCTCGACATGAGCAACACCGACAAGTTGTCGGAATTCCGCGCCGAGGCGCAACGGCTTGGCATCAAGGTCGAGCCGCCGTCGATCAACCGCTCCGGCGCCACCTTCGAGGTCAGCGAGAACACGATTTATTACGCGTTGGCGGCGCTGAAGGGCGTCGGCGCGCATGCCATCGAGCAGATCGTCGACGCGCGGAAGAAAGGTTTGTTCACCTCGCTTGCCGATTTCGCCGCGCGGGTCAGTCCGCGCGCCATCAACAAGCGCGTGATCGAAAGTCTCGCCGCCGCCGGCGCGTTCGATAGCATCGAACGCAATCGTGCCCGCACCTTTGCGGGAGCGGAGGCCATTCTTGCGGCGAGCCAGCGCAGCTTCGAGGCGGCGACATCGGGACAGAACGACATGTTCGGCGGCATGGCGGACGCGCCGAGCGTGATGCTGCCGGCGATCGATCTCTGGCTTCCCGCCGACAAGCTGCGTCGCGAGTACGACGCGGTCGGCTTCTTCCTGTCCGGTCATCCGCTGGACGACTACGCGCAAATCCTGAAACGATTGCGGGTGCAGTCGTGGGCGGAGTTTTCCCGCGCGGTGAAATCCGGCGCAACCGCCGGCAAAGTCGCGGCGACGGTGGTGTCGCGCATGGAGCGGCGCACCAAGACCGGTAACAAGATGGGCATCATCGGCCTGTCGGACCCGACCGGACATTTCGAGGCGGTGCTGTTTTCCGAAGGTCTCGCCCAGTTTCGCGAGGTGCTGGAGCCGGGCGCGGCCGTGTTGCTGAAACTCGGCGCGGAGTTGCAGGGCGAAGACGTCCGCGCGCGGGTCCTGCACGCCGAGCCGCTCGACGACGCAGCCGCCAAGACCCAGAAGGGTTTGCGCATCTTTCTGCGCGACACCAAGCCGCTGGATTCGATCACCAAACGGTTACAGACACCGGGGGCGGGATCTGCGAGCGGGAATGTTTCGCTTGTGCTGGGGCTTGATCCGCAGACCGAGGTGGAATTTGAATTGCCCGGGCGTTTCCCGGTGTCGCCGCAGATCGCCGGCGCCATCAAGGCCGTGTCCGGGGTGGTTGACGTTCAGGTCCTTTAAGTCATCGGCCTGGTCGCCACTATTGCCATGTGGCGCAGGTAACTGTCTTATTCGAAGTGCTTCGTTCAACTACCGTTCAGCAACCGCAGCGCTGAATCCACGCGTGCCGATCCGCTCATACGGATTGCGATTTTTAAGGAAGGCGAACGACCATGCGCCTAAGCCGAGCTTTACTGACCCTTTCGATGTGTGTCGTTTTGATCGGCGCATTCGCTTTCCCTGACCACGCATCCGCCCAGCAGCAGGAGAAGCGCATCGCACTGGTGATCGGCAACGGCGCCTACGCCAAGGCGCCGCTTTCGACCGCCGCCAATGACGGCGGCTTGATCGCGCAGACACTGGAAGCCGCCGGCTTCGATGTCACTGGCGCGCGCGATCTTGATGGCGATACGCTGCGCGGCACGTTCCGCGATTTCATGAAGAAGGCTGAAGACTCGGGACCGGATACGGTCGCGATGGTTTATCTCGCCGGCTATGGCATTCAGTATGCAGGCGAGAACTATTTCATTCCTGTCGATTCCAGGATTGAGCGCGACACCGACATTCCGATAGAAGGCCTGAGAGTAGGCGATTACATGCGCCAACTCGCGACGCTGCCGCTGAAAGTCAGTATCGTGGTGCTGGATATCGCGCGCGAGCAACCTTTCGTCGCCGGTGGATCGATCGCCTCCGGCCTCGCCATGGTCGAGCCCAGTCCGCGCATGCTGGTCGCGTTCAACGCCGCGCCCGGCACGGTCGCGCCGGCAGAGCAAGGCGCTTACGGCGTCTACGCGCAGGCGCTTGCCGAGATGATCCGGACCGGCGGTCTACAATTGCCGGACCTGTTCAACCGGGTCCGGCTGCGCGTCAACGAGAACACCAAGGGCGCGCAAGTCCCGTGGGATACGCAAAGGGTCGATGCGCAATTCATGTTCTTCGATCGCGCTCCCGATGCGCCGCCGCTCGGCGCGCAGGACCAGGCGATGCGCGACAAGCCGATCCGCGACCTCGGCGCAACCGACGCCTATGCCGCCGCGCTCGATCGCGACACCTTGCAGGGCTATGAGGATTTCCTCGCCGCCTATCCGACTGATCCGATGGCGAAGCGGGTCAGGGCGATCGTGGCCGCGCGGCGTGAGGCGATCACCTGGCGTCGCACCTATCGTGTCAACACGCCGGATGCCTACTGGTCTTATCTGCGGCGTTATCCGCGCGGTCCGCACGCGGCCGATGCGCGTCGTCGGCTGGCGATCTTGACGGCCGAGCCCGAGCCGCCGCCGACCTTCGCGATGATCGACTACGATGTGCCGCCGCCGCCGCCGGATGAGATCGTCTATATTGATCGTCCGGTCCTGATGTTCAGCGATCCGGTCTTCGACTTCGCGCCGCCACCCCCGCCGCCGGTCTAC
>CAUJJN010000261.1 GCA_963204905.1 Pseudomonadota bacterium
TGTTGAAGGCGCGTTCGCTCGCCACCATCAGCGTCGGATTGGTATCGACCGGGACGCCGGATTCGAACATCGCCGAATAAAACGCCGGCTCGCTGCGCGCGAAATCAAGATAGGCCCGCCCCACCCGCTCGAACGCGGTGACGGTGTCGGGGCGGCCGTCGTCCCAGGCTTTCGTCAGCACGGCCTCGAACAATTCGAAGCCACGCTGCGCGATGCTGGACAACAGTTCGTCGCGGTCGCGGAAATGGCGGTAAGGCGCGGCAGGACTGACGCCGGCCGAGCGCGCGGCATCGGCGAAGGTGAATCCGGCCGGTCCCTTTTCCGCGATCAAGCCCAGCGCCGCTTGCAGCAGCGCCTCCTTGAGATTGCCGTGATGATAACCGCGCTCGGGGCCGCGGCGGTCCTTTCGCCAGCTCATGTTAATGGCTTTTACATGAGGCGGGCGAAAAGGCTAGATATTTCCGCGATTCGCGGCGACTGAAATCATTGGCAAATTTGTCTCGGGAGTCTTGCGGCGATCCCGTGGCGATATCGAGGCGGACGGAACCGCCTCGCGGGCATGGTTTTCCTTCATCTGCCCCGCGCCGCGGCCTGCAAGTCCGGCAGACCGGACATCGCCTCGCGCACGTCGGCGTCGAAGTCGACCACCTCCTGCACCTGACGGACCTCGATCACTTCGTTCTCCGAAGCCGGACATCGCTTCGCCCAGGCGATCGCCTCGTCGCGCGAGGCGACGTCGATCATCCAGTAGCCGCCGAGCACTTCCTTGGCTTCCGCGAAAGGCCCGTCGATAACCAGCGGCTTGCCGCCTTCGAACGACACCCGCGCGCCCGTGGACGGCGGATGCAGACCGTCGAGCGCCAGCAGCACGCCGGCCTCCTGCAGCGCCTCGTTAAAAGTCATCATCGCCTTCACCCGAGCGGGATCGAGCTTCACATCGGGCGGCGCGGTCTCATAGCCTTTCGGGATCATTAGCATCATGAAGCGCATGGGGTCGATCCTTTGGAATGACACACGATCAAAGTCGCGTGGAACGATATCGTCGTTGCGAGGAGCGAAGCGACAAAGCAATCCAGCCCTGAAGAAGAAAGACTGGATTGCTTCGCGTCGCTCGCAATGACGACGAGCGGCGATAAGTAACCTACCGCCTCGCCGCCACTTCAGTGCGCAGACGCTCTTCTTGCTCGCGCAGTTCCGGGGTGAAGGCTTCGCCGAAATCCTCGGCCTCGAACACCTGGCGCAGTTCGAGTTCGTCGCCGGGCGCGAACGGGGCGCGCTTCATCCAGGCGATGGCTTCGTCGCGCGAGGCGGTCTCGATCATCCAGAAGCCGCAGACGAGATCGCCGCTGACCGGGAACGGACCATCGACCACGCTGACGCCATCGTCGGAAAACCGAATCCGCGCGCCCTTCGCGGTGGGATGCAGGCCCTCGCCCGACAGCATCACGCCCGCCTTCGCCATCTCCTCGTTGAAGCGACCCATCTCGGCGAATTGCGCCTCGGTCGGCATCTCGCCGGCTTCCGTCCCCTTGTTCGCCTTCACCATCACCATGAAACGCATCGCTTTTCTCCGTTGGTCCAGACCGGTCTCAGCCGGCTCTTGCAATGAAGACGAACGGATATCGGTCCACCCGACATCGCCCCGATGATTTTTACGCCGCTCAGCCTGCGTCCGGCGGCGAATGCCAGACCTGCGGCACGAAAACGCCGTCGCGATAGGAGGCGCCGAAATAGACGTCGATGGCGCGGACCTGTTCACCGGCGAAACTGAAAAACTCGGTGTTGTGGAACACGAGGCCATCGACCGTGGTGCAGCGATAGGTCACATAGGCCGCGTCGTCCTCCTCGAAAATCCGCTCAATGACGTTCTCGCGAATCTGTACGCCGGCGGGCCAGCACAGCTCGAAATACCGCGCCTTGTCGATGCGGTCGTCGTAAGGCGTGGTGAGGCGGAAATCCTCCGCCATCATCGCGGCAACGCCCTCGCGGTCACGCCGGCGGTAGCAGTCGAACAGACGGCGGATGAGCGCGGTATGCCGGCCTTCCATGATCAGCCCTCTTGCGGGAACATATGGAAGTAAGGCTCTGCCTCCTTCAGCACCCGCGCATAGGACGGCCGCGCCTTGAGCCGCTCCAGATAGGCCGCGAGATGCGGATGCGTGTCGGCATAGGGCAGCACCTTCGCGGCGTAGAACAACGCCGGCGCCGCCGCGCAATCCGCCATCGAGAAATCGTCACCGGCGGCCCATGGCCGCGACGCCATCTCGCGCTCCGCGATGTCGTAAGCCGCGCGCATCCGCGTCCGGGCGTCCTCGACGCCGTGCGGGTCCTTGCTGCCCGCAGGCCGCAGCCGGTCGCCGACCACTTTCTGCATATGGTTGTGGATGTGCAGATCGTAGAACCGATCGGTCAGGCGAACCGCGCGCGCGGCGTCGCCATCCGTGGGAATGAGCCGGGTCGCGCCTGGATAGTGCCGGTCGAGATATTCGATGATGATGCTGGACTCCGGCACCACTTCGCCGCGCGCGGCATCCTGCAACACCGGAAACTTGCCGACGCCCCACAGTTTCAGCAGCCTTGCGCGCTCGTCCGGATCGCCGAGATTAACCGCAACCGCCGTGAACGGCGTTGCATTCTCGTAGAGGGCGATCATCGCCTTGTGACAGTAGGACGACAGCGGATGCATATAGAGCGTGAGCGACATCATGGTCTCCATGGAATGATATTGGTCATGCGGCGTGACGCGGCACGCCGTCACATCGCGATCAGGCCAGCGGCACGTAACGGTTGACGACGATGCCGGTGCCGTAAGCCCTGGCCTCGCGCAGGCGCAACTTCTGCGTCGCGCCTGGCTTGAACAGCGGCGTGCCGCCGCCGAGCAGCACCGGGCAGATGCCGATGCGATATTCGTCGATCAGTCCCGCCGCGCCGAGCTGCGACGCAAGATCGGCGCTGCCGAAGATGAAAATGTCCCTGTCGGATTCGCGTTTCAGCCGCTCGGTTGTCGTCGTGGCATCGCCGCCGAACACCTGCACGTTGCGCCAGCCCGACTGCGTGACGGAACGCGAGAACACGAACTTCGGCAACCTGTTCATGAAATCCGCCACTTCCGCGGTCTCGCCGCTTTCGTTCGACCAGTGGGACGCCATCAGGTCATGGGTGCGGCGGCCGAACATCAGCGCGCCGGCAGACCGCAACTGCGCGATCGACAACTGTTCAAGCTCGTCGCCCCAGACATCGGAATGAAACGAGAGGTCATGGTTCGGCCCCTCCATGTAGCCGTCCAGCGTCATCAGGTTCCACACGATCAGACGCGCCACGCTACTCTCCCATACCACTTGCATTTTGCAACCGGTTGCAGGCTAGCCAGACCGATGCGAAAATGCAAGCGGTTTGGGGAGGATAGATTGTGACGATTGAGCGGCCTGTCCATAACCGTCATTGCGAGCGAAGCGAAGCAATCCAGAAAGCCACCAAGCAAGGAATGGATTGCTTCGCTTCGCTCGCAATGACGGAATAAAAGGAAACTAACCCCTATGGATGCGCCGCAACGTTCCGATTGCCCGATCAATCTCACGCTGGAAGTGATTGGCGACAAGTGGACCTTGCTGATCATTCGCGACATCATCTTCGGCAATCGCCGTCACTTCCGCGAACTGCTGACGAAATCCAACGAAGGCATCTCCTCGAATATCCTCGCCGATCGGCTGAAGACCTTGATGAGGGAAGGCATCCTGACCCGCGAGGACGATCCGACGCACAAGCAGAAGGGCATCTACAGTCTGACGGAGAAAGGCATCGCGCTGTTGCCGATCCTCGCCGAGATGGGCGCGTGGGGCTACAAGTATCTGCCGGTCAGCGAGGAACTCGGCGTGCGCGCGCAGGTGCTGCGCGACGGCGGTGCAAGGATGCGCGCGGATTTCATGGACGAATTGCGCGCGCGCCATCTCGGCATCAAACCACGCAGGACGCGCGGGCCGTCGGTGATCGAGCGTCTGCAAGCAGCATATGAAGACGCAATGGCACGCAAAACCAAAAACACCACAAAGAACCAGACAAAAAAATCACACGCGACAAAACGCGCGTAAACTGACTGCGTTTCGCTTCCGAACAGAATTGACAGTCTCTTCCTGCACTTGCCGCAATGCAGATCACGCGCGTTCGAAGATGCGCCGCGCCCGCGGGTTCCATCGCACCAAATTCTCGCCTTATTGATTGATCACGGTTTCGTCACTGCTTCGCCGTGTGGGGACACATGCGCGGCCGAAGCGAATCGAAGGGGCGTTCCGCGTCAAACTCCGCTCAAGTCTGGCTCGCGCATTCGTGCTGCGGCGAGTCATGCCCGAACCACTTTGGCTTGCGTCACGCGAGCCCAAACCGATTGGGGAGGACATCATGAACGATGCCACGAAACGCGCGGCCTCCCGCGGCGCGTTCTCTCATATGCTCTCGCACGCCATGGCCGTGACCGCGCTGCTGGTGATCGCGGTGTGCGTGTTTTATGTGAGATAAATTCAGCCGTCACACACTCACCGTCATTGCGAGCGAAGCGAAGCAATCCAGCTTTGCGAGAAGTTGCACGCACGCAGCAAATGAGGACGGAAGTTCGATTCCCGCCTTCTGCTCTCGTCATGGCCGGGCTCGCACCGGCCATCCACGTCTTACAGTGGTCGAAAGAAACAGGACGTGGATGGCCGGAATAAATCCGGCCATGACGTAGAGGGTATCGTTCAAACGACGCGACCATCCTCCGCATCATTGTCCGCTGCGCTCGCAAGAATCCTGTTTCCCGCCGCGAGAACACGCGTTAAGACCCGCGCATTCTCTCTCGCATCGGGCTGAGCATGACCACCAGCATCACCAAAGTCGCGCTGATCACCGGCGCCGCACGCGGCATCGGGCTTGCGACCGCGAAACGCTTTCTCGCCGAGGACTGGGCGGTGGCGCTCCTCGATATCGAAGAACAGCAATTGCGGGAGGCGGCGGCCTCGCTGGCCGATCCGGTCAACGTGCTGGCGCTCACCTGCGACGTGTCCGACGCCGGGTCGGTGAACGCCGCGATGGCGCGCGTCGCTGATCGCTTCGGCCGGCTCGACGCGCTGGTCAACAATGCCGGGGTCGCGGTGTTCAAGCCGATCCTGGACACCGCCGATGACGAATGGGACCGTGTGCTCGCGGTGAACCTCCGAGGCCCGTTCCTCTGCATCAAGGCGGCGGCGCCGCTGATGCGCGAACACGGCGGCGGCGCCATCGTCAACATCACCTCGATCTCCGGACTGCGCGCCTCGACGTTGCGCGTCGCCTACGGCACCAGCAAGGCTGGCCTCGCGCATCTCACCAAGCAGGCGGCGGTCGAACTCGGCGCGCTCGGCATCCGCGTCAACGCCGTGGCGCCAGGGCCGGTCGATACCGCGATGGCCAAGGCGGTGCATTCGCCGGCGATCCGCGCCGACTATCACGACGCCATTCCGCTCAATCGCTACGGGCTGGAGGACGAACTGGCGGACGCGATCTTCTTCCTGTGCAGCGAGCGGTCGAGCTACATCACCGGGCAGTTGCTGGCGGTCGACGGCGGCTTCGACGCCGCCGGCATCGGCCTGCCGACACTGCGCAAGGACGGCAGGAACGGGTAGCCGCTCGCCTCGTCATTGCGAGGAGCGAAGCGACGAAGCAACCCAGCTTGCATTGTCGCTTTCTGGATTGCTTCGCGGAGCCTGTGCTCGGACAACGCGAAGCGTTGATCCGGGTGCTCGCAATGACTTTGAGAGATATTTTCTCCGCCCCGCCTCCGTGCATGGCAAGATTGCAGCCGTCGCGCGTGCAATTTCCGTACAGCGTGCCTAGATGGGGAAACACCCCTTCTCTGCGGCTCCGCAGGATAACGTCACGGAATTCGCGATGGTCCCCTATTCGATTCTCGATCTGGTGCGCGTCACCGAAGCCACCGACGCGCGCGGCGCGCTGGACAACGCCCGCGATCTCGCCGCCCATGCCGAACAATGGGGCTACACCCGCTTCTGGGTGGCCGAGCACCACAACATGGCGGGCATCGCCTCCGCCGCGACCTCGGTGGCGATCGCTCACATCGCGGCCGGCACCAAACACATCCGCGTCGGCGCCGGCGGCGTGATGTTGCCGAACCACGCGCCGATCGTCATCGCCGAGCACTACGGCACGCTGGAGCGGCTGTTTCCCGGCCGCATCGATCTCGGGCTCGGCCGCGCGCCCGGCACCGATCAACTGACCATGCAGGCGCTGCGCCGCAGCCTCACCAACAGCGACAACTTTCCGCAGGACGTGCTGGAATTGCAGGCCTACTTCGCCGAGGTCGCGCCGGGCCAGCGCATTCAGGCGGTGCCGGCGGCAGGCACCCATGTGCCGCTGTGGATTCTCGGATCGAGCACCTACGGCGCGCAGGTCGCCGCCGAATTCGGCCTGCCCTATGCCTTTGCGTCGCACTTCGCGCCGGCGCAATTGCTGCCGGCGCTGGACATCTATCGCGCGCGCTTCAAGCCGTCGGAGCAGCTGGCGAAACCCCACGCCATGGTCGGCGTCAACATCATCGCGGCCGATACCGACGCCGAGGCGAAGCACCTCGCCACCACGCAGCAGATGTCGTTCACCAACATCTTTCGCGGCGCGCGCGGTCTTTCAAAGCCGCCGATCGACGATATCGAGACCTACTGGACGCCGATGGAAAAGGCGCAGGTGGCGCAGATGCTCGGATGCAGCATCGTCGGCGATCTTGACGCGGTGCGCGCCGGCGCGGCCAGCCTCGTCGAACAGACGGGCGCGGACGAATTGATGATCGTGTCCGACATCTTCGACCACGACAAGCGGCTGCATTCGTTCGAGCTGATCGCGCAGGCGATGCGTTGAGTTTCGTCATTGCGAGCACCCGGATCAACGCTTCGCGTTGTCCGGGCACAGGCTCCGCGAAGCAATCCAGTTCTTCTTAAATTAAAAGTGTCTGGATTGCTTCGTCGCTCACGCTCCTCGCAATGACGGTGGGATAGTCGAACCACTTCACCCCCCGATCACGATGCTCCGCTGCATCCGCCGCGCGACGCTGTCGCGATGGGTGATGGCGACGATGGTGGTGGAGGCGCAATGCGACAGCAGCGCGTCGAGCACGCGCGTCTCGGTCGCGGCATCCAGCGACGAGGTGCTTTCGTCGAGGATCAGGATATCCGGCGCGAGCAGCAGTGCGCGCGCAATACCGAGCCGCTGGCGCTGCCCGGCCGAGAGATCGACTCCGCCCTGCCCGAGCAACGTGTCGTAACCCTGCGGCAGCCGCATGATGTCGGCATCGATGGCGGCGATCGCCGCCGCCGCGCGGATGTCGAGCGTCGCCATCGTCGGAAGGCCGATCGTCAGATTTTCCGCGACGCTGCCGGTAAGGGTATCGATCTCGTGCGGCACCACCACGATGCGCCGCCGCAACTCGCCGAGCGGAATCGTTTCGAGCGGCTGGCCGTCGAGCAGGATCGCGCCGCGCTCCGGCTTTCGCGCGGCGAACAACAGGCTCGCCAGCGTGCTCTTGCCGATGCCGCTGGGGCCGACCACCGCAACCTTGTCGCCGGGCGCGAGCACGAATGAAAGATCGTGCAGCACCGGCGCCTCCGCGCGCGCATAGCGAAACGCAAGGCCGGCGACATCGAGCCGCGCGCCGCGCGGCCGATGCTGTGCAGGCGCACCGCTGACATCCTCGTGCGGGCCATATGCAATGTCGGCCAGCCGCGCGGCCGACACCGTCATCGCCTGGAAATCGTCGAAGGTTTTGACGAGACCCAGCACCGGCACCGCCAGCGAACCGCCGACCGAGAGGAACAGCACGAAGTCGCCGACGCTGATGCTGCCGTCGATCACGCGCAGGCCGCCGACCAGCGCGATCGCCGCCGTGATCAGGCCGCCGGAGAAGCGGCCGACCGCGTCGAGCCCCGCCGACATCCGGATCACCGCGAAATGCGCATCGAGATCGGCGGCGAGACGTTGCTCGAACCGCCGCTCGGCGAAGCCGTGCGCCGAATTGAAGCGCAAGGTCGCGACATAGGCGATGGCCTCGACCAGATGCGCCCAGTAGCGGCTGCGCGCCTCGAACCACGCGCCTTCGCGCGCGCGCAAAGCGCGGGCGAACAGCACATGCAGCACCGCCAGCGCCACGACGATGGCGATGACGATCAGCCCGACTTGCGCATCGACCATCAGCATCGCCACCGCCAGCACGGCGATGGTGCCGAGGCTGAGCACCAGTTCGATCAGGCTTTCGCTCGCGCCCTGTGCCAGCCGCTCCGCCTCCTCGAAGGTGCGCCCGAGCAGACCCTGATCGCGACCTTCCTTGCGGTCCACCGGCAGCCGCAGCACGGCGGCAAAGGCCTGCTCCAGCAGTGTGCGCCGCAATTCGAGCCCGGCCGCCGCCGACAGCAGCCGTCGCGCGAAGGCGCAAGCGGCGTCCATCAGCGCGATGCAGCCGATCCCGACGCCGACCGCGATCACCGCCATCACCGCGCGCGAGGGAAACACATTGTCGATCAGATGCGCCAGCAAGGCCGGCGGCGCCAGCGCGAGAGCG
>CAUJJN010000262.1 GCA_963204905.1 Pseudomonadota bacterium
TGGCGTCAAACCGGGCGATTCGCTCCGCGCCGGCAAGATCGTGCACATGGGCGATCAGGGGGTTGAAGGAGGGCCGCCCCTTGGCCCGATAAAGCCGCGCGATCGCCTCGGGATGTGTCGCGTCGGCGCCGAGGCCGTAGACCGTCTCGGTTGGAAACGCCACCAGGCCGCCTTGCGCGAGGCAGCGAGCCGCTTCTGTTGCGGCGATCTGGTTCGCCGGAATGATTTTTGTGGTCAGTTCGACGGCCATTCGGTTCTGATCTTCCATTCGCTGTCTTGCGGTGGCCGAAAGTGGACGCTATAAGCCGCCCCATCGTCGGAGTGTGGCTCAGCCCGGTAGAGCACTGCGTTCGGGACGCAGGGGTCGCAGGTTCAAATCCTGCCACTCCGACCAGCTTTTCCTTATATTCAAATCCCGCCGGGACAGTTCTAGAGATAGAAGCGTGATCCCGGGGTGTTCTAGCGCGCTTCCGGGCGGTGGCAACCCCTGTCGCAAGCGATGCGATCACGAGCGCCATCGTCGCCCATTCCATCATTCCCCACCGCGACCTGGTCGTTTCCCTGTCGTCGCGATGTCGAAGCGCCGGTCGATCCGGCGCGGGCACTCGCTTGCGGTTTCCGCTAAGCGGCAGCTGTCCCGTGCGGATGCGGCATCAGGCAAATCATCATCGACGCAAAGTCCGCCGCGCCGATCACATCGCGGCGCAAGTCGCGCGCAGGGTCGAAATCTCGACGATGGCATCCCGGCGGAATGCGATGATCCTCGCGTGCTTCGGCACCCCAACCTGCGATTGCGGTTGCGGCAAAACATCAGCGTGTCAGATTGTTGACAATCTGACACGCTGATGCATGATGCGTGGAGGGAGAAAACAAACAGGGCTGGGGGGTCCGCATGCTTGCGGCATCGTTAGCGCTCAACGGTTTGGTCATGGGGTCGGTGCTGCTGTTGTTCAGCCTTGGCCTCACTCTGATCTACGGCGTTGGACGCATCGTCAATTTCGCGCACGGGGCTTTTTTCAGTCTTGGGGCGATGGCTGGTATCTGGGTCGCCAACTCAGGATTGCCTTTCTGGGCCGCGTTGATCATCGCGCCGCTCGGGGTGGGGCTTCTCGGCGTCATCCTCGATTGGGCGATTTTCGCACGTATTCGCGATCGGCCGATGGTCGACAGTCTGCTGCTCACCTTCGGGCTCGCGCTTCTCATCACCGGCGTTTTGTATGAACTCGGCGGTCGCAACGTGCAGATCCTGGCAATCCCGCCGGAATTGCAGGGCGTCGTCTCGCTCGGTGCGATCAAGCTGCCATTGTATCGTGTGTTTCTGTCGGGGCTGGCGATCGCCTTGACGGTGGCGCTTCTGTTGTTCCTCAAGAACTCGGACTGGGGCTTGCGGGTTCGCGCGGCGAACGATGATCCCGAGATGGGAGCCTGCCTCGGCATCGATCGCGAAAAGCTGATGCACTCGGTGGTCGGAGTCAGCGCGGGGCTGGCGGCGATCTCCGGCGTCGTCGGCGCGCCGATCTTCACCGCTTACGCTTCGGTCGGCGACAAGATTCTGATCCTGGCATTCATGACGGTCATTCTCGGCGGCCTCGGCAGTCTGCGCGGCGCGATCGTCGCGGCCTATGTTGTCGGTCTCATCACCGTATTCGGCGAAGGGTACTTCGGAGGGCAGCTTGCGCTGATGCTTCTGTTCGTCCTCGTCATGGCGATGCTGATCAACTGGCCGCGCGGGTTCTTCGGAGAGGGGCGGACAGAATGAGCGACCATATTGCCAACACGCCGGTCAGAGATTCGGACCGATCGCTCAAATGGCTGGCGCTGCTCGTGGCGGCGGCGCTCGGCGCGAGCGTGCCGCTTTGGACGACCAACATGCCTTTCGTTCTGATCCTGGCATCGCAAGCGGTGATCGCGGCCATCGTCGCGCTCAGTCTCGATCTGCTGATGGGAAGCACGGGCCTGCTCTCGTTCGGTCATGCCGCCTGGTACGGCTTCGGAGCCTATTTGACAGGTCTTGCCGCGAAGATGCTGACGCCGGAAATGATGGTGCTGCTGCCACTCACCGTGGTCGTCACCATTGTGGTGTCGGCGATCGTCGGTTTCGTGCTGGTCCGGCAGATCGGCAAGACATTCGCGATCCTGACGCTCGCGCTGGGCCAGATTCTCTTCGCACTGGTCTTCGTCATGTCCGGGATCACGGGTGGCGAGGATGGTTTGCAAGGCATCCCGGTGCCCACGGCGCTTGGCTTCCAGATCGTCAAACCCGCGGTCTGGTACTGGTTGCTCTATGGCGTATTGCTGGCATCGCTCGCAGGCGCCTTCCACATTCGTCGCTCGCCGCTCGGCAAGGCATGGCTTGCCATCCGCGAGAACACGGAGCGCGCGCGTTTCATCGGCCTTGATACAGGTTCGCTCAAGCTGCTGTCCTACGTGGTGTCCGCAAGTCTTGCGGCGCTGGCCGGCGGGCTGTTCGCGCTTTTCAACGGCGCGGCGTCGCCCGATCTGCTGAACTGGTTCGAGTCCGGCAAGGTGCTGATGTACGTCGTTCTCGGTGGCGTCGGCACGATCATCGGACCGGTGATCGGGGCCGCCGTCTTCACGGTCACCGAGCACTATGTCAGCAGCGTCACGAACTCGTGGCTGATCTATTTCGGCGGCTTCTTCGTGCTGATCGTCATCGTTGCGCCGGGCGGGTTGTTCGGCGCTGCGTCCAGCCTCTGGGCGCGCTTCGGCACCGGCCGGCGGGGAGCGTCGGCATGATCCTCGAGACAAGCAATCTCACCAAGCACTTCGGCGGCCTGAAAGCCGTCAACGGCGTGGATCTGCGGATCGAGCCGTCCTCCATCCATTCCATCATCGGTCCGAACGGCGCCGGCAAAACCACGCT
>CAUJJN010000263.1 GCA_963204905.1 Pseudomonadota bacterium
CTCGCCGACCAGATCGTGTTCATGTGCAGCCCGCGCGGCAAGACCATTTCCGGGCAGGCGATCTCGATCTGCGGCGACACCCAGATGCTGGGATAGGTTTGCGATATTGCGCGGCCGCAACGATTTCGGGCGACGGACCGCGTAGGGATATCGGCCATCGATCCCCCCGTTCGAGGAGCCGCTGTCATGTCTTCACCCGCGAGCGAGATCGCCGCCATCGTTGGCCCCGACGGCACCACCACTCAGGCCTTGCTCAGCGACGCGGTCGCGGCGTGGCGCACTGCCGGTGTCAAGGTTGGCGGCGTCATCGCGGAAACCCACGGCATTCCGGATCGCACCTGCGGCGCGGGACTGCTGCGCGACATCGCCACCGGGCAGCCGTACAAAATTTATTTTCTGACCGCGCCGAGCAACACCTCGTGCCATCTCGACGCCGCCGGAGTCGAAGCCGCCGGCGACGGGTTGCTGGAGCAGATCAAGGACAGCGACGTCATCGTGCTCAGCAAGTTCGGCAAGCTGGAGGCGATGCATCAGGGCCTCGCCTCGGTGTTCGACGCCGCCCGCGCGGCCGGCAAGCCGATCCTCACCACGATCTCCGAGAGGCAGCACGACGCCTGGCGCGCCTACGCCCCCGACGCCGCGACGTTACCGCCCGACGCGGCGGCGTTGCAGGCGTGGTGGCAGAGCGTGCAGGGACGGTGAACGAAACTATCTCGTGGTCAAGACGTATCGGATCGTCATTGCGAGCGGAGCGACGCAATCCAGTCTTTCTTGAAGAAGCCTGGATTGCTTCGTCGCTTACGCTCCTCGCAATGACGAAATCAGTGTTCGTCATGCGCGGACTTGATCCGCGCATCCATCTTCTCAAGAGGATGGATTGCCGGGTCAAGCCCGGCAATGATAGATCGAACCAATTCCGCCAAGGCGCTGAGCCTCACGGACAGGTCTCCAGCGGGCAGTTCACCATCCACGGCGTGCCAAACTTGTCGACGCACATGCCGAAGAAACGCGCGAAGAAGGTGGGACCCGCCGGCATCGGAACGGTGCCGCCTTCGGACAATACCTTGAAGATGCGCTCGGCCTCCGCCGGCTCGACGTAGTTCAGCGACACGGCATAACCCTGCGGCTTCTCGAAATGCGCGGGCGGCGAGTCGCTCGCCATCAGCGAGAAATCTCCGATCCGCATGAAGGCATGCATGATCTTGCCTTTCATGCCGTCGCCCATCGCACATTGCGCGTCGTCGGGGGCTTCCTCGGTACGCATCATCGCCTCGATCTTGCCGCCGAGCGCCTTCTCGTAAAACTTGAACGCTTCTTCGCAGTTGCCGTTGAAGAACAGATAGGGATTGAGCATCATGGGTCTTCTCCTGAGTTAAGGTCCGGAAGCCGCTGGCGCCGCCGCGCTTCAACACCCGCGCGGTGACGACAGTATGACGGGCGTTCGATCAGTCGGGCGATCGAAAAGGGATCAACGCGCGCAGCCTTGCATCCCGCAGATACAGACCGCCCCACGCCATCACGCCGAGGTAAAGTCCGAACAGCAGATGACTGAACAGCGGATTGCCGATGCGCAGATGTGTCGCCATCGCGCCGCCGAGATAACCCGTCAGCAGGATCGCGCCGAGGATGGATGTTCGCGGGATCGCGTAGAGGATCGCGCACAGCAGCGTCAGCACACCCAGTAACCGGGCCTGATCGACGCTGCCGCTATAGCCAAGCTCGATCATGGTGTCGGTGACGACTTGCAGCGGAACCAGCTTGATCGCACCGTCGAACACCAGAAACGCAATCAACAGCCCGCTGAGGACACGCCCGATCCAGACCGGGGCGGTCGAGGCCGGAGCGGCATGATCGACGGTCGACATGATATGAACTCCTGTGGATTGACCGGCTTGAATTACCCAAGGACGGCACCACTGGGCCGATTCCGACACCCGGCGGAAAAGATTTTCATCCCTGGGTCGAAGCCTACGACACCGGCGCCCTGCTCTCGGCCATCAGCCGGTCGATGTGCATGCGGATGTGGGCGGCTTCCGCCGTGGTGCCGGCGAGCGCGATGGCCTGATCGAAGGCGCAGCGCGCCTCGGCGGCGCGGCCGAGTTGCAGCAGCAACGCGCCGCGCACGCCGTGGAAATTGAAATAGCCCGCCAGCCGTGTCGCCAACGGTTCGATCAGGTCGAGCGCAACCTGTGGGCCCTGCGCCTTGGATACCGCCACCGCGCGATTGAGCGTCACCACCGGCGAGGGCTGTTGCATCTCCAGCGTGCGATAGAGCAGCTCGATCTGGGCCCAGTCGGTCTCGCCCGGATGCGCCGCGCCGGAATGCAACGCCGCGATCGCCGCCTGCACCTGATATGGCCCGGAGCTGCGATGCCGCATCGCCTTGTCGATCAGCGCCATGCCTTCCGCGATCATCGGCCCGTTCCAGCGGGCACGGTCCTGATCGTCGAGCAGCACGATGCCACCGCCGGCGTCGTAACGTGCTCCCGCGCGGGCGTGCTGCAACAACAACAGCGACAACAGCCCCATGATCTCCGGCTCGCTGGGAAACAGCCGCAGCAAAAGGCGTCCGAGCCGGATCGCCTCGTCGCACAGCGGCGCGCGCTCGCGGATGGTGTCGCCGCTGGCCGAATAGCCTTCGTTGAAGACGAGATAGATCATTGCCGCCACCGCCGCGAGGCGTTCGCTGCGCTCGACCGCGCCGGGCGTCTCGAACGGTACATGGGCCTTGGCGACAGCCGCTTTCGCCCGGGTGATGCGCTGCTCCATCGCCGCTTCGCCGACGAGAAACGCGCGCGCGATCTGCTTCACGGTCAGGCCGGAGACGATGCGCAGTGCCAGCGCGATCTGCTGCGTCGCCGGCAGTTGCGGATGGCAGCAGATAAACAGCAGCCGCAGGATATCGTCGCGATAGTGCGATCCGTCGAGCCGCTCCGCGATCTCACCTTCGGCATCTTCGGTATCCGAGATGGTGTCTTCCGGCGGCAGTTCCGTGAGCCTGTTGCGGCGGCGGGCGTCGTCGATGCCGGAATTGCGCCCGACCATGATCAGCCACGCGGTGGCGTCGCGCGGCGGGCCGTTCTGCGGCCACGTGTTCAGTGCGCGCAGGCAAGCATTCTGGAAGGCCTCCTCGGCCAGATCGAGATCGCGGAAATAGCGCAGCAGCGCGCCGACCGCCTGCGGCCGCGCCGCGACCAGCGCGGCATCGATCCAGGCGAGATCGGACGCGATGTTGCTCATGGCGCGATGGTTCCGGGACGGAACACGCCGACCGGGCGGATTTCATAGGAGCCGCCGGGATTGGCGCGGCCGAGATCGCGCGCCACCTCCAGCGCATCGTCGAGGTCCTTGGCCTCGATGATGTAGAAGCCGAGCAATTGCTCCTTGGTCTCAGCGAACGGACCATCGAGCACCAGCGGCGGATCGCCTTCCTTGCGCAGCGTGGTCGCCGCCGTGGTCGGCAACAGCCGCGCCACCGGACCGAGCCGGCCCTGCTTGACCAGATTGTCCTGCACCACCGCGAGCTTTTCCATCACTGCGTCGTCGTGGTCCTTGCTCCAGGAACCGACCATGGCTTCGTCGTGATAGCAGAGGATGGCGTAGAGCATGTGCAGGTTCCCGTGTGGTGACCGATTTCGCGACTTGCCCTCAGGATGTGGTCGCGCGTTCACACAATTCTTGTCATTGCGAGCGAAGCGAAGCAATCCAGTCCTTCATTTGGAGTCTGGATTGCTTCGTCGCTGGGGCTCCTCGCAATGACGGCATCACCCGTTCGCCGCCGCCTCCACCGTGGCGATGTCGATTTTCGTCATCGTCATCATCGAGGCCATGGCGCGCTGGGCGCGGGCGGGATCGGGGTCTTGCAGCAGTTCGATGACACGCGCGGGCGCGGTTTGCCACGACACGCCGTATTTGTCCTTGAGCCAGCCGCACTGGCTGGGCTGGCCCCCATCGGCCGTCAGCGCCTCCCAGTAATAATCGACCTCGTCCTGCGACTGGCAGTCGATGCTGAGCGAAATCGCCTCGTTGAACTTGAAGTGCGGTCCACCGTTCAGCGCGATGAACGAAACGCCTTCGAGTTCGAACGTCGCGGTCAGCACCATGCCGGCCGGCATCGGCGCGCCCTCGCCGTAGCGCAGGATTTCGCCTGCCTTGCCGTTCCGGAACACCGACAGGTAGAAATTCATCGCCTGCTCGGCTTCCTTGTCGAACCACAGGCAGGGCGAGATCTTGTTGAGGATCTTTGGCATGGCGGAACTCCGTTGAGGGTCTTCACCGTCGCGCGGTTGGTTCGCGCGACGCGGCTTCCTCTTCAAGACGTACAAGGACGGGGCGATCCGACATCGGCTGAAAGATTTTCTGCATAGCCGGATTAATTCCGGCCATGACGCCGTCATCGTCACTGCGAGGAGCAAGGCGACGAAGCCATCCCAAATTCAAAGAAAAACCGGATTGCCCCGCTTCGCCCGCGATGACGAAAACCTAGCCCTGGTCCGCCTTCATCGCCACGCGCAACGCCTTCGGGATCGGCCGGGCGCGGCCGCCGGAAACGAAGGCGACTTTCACGTCGGCTTCCAGCAGCAGGATCGCGCCGCGCCTGATCTCCTGATGCAGCGTAATGGACGCCCCGCGCACCTCCAGCGTTCGGGTGACGACGTCGAGCAGGTCGTCCATATGCGCGGGCCGGATGAACTCGAGCCGCATCGCCCGCACCACGAAGGCGAAGCCGGGCGCTTCGGTCTCGGCTTCCGCGAACAGCGCGCGCTGATCAGCACCGAGCAGCCGCAGATAGTTGGTGCGCCCACGCTCCATGAAGCGCAGGTAGTTGGCGTGATAGACGATGCCGGAGAACTCTGGCTTGCCAACATCGCAACACAGCGGCTTGATTCCATTGGGGCGCTGGAGGGCTATAGCGTGAACAAGCGTAGATTCTCTACGCTCCTTCCATAGCGAGCCGTAGCGCCTTCGGGATCCGTTGCGCCCTTCC
>CAUJJN010000264.1 GCA_963204905.1 Pseudomonadota bacterium
ACAGGTTCCGGATCTCTCCATGCAGGCCAAACCGCAGTTGAAAATCGTGCTTTGTTCACCCCGCGGCTTTTGTGCCGGCGTGGTGCGGGCCATCGATACGGTGGAGCGCGCGCTGAAACTCTATGGCGCGCCGGTCTATGTGCGGCACGAGATCGTGCATAACCGCTATGTGGTGGACAGTCTGCGCGCCAAGGGTGCGATTTTCGTCGAGGAACTGTCTGAAATTCCGGATACCGAGGCTCCCGTGGTGTTCTCCGCCCATGGCGTGCCTAAATCGGTCCCGGCCGAGGCGGTGGAGCGGAATTTCTTCTCATTGGATGCGACCTGCCCGCTGGTCACCAAGGTGCATCGCGAGGCGGCCATTCATTTCAAGCGCGGCCATGAAATTCTGCTGATCGGCCATTCTCATCATCCCGAAGTGGTTGGCACCCTGGGGCAGTTGCCTCAAGGAGCGGTCACCCTGATCGAGACCGCCGAGGACGCCGAAAAATTTACGCCGAAGGATGCCAACAATCTCGCCTTTGTCACGCAGACCACGCTGTCGATCGACGACACCGCCGAGATCGTTGCGGTGCTGAAGGAGCGCTTCCCGAACATCCACGGCCCGCACAAGGAAGACATCTGCTATGCGACCACCAATCGCCAGCTCGCGGTGAAGAAGGTGGCGCCGGTGGTCGATGCATTGATCGTCGTTGGTGCGCCGAATTCGTCGAACTCGCAGCGGCTGCGCGAAGTGGCGGAGCGCGAGGGTTGCCCGATCGCGGTGCTGGCGCAACGCGCGTCCGATCTCGACTGGAGCAAGTTCAAAGGCGTCAAGAGCGTCGGCATCACCGCAGGCGCCTCGGCCCCTGAAGTGATCGTCGAGGAGATCATGGACGCGTTCGCCGAGCGCTATGAATTGAACGTGGAGACGGTCTCGGCCGCGGAAGAGAACGAATTCTTCCCGCTGCCGCGCTCGCTGCGTCCCGACGCGGCGGAGTAAGGATGGCCGTCTATACGGACGTCGCTGCGGATGAGTTGGCGGCGTTCCTCGCCAGCTACGACATCGGCGAACTCCTGTCCTACAAGGGCATCGCCGAGGGCGTCGAAAATTCCAACTTCCTGCTGCACACCACCGCGGGCTCCTACTTTCTCACGCTTTACGAGAAGCGCGTGGCGGTGGGCGACCTGCCGTTCTTTCTCGGTCTGATGAGTCATCTCGCCGCGCACGACATCGTCTGTCCGCAGCCGGTGAAGACGCGTGACGGCAAGACGCTCGGCGTACTGGCGGGGCGTCCCGCCGCGATCATCGATTTCCTCGAAGGCGTATGGCCGCGCAAACCGAACGTGGCGCACTGCGCCGCCGTCGGGGAGGCGCTGGCGAAGTTGCATCTGGCCGGGCGTGATTTTCCAATGAAGCGCGCCAACGCGCTGTCGGTGAAGGGTTGGCGACCGTTGTTCGAGCAGGCGGCGGCGCGCGCCGACACCGTGCAGCACGGGTTGAATGCCTTTCTTTCGGCAGAGCTCGACTACCTCGAAACGCGCTGGCCTGGCGATCTGCCGCGCGGCATCATTCACGCCGACCTGTTTCCCGACAACGCGCTGTTCGTCGGCGAGAGCCTGTCGGGGCTGATCGATTTTTATTTCGCCTGCAACGACATTCTCGCCTATGACGTCGCGATCTGTCTCAACGCCTGGTGCTTCGAGCCCGATCATTCCTTCAATGTCACCAAGGCGCGCGCCTTCCTCAACGCCTACGGCAAGGAACGTCCGCTGTCGGAGGCGGAGCAGGCGGCGCTGCCGCTGCTGGCGCGCGGCGCGGCGTTGCGGTTCCTGCTGACGCGGCTGGTGGATTTCCTCAATGTCCCGCCGGGCGCACTGGTGAAGCCGAAGGATCCGCTGGAATATGTCCGCAAGCTGCGTTTTCACCAGTCGGTGAATGACATTGCCGGTTATGGCGTTGCACAGACGGGCCTGCCGGCGTGAGCGATCTGCCCGCCGTGGTGATCCATACCGACGGCGCCTGCTCCGGCAATCCGGGCCCCGGCGGCTGGGGCGCGATCCTGCAATTTGGCGAGGTGCGCAAGGAGTTGAAGGGCGGCGAGCCGCACACCACCAACAACCGGATGGAGTTGCTGGCGGCGATCTCGGCGCTGGAAGCGTTGAAGAAGCCGTGCAGCGTCGACCTGCACACCGACAGCCAGTATGTGCGTCAGGGCATCACCGGCTGGATTCATGGCTGGAAGAAAAACGGCTGGCGCACCGCCGACAAGAAGCCGGTGAAGAATGTGGACCTGTGGCAGCAGCTCGACGCCGCGCTGAAGCCGCATCAGGTGCGCTGGCACTGGGTCAAGGGCCACGCTGGCCACGACGACAACGAGCGCGCCGACGAACTCGCGCGCGAGGGCGTTGCGATGGCGCGGCTGCAACAGACGGCGGGCGGCAAGACGCCGGGCTGACGCTCGCTTTTATTTCATGGGTCAGGGTAGACTTTCCGCAAGATCATCAGCGGGAGCGACACATTGGCCGAACCGTCCTTGCATCTGCTTCAGGAGCGGCTCTTTCTTCCGCTGATCGCCGCGCCGATGTTTCTGGTGTCGGGTGTCGATCTGGTGTCGGCGGCGTGCGCGGCCGGCGTCATCGGTGCGTTTCCGACAGTGAACTGCCGCAGCTCCGACGAGCTTGAGAACTGGATCACTGAAATCGAAACGCGACTGGCGAAGGCTGCGGATGAGGCTCATGGCCCGGTCGCGCCGTGGTGCGCCAATCTCATCGTTCATCATTCGAACGCGCGCCTGAAAGACGATCTTGCCGTTCTGCTCCGTCACAAGCCGGAGATTGTCATCACCTCGGTCGGCTCTCCGGCTCCCGTCATCGCACCGCTGCACGAGGCGGGCGCTCTTGTTTTCGCCGACGTCGCGACCATCCGCCATGCCGAGCGCGCGGTGGCAGCGGGCGCGGATGGCTTGGTGCTGCTGACGGCGGGCGCGGGCGGTCAGACGGGCTGGCTTAATCCGCTGGCCTTCGTGCGCGCGGTGCGTCAATTTTTTGATGGGCCCGTCGTGCTGTCGGGCGGCGTGTCGGACGGTGCGGCGCTGCTGGCGGCGCAGGCGATGGGCTGCGATCTCGCTTATATGGGCACCAAGTTCATTGCCACGCGGGAGAGCCTCGCGGCCCCCGCCTATCGCGACATGCTTGTGGCTGCGCGCGCCGATGATGTGCTGCTGACGCGCGCCTTTACCGGGCTTGAGACCAACATGCTAAAGCCGTCCATCGTTGCCGCCGGTCTCGATCCGAACAATCTGCCGGCGCGCGGCACCATCGACATCGGCAAAGACATCAGCATTGAAAGTCGGGAGCAGCAGCCTACGCGCTGGCGCGACGTCTGGAGCGCGGGGCACAGCGTGTCCGGGGTCCACGCGGTGGTGAGCGTCGCGGAATTGGTGAGGCAAACGCGCGCGGAATACGACGCGGCGCAGGCCGCATTGAAGGCGCGGTTGTAGTCGGGAGTAACGGCTTTCGCATTGTCGGCGTCATTGCGAAGAGCGAAGCGACGAAGCAATCCAGTTTCTTGAAAAGAGACCGGATTGCTTTGCTTCGCTCACAATGACGGTTTCTCTAATTCCGCACCTGACTCACAACTGTCCGAGCAGCGTGTCGCCGCCGGAAACTTCGACCTTGCCGGGATTCGGCTCGAGATTGAGCTTCTTCACCACCCCGTCCTCGACCAGCATCGAATATCGCTTGGAGCGGATGCCGAGGCCATTGCCGGAAGCGTCGAGTTCCATGCCGATCGCCTTGGCGAAGTCGGCGTTGCCGTCAGCGAGGAAGGTCGCTTCGTCGCGCTGGTCGGTGTCGCGCTTCCAGGCGCTCATGACGAAGGCGTCGTTGACCGACACCACCGCGATGGTGTCGACACCCTTGTCCTTCATCGCATAGGCGTTGAGGAAAATACTTGGCATGTGCATCTTGTGGCAGGTGCCGGTATAGGCGCCGGGCACCGCGAACAGGGCGACCTTCTTGCCCTTGAACACGTCGTCGGTGGTTTTCACCTGCAATCCGTCGCTGGTTATGACGCGGAACTGGGTCTCGGGCAGGCGGTCGCCAACTTGAATGGTCATTCGTTTCCTCCTTCTTAGCGTTTTCGAGCGAAGCGGCTACCGGTTCGCTCGAAAACGCGTTCTAAAAAACCTCAGTGGGCAGCATTCAATCGGGCTTCGCGCGTCCGCGCAATACGCGGGCGCGTGATTGCGGTCGGCGATCAGGTCGCGGGCTTTTTGGCGGGGCGACGGCCGAAGTCGGCGGCGGCTTCATCCTGCCCGATATCGACGATGCCGCGGCGGATGGCGCGGGTGCGGGTGAAGTGGTCGAACAGCGCCTCGCCGTCGCCGCGCCGGATTGCGCGGGTCAGCTTGGAGAGGTCTTCCTGAAACTCACCGAGCATTTCCAGCACAGCGTCCTTGTTGTTCAGGAACACGTCGCGCCACATCGTCGGATCGGACGCCGCGATGCGGGTGAAGTCGCGAAACCCGCCGGCGGAAAACTTCAGCACTTCGGAGCGCGTCACGCCTTCGAGTTCTTCCGCCGTCGAGACGATGGTATAGGCGATCAGATGCGGCAGATGGCTGGTCACCGCCAGCACCAGATCATGATGCTCCGGCGTCATAACCTCGACATTGGCACCGAGCGCGCGCCAGAACGTCGCAAGTTTCTCCACCGCGCCGGCATCCGCGCCGCTTGGCGGCGTCAGGATGCACCAGCGGTTGTTGAACAGTTCGGCGAAGCCGGCGTCTGGGCCGGAATTCTCGGTGCCGGCCACCGGATGCGCCGGCACGAAATGCACGTTGTCCGGCAGATACGGCGCCATGTCGCGCACGACCGCGCTCTTCACCGAACCGACGTCGGAGACGATCGCACCCGGCTTGAGATGCGGTGCGATTTCCTCCGCGACCGGGCCGCAGGCGCCGACCGGAATCGAGAGAATCACCAGATCGGCGTCCTTCACGGCTTCCGCATTGGTATCGACCACGCGGTCGACGATGCCAAGCTCCCGAACGCGCGCGCGGGTCTGCGGTGAGCGCGCGGTGGCGATGATCTCGCCGGCAAGTCCGTACGCCTTGGCGCCGCGCGCGATCGAGCCGCCGATCAGGCCGAAACCGATCAGCGCGACGCGCGGGAAAAGCGGAGCGTCACTCACGGGCGCGCCATGAAATCACGCAGGCCGTCGACGACGAGGCGGTTGGCCTCCTCGGTGCCGATGGTCATCCGCAGCGCGTGCGGCAGGCCGTAGTTGTTCAGCGCGCGCAGCACCAGGCCGCGCTCGGTGAGGAAGGCGTCGGCATCCGCCGAGGTCTTGCCCTTGGTGGTCGGGAAATGGATCAGCACGAAGTTGGTCACGCTCGGCGTCACTGTGAGGCCGAGCTTGCCGATTTCCTCGGTCAGCCAGTTGCGCCAGTGTTCGTTGTGCTCGCGTGACATGCGGATGTGTGCGGTGTCCTCGATCGCCGCCACCGCCGCCAGCATCGCCGGCGTGGAGACGTTGAACGGCCCGCGGATACGGTTCACCGCGTCCACGATATTGCTCGGTCCGAACATCCAGCCGATGCGCAGCGCGGCGAGGCCGTGGATCTTGGAGAAGGTGTGGGTCATCACCGTGTTGTCGGTGGTCGCCACCAGTTCGATGCCGATCTCGTAATCGTTGCGCGAGACGAAATCCGAATAGGCGGCGTCCAGCACCAGCACGGCATGCGCCGGCAGCCCGGCGCGCAGCCGCTTCACCTCGTCGAACGGAATGTAGGTGCCGGTCGGGTTGTTCGGGTTGGCGAGCCACACCAGCTTGGTGCGCGGTGTCACGCGCGCGAGAATTGCGTCGACATCGGCGGTGAAGTTGGTCTCCGGCGCGACGATATTCTTCGCGCCGTTCGCCATGGTGGCGATTGGGTAGACCAGAAAGCCGTGCGTGGTCGAAATCGCCTCGTCGCCGTCCTTCAGATAGGTATGCGCCAGCAGGTTGAGGATTTCGTCGGAGCCCGCGCCGCAGATGATGCGATTGGGATCGAGGCCGTAGGCGCGGCCGATCGCCTCGCGCAGCACCCGCGAGGTGCCTTCCGGATAATCCTCGAGATGCGAAATGGCTTCGGCATAGGCTTCCCTGGCGCGCGGCGAGGGGCCGTGCGGCGTCTCGTTCGCGGACAGCTTGAACACCTTCTGCCCCGGCTTCTGCACCGGGCTCTTGCCCGGCGTGTAGGGCGCAATATCGAGAATGCCGGGATTCGGCACGGGACCTGACATTTTAAACTCCGGAGGGGTTGGCGCGGTTAGCTCCGCGCCGCATCGTTGGTGGTGACCGTATAGCGCGTCGCATGGCTGCCGACGAGAGCGGCCGAGCGAACGGTGGCGCCGGCGGTGACCAGCGCCGAGGTAATCTTGTCGAGGTTGCCGGCGCCCTGCACCGACACCAGGAGCGCCGCGCCGTCGAAGGCCGAGTCGGGGACAGCGGCGATTTCCGCCAGCGAGGCGACGGCGCGCGCGGTTTCGGCGTTCCAGCCGGAGACCCGGATGCTCCACATCTCGACCTCGGTGACCATGGCACTGTCGGCGACCCGCGACACCACGAACACCGGCAGCGCGGCGGGGTGGTCGGCGCGCTCGACGAAGGGCAGCCGGGCGATGATCTTCGGCGCGCCTTCGGCCTCCAGTTCGAGCCACCATGGCAGACGGCTGGCGGTGGCCGACACCAGCGCGAGGTCCCCCTTGGATTTCGCCACCGCCTCGACGGCGGCCATCGGGTTGAAATGCGCAATGAAAGGCACGGTGAAGCCGAAATGAAATCGCGCCGAATCCCGCATCGCGGACTCGCCGGTGGAGAGGTCGGCATGGACCGAGAACGGCGCCTGCACGTAGGTGAAGGTGGCGATGATGACGCGCCAGATGCCTTCCACGGTATCGAGCGGCAGGATGCCGCGATGGCGCTGCACCAGCCGGCGCATCATATCCGCCTCGCGGGCCGGACGGAACGCCGAGCCAACCTCCTGGGTCTTCTTTACCGAGATCAGGCGGTCGATGATGTCGCTCCGCTGCATCAGCAGGCGGTGGACCTGCTCGTCGATCGAGTCGATCTCCTGACGCAGGTCCTGCAACGATGGCGGAGCGGGGGGCGGCTGGGACATGGGTCGACCTGCGACGGCTTTCAGCGTGCGGAAGGGATGATGGATCGGCGCATTGATAGGCAGGACGCCGCCCGAAAGCAAAGAAAACATGGTTTGCGAGCGTGCGTGCGACCGGCACCTGCCCGGCGCGAGGCGCAGGGCCGCCTTGACGGAGGGCCTACTTGGGATTAGCTGTGATCGGAGATCGTGGTCATTTGAGCCGGCCGGCTTGCAGCCACGTTAAACAACTCGCTAAACAGGCCGGGGACAGATGCGATCCCGGCCGAACCGTTTGTTCAGGCCGGTTTTTTTATGCCTGAACGCCGGATGGTTGCTCTGGGAGGCTCCCTTGGGGGCCGTGTCACGATGGTAAACGCACAGTTCGTCAACAGCCAGACCACACAGTCACAGGAACGCGAGGTGGATCACCCCTCGTCGCTGGTGGCGCTGTTCGGCAAGGACCAGCCGCTCAAGCTCGATTGCGGCGTCGATCTGGCGCCGTTCCAGATCGCCTACCAGACCTATGGCACGCTGAACGCCGAGCGCAGCAACGCCATTCTCGTGTGCCACGCGCTGACCGGCGATCAGCACGTCCACAATATCCATCCGGTGACTGGCAAGCGCGGATGGTGGGAAACCCTGGTCGGGCCAGGTCTCGCGCTCGACACCGACCGCTATTTCATCATCTGCTCGAATGTCATCGGCGGCTGCATGGGCTCGACCGGCCCGGCCTCGACCAATCCCGACACCGGCAAGCCGTGGGGCCTCGATTTCCCCATCGTCACGATCCCCGACATGGTGCGGGCGCAGGCGATGCTGATCGACCGGCTCGGCATCGACACGCTGTTCGCGGTGGTCGGCGGTTCGATGGGCGGGATGCAGGTGTTGCAGTGGAGCGTCGCCTATCCGCAGCGGGTATTCTCGGCGCTGCCGATCGCGTGCGCGACGCGGCACTCGGCGCAGAACATCGCGTTTCACGAACTCGGCCGGCAGGCGGTGATGGCCGATCCCGACTGGCGGCAAGGCCGCTATTTCGAGAGCGGCACTCATCCGCATCGCGGCCTCGGCGTGGCGCGGATGGCGGCGCACATCACCTACCTTTCTGACGCGGCGCTGCATCGCAAGTTCGGCCGCCGCATGCAGGATCGCGACCTGCCGACGTTCTCGTTCGACGCCGACTTTCAGGTGGAGAGCTATCTGCGGCATCAGGGCTCGTCCTTTGTCGAGCGCTTCGACGCCAACAGCTATCTCTACCTGACGCGGGCGATGGACTACTTCGATATCGCCGCGGACCATGACGGCGCGCTGGCGAAAGCATTTCGCGGCACCCGGACGCGGTTCTGCGTGGTGTCTTTCACCAGCGACTGGCTGTTCCCCACGGCGGAATCACGCGCCATCGTCCACGCGCTCAACGCCGGCGGCGCGCGGGTGTCGTTCGCGGAGATCGAGACCGACAAGGGTCACGACGCCTTCCTGCTCGATGTGCCGGAGTTTATCGACATCGCACGCGCTTTCCTGCAATCGGCCGCCGCCGCGCGCGGCCTGGCTTCATCCGGCAAGCTGACATGACGCTCACGCAACCGACATTGTCGCTGAACAGCGCAACAACCTTCAATCCAGCGGATCATCGCGGAGATCACCTGCTGGTCGCGGACATGGTCCCGTCCGGCTCGCGGGTGCTCGATGTCGGCTGCGGCGATGGCGACCTGTTGCAACTTTTGGAGCGGCGCGGCGTCGACGGGCGCGGCATCGAACTGTCGCGAGAGGGCGTCAACAAGTGTGTCGCCAAGGGACTCGCGGTGGTACAGGGCGACGCCGACACCGACCTCGACGCCTATCCGGATGATGCGTTCGACTACGTGATCCTGTCGCAGACCTTGCAGGCGACGCGGCAGCCGAAGGCGGTGCTGGAAAATCTGCTGCGCATCGGCCACCGCGCCATCGTCTCGTTCCCGAACTTCGGGTTCTGGAAGATGCGGCTGCAACTCCTGGTCGGCGGCCACATGCCGCGCACCGACAACCTGCCGGCGACGTGGTACGACACGCCGAACATCCACTTCTGCACCATCAAGGATTTCGTCCAGCTCTGCGACGAGATCAACGTCAAGATGGAGCGCGCGGTGGCGCTCGACCTTTACGGCCGCCCGCTGCGCCTCAACGCGCCGTGGTGGTTCTGGAATTTGTTCGGGGAGCAGGGCGTGTTTGTGCTGAGCCGTCGCGGCAAGGAACGGTGAAATTTGCGCGCCTCGTCATTGCGAGGAGCGCAGCGACGAAGCAATCCAGTCCTTGCTTTGGGTTTTCTGGATTGCTTAGCTTCGCTCGCAAGGACGACTAGGTACGCACGGAGCGTGGATCGCGCGGGCCCCAGCGGCCGGCTTCGACCAGCGCCAGAAAGCGCGCGACGGTGTCATTGAACAGCGCCGGCTCCTCGTGGTTGAGCACGTGGCCGGTCTTCGGAAACATCGACAGGCCGGATGCGGCGATATGCTGCTTCAGGAACAGGCTTGATTCGATGCAGGCATCGTCTTCGTCGCCGACGATGATCAGCGTCGGCGACGTCAATTGCTTCAGCTGCGTCGCGAACTCCGACAATGACGGTCGGCCGCCCTGAAAGTTGCGCATGGTGAAGGCGGAGCCCGCCACATCGTGCCGCGCCAGCGCGTCGTAAAATTCCCGGAAACCGCGCGGGTCCTTGACCAGGAACGGAATTCGCCCGGGCGTCATGCCGGCCACTTGCGCCAACGTCGTACCGCCTTCGCGCGCGAAGCGATCCGCATCCGTCTTGCATTGATAGCGAAAGTCCTTGAGGCGTGAAGCCTCGAAACCACTTCCGGCACCCGCCAGTGTCAGCGAGAGGACGCGTTCCGGCGCCGTGATCGCTGCCTGCAAGGATGAGTACGCCCCCATCGACAGGCCGACGAAGTGCGCCGCGCGAATCTGAAGATGATCGAGCACCGCCAGCGTGTCGTCGCGAAAATGCTTCCAGTCATAGGCGGCGTCGTTGTCAGGAATGTCCGACGGGGTATTGCCGCGCGCGGAGTAGGCGATGCAACGATGCCCGCGCGAAAAATAGCGCATCTGTGGTTCCCAGCTTGCGCCATCGGCGGCGAATTCGTGCACGAACAGAATCGGCGACCCATGCCCGGCATCTTCGTAGTGAAGGCGAATACCGTCTCCGGTGGTGGCATAGGGCATTCAACAATCCTCGTTCATACTTCGAAAAGGTTTCGCAGATTACGCGATGCATCGTGTTAACTCGCTCTGCACTCCGTGCAAGTCTGCCATGAACGCGAGCACTGCGAGTGCGATTCAGGTCGAATAGGCTTCGAATCCCGCGAAATCGCAAGAAACCGCGTCCTGCACGCCTTGTTCTCGCCATACCGCGATTGCTTTACGCCACCGACGCCGGCCGGCCTTCGGTCTGGCAGCACATGGGGGTGTGAAGGGATTTTGTGGATGGTTCAGTTGCGTGCGTTGAATCGGGCAGTTCGATTCGCGGTCTTTGTCTTGAGTTCTCTGGCAATCGTTGCGTTTGCGTCTTCCTCGGCCTCGGCGAGGCCGTCTCATCACCATGGCGCCCGGCATCATGCCCATGGTCATCATCAGTATCATCGCGCTCACCACGGCAAGCGGCATCGCGTTCGCTATCGTCGCCATGGTTCGCATCGTCGTAGCGAAGCGGCGGAGACGTCCGGTTGGGAGCGTCATGCGCAACAGCTGCGCCAGGTCGGCCAGACCCAGGCGAAGGCGACGACAGGGACACCGGACAGCGCTGGCGGGTTCAGCGGCGGCTCCAGCCTCGTTTCCGAGGCGCGTCGCTTCATCGGTGGTAACCCGACAGGTCGCGGGAGCCTGTGGTGCGCGCGCTTCATGAACATGGTTCTGCAGAAGACCGGGCATCGCGGCACCGGCTCCGACATGGCGCGGTCGTTCGCCAGCTACGGACATCGCATATCGGGTCCGCAGGTGGGGGCCATCGCGGTGATGTCGCGCGGTCGCCGCGGTGGTCATGTCGGCGTGGTGAGCGGCGTCGACGCCAAGGGCAATCCGATCATCGTTTCCGGGAACCATGGCCGCAAGGTCGCGGAGGCGGTCTATCCGCGCGGCCGGGTCTACGCCTACGTGATGCCGAATTGAGCCTGGTCCGGCTTTTCGATTGATGAAATTCCGGCCGTCGCCTCTTCCCTTTGTGACGGCCGGTTCCCACATCCAGATTAAGCCGTCCTCCGCGGGCGGTGACGAACCCGACGCTGGTTGAGGAATGTCAGCGCGGCGTGGGGAACCCAATGAAGATGCTGGTTGCGTGCCTACGGGGCGGATCGGCAGGCTGAGGGACCATCATCGATGAACGTTGAAAAATATACCGAACGCGTGCGCGGCTTTATCCAGTCGGCGCAATCGTTGGCCGTGCGCGAGGGCCATCAACAATTCTCGCCATTGCATATCCTGAAAGTTTTGCTGGATGACAGCGAGGGGCTCGCGGGCGGTCTGATCGATCGCGCGGGCGGCAATTCGCGCGCCATCCTCAAGGCCACCGAAGCCGAACTGAACAAGCTGCCGAAGGTATCGGGCGGCGGCGCGGGCCAGATCTATCTGGCGCCGGCGACGGCGCGTGCGTTCGAGGCGGCCGAGCAGGCCGGCGAGAAGGCCGGCGACAGCTTTGTCACCGTCGAGCGGCTCTTGCTGGCGCTCGTGCTCGACAAGGACAGTGAGGCGGGAAAAATCCTCGCTCAGGGCGGCGTCACGGCGCAGAACCTGAATGCGGCGATCAACGCACTGCGCAAGGGCCGCACCGCGGATTCGGCGACCGCCGAGAACGCCTATGACGCCTTGAAGAAAT
>CAUJJN010000265.1 GCA_963204905.1 Pseudomonadota bacterium
TGCTGCTGCCGACTTTCTAAGTAGCGATCCCGAAAAACTTGACGATCCTGCTTTCCGGTTGGCGCTAACTGCAGCGATTGACTGTCTGCCAGATGATCAAAAGCAAGTCATCGGGCTACTACTGCAAGGTTTTCAGATTGATTCTAAGGATAAAAACATTATGAGCATTGCACGCATTCTACAGTGCGACGAAAGGACGGTTCGCAACCGCCGTGATCGTGCCTGCAAGGCGCTCAAGGCCATTCTTCAAGAGGAGATGCACAATGACTGCTGAAAAGCACAGTGAGGAAGAGATTCTTCTGGCCTTTTCCGTCGAACCGACGCATGACCGCGAGACGTTGGAGCAATACCTAATTGAGTATCCAGAGCATGCGAAGGCACTCGTTACCTACTCGATTGAATTGATGGTTGATGCAACGCGCAATGACGATGCTGTAGTTACCTCTGAAGGTGCGGTCGATCGGGCTTGGCAGCGGTTTCAAACGGCTGTTGATCAGCCCGGCAACGTGTTGGTCACAAACCCGTTTGCCACACTCAACCCAACCGCTTTCAGGTCGCTCGCAAAAAAACTCGATATCACCAATCTGCTGCTAATACGTCTACGTGATCGGGCTATTGTCGCAGCAACGATACCGAGACGCTTTGTTCATAGGCTCGCAACCGAATTGGGCGCGACTGCAGAAGTGGTTACGGACTATCTGCAAAGTCCGCCAGCAATTGTTTCCGGCCACAGTTTCCGATCAACTGTGAAGCCGGCGGTCACCGAACAGATTTCTTTTACGGAGGCTATTGAGACGTCTCAACTCGCGCCGACCCAGCTGGACGCCCTCAAGGCACTACAGGACTAGGTCATGGACGCGACCGAGGCCGCTCGCCGAGAAGCAGAGCGCATTCACCGAGCGGCGGTCGCAGCAGGTGATGATCCGTGGAGATTGCTTGATTTTGTCCGACGGGAAGCGATTCGAAGAGAGTTGGATGTGTATGCCTTGCCGTCCGGTGACTCCCAACTGAAAGGCGGGCGGGCGGCCTTCGATAGTCAGGCCGGGATCATTCTGTATGAAGACAAGGGGTCCGAATTTGACCGCGCTTTTCTCATTGCCCATGAGCTCGGGCATGTTGTCTTGGAGGGTGGCACGCAGGACATTGTGACAGAGCAAGTTGAACCGGATCGCTCTGTCCAGGATGCGCCGGTCGGCATTGAAAAGGTACTTGACTATGGCGCGCGGGAGCGGCGGGAAATCCGGATGGACCTCTTTGCCCGTGAATTCCTCCTGCCACGTTCGTTGGTCCGACATCTTCATGTGAGCAATGGTCGTTCTTCGACGGACATTGCCACACGCCTCGGTGTACCGCTGCAGGTGGTTCAGCAACAGCTTCTGGATGCGCTGTTGCTGCCTGAGGATTCCTCGATCGAATCATCAGTGGTTCCTGCCGCGACGTTGACTCCCGATCCAACTCAGATTGCTGCGGCCGAACATCGCAATAGTGCGTTCCAATTGCAAGCTGGGCCTGGCACTGGCAAAACGCGAACGCTTGTGCGTCGTATCGAGAGTTTACTAGCCGAAGGTGTGGACCCCATGTCCATCCTTGTCCTCACCTTCTCCAATAGAGCAGCTAATGAACTGAGTGAGCGACTGGCTGCGAGCAGCCCCACGGCTGCCGCAGCGATGTGGATCGGCACGTTCCACGCTTTCGGTTTGGATATTGTTCGCCGCTTTCATGACAAATTGGGACTGCCGCCGGATCCGCGCCTAGTCGACCGGTCGGAAGCGATCGAGCTGCTCGAAGATGAGCTGCCACGACTTCCGCTTCGTCACTATCGCAACCTGTGGGACCCGGCACTCGATCTCAGTGACATGCTCCATGCGATATCGCGCGCTAAGGACGAGGTCATCGATGCGGCTGGATATCGAACGTTGGCGCAGGCCATGGCAGACAACGCCGGTTATGATGAAGAAGCGACCATACGCGCGGAAAAGTGTCTGGAGGTCGCGCTGCTGTTCGAAACTTATGAACGGCTACTGGCAGCAGGGCACTTGATCGATTTCGGTGATCTGGTTGCGCTACCGGTGCGTCTGGTTGAAACCGATACCGAGGTGAGAGCGGCGCTAAAGGCTCGGCACCATCATGTTCTTGTCGATGAGTATCAGGATGTCAATCGCGCCTCGGTGCGATTGCTGAAAGCCATCGTGGGTGATGGCCGGAATCTTTGGGTTGTGGGCGATGCGCGCCAGTCCATCTATCGGTTTCGTGGGGCATCGGCCACCAACATGGCGCAGTTCGCCGTTGATTTTCCCGGCGCGCAGTTGCGTCAATTGGGAGTCAACTATCGCTCGGGGCGAGAGGTCATCGAGGTTTTTACAGCGTTCTCCAGCACGATGAAGGCGTCGGCGGGTGCCTTGCCGCTGCAACTGACGGCTGATCGCGGTGTCTTGAATGCCAGGCCGGAATTTCGGGTAGTCAGATCAACCGAGGATGAGATTTCTGCAGTTGCGGCCGTGATTCAAGCGCAGCAGGAGGCAGGAATTCCATATCGCAGGCAGGCGCTACTTTGTGCATCCAATGCCCGCTTGAGTGACATCGCCGAAGGCCTGGAGGCCAGAGGCATTCCGGTGCTGCACTTAGGCAGCCTCTTTGAGCGTCCGGAGATTAAAAATCTGCTTGCCTTACTTTCGATGTTGACGGACCCGCATGCAGTCGGACTGGTGAGGGCCGTTACGATGCCGACGTACGAGATGCCGTTGCAAGAGGTCACGCAAATCATCGGACATCTCAGGGAAAGCAAAGCTGCTGCCCTCGACTGGAGGCAGGCCGGCGCGAAGCTACCGAGTCTTGCGACAGAAAGCCAGACTGCGTTGTCGCGCGTAGCCGCCCTTTTTACCGGATTGAACCCGATGGGCACTCCTTGGACGATCTTGGCCACGTGGGTGATTGACCAGCTTGGATTGGCGAAGACTCTGTATCTGGCGCGCGACCCGCAAAGCCGAATGAAGGGTCTTGCGCTGTGGCAGTTCCTCAACTTCTGCCGCCACCAGCCATCGGGAGCGGGCATTCCCAGTGTGCGTCTGCTAGATCGCATTCGCCGTCTTGTTTTGCTGTCAGAAGATCGCGGCCTTCGACAACTGCCGGGAGTTGCAGAAGGCATTGATGCGGTGCGTCTAATGACCATCCATGGCTGCAAAGGTCTCGAATTCGACATCGTGCATATCCCCGGCATGGTGACCTCCGGTTTGCCGCGCAACAACATGGCACCACGCTGCGTGCCGCCGGATGGATTGATTCACGGTTCCCAGGGATTAACCGGACTGGAAGCGATCAGGGCAGGACATGATGAGGAAGAAGAATGCCTATTCTTTGTCGCACTGTCACGTGCCCGAGATCGGCTTTTTCTCTATGCATCCTCAGTTCAGTCCGATGGCAAGGTACGCAACCCTTCAAAATTTATTCCTGCGATCAATCATCTGCTTGTCCGTCCCGCCAATCCGGCACAGCGGAACGGAACTGCGAGACCGGCAACTACGGTCGGAATTACTTGGGAGGAGAAGCCGGTCTGGACCGAGAACCAAGTTAACCTGTTCGAGCGATGCCCTCGCCGGTTTCTGTACACGCATGTGCTCAAGCTCGGCGGACGCCGCACAGAAACAGCTTTCATGAAGATGCATAACGTAGTCAGCGACGTGTTCGATTGGCTAAAAACCGTTCACGAGACGACAACCCCAAGCGAATCTGAGCTTAGTTTTCGCTTCGAAGAAGCGTGGCAAGCCAAGGGCGCGGCGGATCATGGCTATGCAGAAGACTACCGCCGCATCGGTCGCCGCCTAGTCGACTATCTTATTGAGACCCGAAGCAATGGAATCCGCTCCCCGGTCGCGCCGCTTTCGCTGGGTTGGATCGAGGGCGATATCCTCGTCAAGCCGGATAGCGTGGCCCGAGGTGACCAAGGACAGGTTGTGGTGGGGCGTGTCAAGACCGGCAAGCCGCGATCGAAGGCTTTTGACGATATCGAATATACAATTCTCTATCTCGCTGCCGTGCAAGCCTACGGCGGGCAGACGCAGGTTGAAGTGACCTATTTGACCAGCGAGACGACAGAGCCGATGTCGATCTCGGCAAAGAAGCTTGAGACCCGACGCCAGAAAGTACAGGGCATTGTGCAGAGCGTCCGCTCGGGCGATTTCCCGTTGAAAACAGAGGCGCGAGCTTGTCCGCGCTGTCCCAACTTCTTCATCTGTGGTGAGCTGCCGGACGGTGCCGTCATCATAAAAAAGTTGTAGGCAGCTTTCCGGTTCTGAAATGCGCTGCGATTGACTAACTGAAGGCCAGAAATCTGCAATTCCGCAGGGCCAACAGAAAGGTAATCACATGCAAACTACTACTTCTACCGGCGACGACCGGATTCCTACCGAAGATGTTGGTGCGGCAATTCGCCATACCATCAACGTCGCCGATCAGACCTTGACCTATCGTCAGGTGGGTATCGACGACTTCACCCTAACCGGCGCACAGCTCGCTATCGCTGCCGGCTTCAAGTCGGTCGATGGCGTCAGCGTGCTGCAAGTCTTGGCAACCGGCGATCTGGAAGACGTTCGCCCGAACGAGACGGTGGACCTGCATAGGGAGGCGGGACGCTTCGTCATCGTCGAGAGCGATCGCGCTTACCGGCTGACGATTGACGGCCAGCGTTTCGATTGGCCGTGCCGCATTGTTTCTGGAGGATTGCTGCGCAAGCTTGGCCAAGTACCGGCTGACAAAGTGATCTACTTCGAACGGCAGGATCAGCCGGATCGCCAAGTTGATGACCAAGATCTCGTCGACCTCGACGCTGCTGGTGTCGAATCTTTTGTCAGCCGCAAGCCCGCGTGGAAACTTAATGTCCAGGGCGTCATGCTGGAGCTTTTCGCACCGACCATTGTGGTGCGAGAAGCGCTGATTGAGGCCGGGTTCAACCCCGATCAGGGCTGGCATATTTTTCTCAAGGTCGTCGGCCAGCAAAAACAGCCAGTCGAGCTCACCACCGTGATTGACCTGCGCACGCCGGGTATCGAGAAGCTGCGACTCACGCCGAAGGACGTTAACAACGGCGAGGCACCGGTGGTGCCTCGCCGCACGTTCGCTCTACTCGACATAGACGAGGCGCATCTCAATCGCCTTGGCCTGAAGTGGGAAACTCTCGTCGAGGCCGAGCGCCGCTGGCTTCTCCTCCATGACTATCCGTTGCCGGTCGGCTACACCGTTTCCCACAGCAAAGTTGCGTTGGAAATTCCACCCACCTATCCCGGCGCACAGATCTATGGCTTCTATGCCTATCCACCGCTTGCATTGTCATCTGGCAGAGTGATCGCGAGTACCCAGCTTCGGGGTGTGCTACTTGGTGCCGAATACCACGGCTGGTCTCGCAACCGCGGTCCAGCGGCGCCTTGGGACTCCAATACCGATAGCGTGGTGACTCAGCTCGCGCTGGTCGATGCTGCACTCGCCAAGGAGGTTGACGAATGATCCCCGAAACTACTTTGGCCTTTAGCGGTACCCTGCATGCTCAGTTGAAGCGGCACCTTTTTCCGCGAGACGGTTTGGAGGCGGCGGCGATCTTGATCTGCACGCGTACACCAGGTCCGAGGCGGCGTTTTCTAGTTCGAGAAATCATTTGTGTTCCATATGCCGCCTGCAAGCGCCGGGAGCGCGACGCCATCACGTGGCCGGGCGAATACCTCGAACAGGCTATTGACCTAGCCGAGTCGACCGCCTCCGTCATGATCCTCATTCATTCGCACCCCGGCGGACTGTTTGGATTCTCCGATGCAGACGACGAAAGCGACCGTAAGGTCATCCCCAGCTTGTTCCACGCGTTCGGGGGCCTGCACGGTTCGGCCATCATGACGGCCGACGGTGCAATTCGCGCGCGACTGTATGATCCAAGCCTCCAGGCGCGTGCAGTCGATCTTGTGACGGTCGCTGGGGATGATCTGTGCTACTGGTGGGAAGACGAGGCGAGCTTCACCGGCCCCGAAGATCGGCCCATCGCCTTTACCAGTGGCATGACTGCCGAACTCGGCCGACTTTCGGCTGCGGTGATCGGCGCGTCCGGGACGGGTTCAGTCGTGGGCGAGCAACTAGCCCGCCTCGGATTTGGGCGTGTTTTCGTAATCGATTTCGACCGTCTCGAATGGAAGAATCTCAACCGTATCCTCAACTCGAGACGCGTCGACGCCGACGCGAATCGGCTAAAGGTTGAAGCTTTCGCCGAAGCTGTGGCTGCCTATCGCGGCGAAGGCGTGGCCATCCCCGTGACGGCATCGATCGCAACACGGGATGCAGTGCTTGCAGCTGCTCAGTCCGATGTTGTTTTCTGCTGTGTCGATACCCTCGAAGCCCGACAAATCGCAGACCTGATCGGGGCAGCGTTCCTTCTTCCTTTGTTTGATGTCGGTGTCGTCATTCCCGTGCGCAAGAAAGGCGGAGCGTTCGCGATCGCAGATGTATGCGGTCGTATCGACTATGTCCAGCCCGGCGGCTCAACCCTGCAGGACCGCGGCGTGTACACGCCGGAGAGCCTGCGCGGTGAATATCTTCGGAAGGTGGCTCCTGATGCGCACCAGCAAGAACTCGACGCCGGCTATCTCAAAGGGCTGGTCGAAGAAGCACCAGCGGTGATTACGCTCAATATGCGCGCGGCATCGGCTTGCGTGAATGAGTTTATATCGCGCGCCTTTCCCTTCCGCTTGGAATCCAATCGTCTCTATGCTCGCACGCAGTTCAGTCTGGCGGCCTGTGAAGAAGAACACTTCTCCGAAGATGCATTCAAGCGCATGCCGAATCAGCTCCTCGCACGCGGTGACGCCGAACCACTGCTGGGCTTGCCGGCATTTAAGGCCCCAATACGATGAAAATAGCAAAGAAGATAGCGAAGTGGTTGCGTGATATATGGGCTCAGCTCGGTCCGCCCCGGAGACTACGCATCGTTCGGGGCGATAGTTTGCCGCCCCAACTACCCAGGCGGGATCTTGTTCTCGCACGAGATGATGGCGAGGACTGGTGTGTGGGCATGCGTTGTCCGTGCGGCTGTGGCCATGTGATTGAGCTCTTAATCATCGCCGAGGCGAAGCCGCGATGGGACGTGTCGGTAGATGCCAAGGGCAGGCCCACCCTTACTCCGTCGGTCTGGCTAAAGAAGGGCTGTCGTTCTCATTTTTGGATTCGCGGAGGCCGTGTTCATTGGTGCTGAAAGTCGCAGGAGATAGCTCGCAACTCACTGCAGAGACTGCGCGCTTCCGCGCCGCCTCAATCAGTGGGCGATGGATTCGACTGAATCGCCCCGGTATTTCCGGAGATAAAATGATTTGAGAGGAGGAAGAGATGAAAAACCAAATCAGTTATTCACCGGAAGTACGAGAACGAGCGGTAAGATTGGTATTCGAGCAGCAAAAGGAGCATAAATCGCAATGGATGGCGATCAAGTCGATCGCATCAAAGATTGGCTGTACAGCGGAGACGTTGCGCACCTGGGTAAGACGAACAGAGATTGATCAGGGAATTCGAGGCGGCCTGTCGACTGCGGATCGTGAGCGGCTCAAGGAATTGGAACAGGAGAATCGGGAATTAAAGCGAGCTAACGAGATATTACGTAAGGCATCGGCCTATTTCGCGCAGGCGGAGCTCG
>CAUJJN010000266.1 GCA_963204905.1 Pseudomonadota bacterium
TCGAGCAGCGGCAGCAGTTCGTTCAGCGAGGAGAGCTTCTTCTCGTTGATGAGGATGTAGGCGTCGTCGAACTCAACGCGCATCTTGTCGGCGTTGGTGACGAAGTACGGCGAGATGTAGCCGCGGTCGAACTGCATGCCCTCGACGACGTCGAGTTCGGTGTCGAGCGACTTGGCTTCCTCGACGGTGATGACGCCTTCGTTGCCGACCTTGGCCATCGCCTTGGCGAGGAAATCGCCGATTTCCTTGTCGCCGTTGGCGGAGATGGTGCCGACCTGGGCGATCTCGTCGTTCGAGGTGACCTTCTTGGAGTTCTTCTGCAGGTCAGCGACCACGGCTTCCACCGCGAGGTCGATGCCGCGCTTGAGATCCATCGGGTTCATGCCGGCGGCAACCGACTTGGCGCCTTCCTTCACGATCGCCTGCGCCAGCACGGTGGCGGTGGTGGTGCCGTCGCCGGCGAGGTCGGCCGACTTCGATGCGACTTCGCGCACCATCTGCGCGCCCATGTTCTCGAACTTGTCCTCAAGCTCGATTTCCTTGGCGACGGTGACGCCGTCCTTGGTGATGCGCGGCGCGCCGAACGACTTGTCGAGCACGACGTTGCGGCCCTTCGGGCCGAGCGTCACCTTCACCGCGTTGGCGAGGATGTCGACGCCGCGCAGCATCTTGTCGCGGGCCTCGACGCCGAATTTCACTTCTTTGCTTGCCATGTAGGTTTTCCTTGCGAATGAACGGGAGGGGAAGGGCGCTTAAGCGGCCTTCTTCTTGGCGGCGGTGCCTTCGAGAACGCCCATGATGTCGCTCTCTTTCATGATCAGCACGTCCTGGCCATCGATCTTGACCTCGGTGCCGGACCACTTGCCGAACAGCACGACGTCGCCGACCTTGAGGTCGATCGGGATCAGCTTGCCGGCCTCGTCGCGGCCGCCGGGGCCGACCGAGAGGATTTCGCCCTGCGAGGGCTTTTCCTTGGCGCTGTCCGGAATGATGATGCCGCCAGCAGACTTCTCCTCGGCGTCGATGCGCTTGACCACGACGCGGTCGTGAAGCGGACGGAATTTCATTTAAGTCCTCCTAAGTTTCTGAAGGTATTCGAATTTCTGAATTAGCAATCACGGCTGGCGAGTGCCACCGCAACTGCTACGGGACATAGGCCGGCGCGCAGTTTCCGGCAAGGGGTCCCCGCGAAAAAATCAGCACTCAGGATGAATGAGTGCCAGCGGCCGGCGCTGGACCCGAAGACGCAGACCGCGCCGGAGCTGTTAGCAATTGCGGTAAGTCGCTGCCAATGCTCGATATCTCAACACATTACTAAACTTTTAAGCTTGTGATCGTCGGGTGTCGTGCGTCACATTTCGTTCACGTGAGCGCATTTTCGAACCGGGTGACCCTCGGTCGTCGGTCACTCCGTCAAACGCGCTCCGGACAGGAGGTTTGACATGACTTCGAAGGAATTGGTCGCGAAAGGCCTGGTCGCGGCGGACACCGCCGCGGACAGTCGGCTCGCCAAGGGCGGCGAGGTGTCCGAGGATTTTCGCAAGCAACTGCTGGGCTACGGCCTGACCACCGCGGAAATCCTGTATCGCCGGCCGGACCATCGCTGGCTGCTGCAATCCTATGTCTGGCAGGCCTACGATCTGTTTCCGAAATTTCCGGCTTTGCAGGACTTCCTCGCGTTCTGGAAGAACTCCCTCGACGGGCCGCTGGTGTCGGTCACGGTGGCGCACTCGCAACTGGTGAAGCCCGCCGAGCTGCGCGCGGTCGACGGCGTGTTCCGGCTGCATTGATGTCGGCGCCGGGCGGGCGGCGCGGAGGGGCCTTGCGTTGGCGATGATGGTCGGCGTCAACGCGATGCGATAGCGTCCGCGCCTTTCCAGCGCCGCTCCCCGCGAGATCCATGCTGCTCACCCATCGTCCGTTTCTGTTCTATGTCGGCGCGCGGAGCTTCTCGCGCTTCGCCGCACAGGTGGCCGCGGTCGCGGTCGGCTGGCAGGTCTATGAATTGACCGGCTCGGCGTTCCAGCTCGGCATGATCGGGTTGGTGCAGTTCATCCCGACCGCGCTACTGGTGTTCGTCGCCGGCCACGCGGCGGATCGCTACGATCGCCGGCGCGTGATGGCGGCGTGCCAGATCGCCGAATGCGCGGTGGCGGCGTTCCTGGCGTGGGGCACGCTCGGCGGCTGGATCACCGTGCCGCAGATCTTTGTGGCGATGGCGGTGCTCGGCATCGCCGGCGGATTCGAGAGCCCGGCGGTGTCGGCGCTGTTGCCCGGCGTGGTGCCGGAAGGCGAGGTGCAGCGCGGCACGGCGATCTCCACCGGCGCGGCGGAAATCGTCACCATCGCGGGGCCCGCCGCCGGCGGCTTCGCCTATGCTTTCGCGCCGAGCTTCCCCTATGTGCTGATGGCGGTGCTGTGGCTGCTTGGCGCGCTGCTGGCTGGCGCGATCACGCGCGAACGGCCAACGGCCGCGCCGGCCGCGCCGACATTCCGCGCGCTGTTCGCCGGCGTCGCCTTCGTGCGCCACAACCCTGCGATCCTCGGCACCATCTCGCTCGATTTGTTCGCGGTGCTGCTTGGCGGCGCGGTGGCGCTGCTGCCGATCTACGCCAGCGACATCCTGCACACCGGGCCGTGGGGGCTCGGGCTGCTGCGCGCCGCGCCCGCGGTCGGCGCGCTGGCGATGACGGCGGTGCTGGCGCGCTATCCGATCACGCGGCGCGTCGGAATGCGGATGTTTCAGGCAGTGATCGTGTTCGGTCTTGCCACGATCGTCTTCGCGCTGTCGAAAACCATCTGGCTGTCGCTCATTGCGCTGGCGGTGATGGGTGCGGCCGACACCATCAGCGTGGTGATCCGGCTGTCGTTGGTGTTGCTGGCGACGCCGGATGACATGCGCGGCCGCGTAGGCGCGGTGAACTTCCTGTTCATCAACGCCTCGAACCAGCTCGGCCAGTTCGAAAGCGGTCTGACGGCCGCGCTGCTCGGCACCGTGCCGGCGGCGGTGCTCGGCGGCATCGGCACCGT
>CAUJJN010000267.1 GCA_963204905.1 Pseudomonadota bacterium
CCTTGGAAATGAGCTGCGCTTCGTGCGGACGATAAGGATCCAACCAGAACAGCACAGGCATACCTGAATTTCGCGCGCGACTCACAGCGAGCTTGACCCAGTCGCGAATGGCAGCATCCTTGACCTGACACATACGCCAAATATCGCCCTGCTCAACGTCCTGACTGAGCAGGACCTCGCCAGTAGCCAGATCCGTGATGTTAGCTACGCCGTCTTCAGAAATCTCAAACGTCTTGTCGTGCGAACCATACTCTTCGGCCTGTTGCGCCATCAGGCCGACATTTGGCACCGTTCCCATGGTCTTCGGATCAAATGCTCCATGCCACTTACAGAAATTGATCATCTCCTGATAAATTCGAGCAAACGTGCTCTCCGGCATCACCGCCTTGACGTCCTTAAGGCGACCGTCGGCACCCCACATCTTGCCGCCATTACGGATCATCGCAGGCATCGAAGCATCTACAATGATATCGTTCGGCGAATGGAAATTCGTAATGCCTTTCGCTGAATCAACCATCGCCAGTTCGGGACGATGCGCATGGCAGGCGTGCAGATCACTCTTGATTTCATCCTGCTTGCTCTGCGGCAAACTGGCGATCTTGTTATAAAGATCAACCATTCCGTTGTTGACGTTCACGCCCAACTCTTCAAACAACGCGCCGTGCTTTGCGAAGGCGTCACGATAGAAAATCTTGACGCAATGACCGAACACGATCGGGTGCGAGACCTTCATCATGGTCGCCTTGACGTGCAGCGAGAACATCACGCCGGTCTTGTAGGCATCCTCGATCTCGCGCGCGTAAAACTCCAGCAACGCCTTCTTGCTCATGAACATCGAGTCAATGACTTCGCGGTCCTGCAACGCCACCTTCGGCTTGAGCACGATGGTCTTGCCGCTCTTGGTAATCAACTCCATCTTGACGTCGCGTGCGCGGTCCAGCGTCATCGACTTCTCGCCGTGATAGAAATCGCCGTGATGCATGTGCGAGACGTGCGAGCGCGAGGCCTGGCTCCACTCGGCCATGCTGTGCGGATTCTTGCGCGCGTAGTTCTTCACCGCCAGCGGCGCGCGGCGATCGGAATTGCCCTCGCGCAGCACCGGGTTGACGGCGCTGCCGATGCATTTGGCGTAGCGCGCCCGGATCGCCTTCTCCTCATCCGACTTGGGATTTTCGGGATAGTTCGGAATCTTGTAACCCTTGCCTTGCAGTTCCTTGATCGCCGCCATCAACTGCGCCACCGATGCGCTGATGTTGGGTAGCTTGATGATGTTGGTGTCGGGCAACAGCGTCAGCCGGCCGAGTTCAGCAAGGTTGTCCGGCACGCGCTGCGCTTCAGTGAGGAATTCCGGAAATTCGCCCAGGATGCGGGCCGCCACGGAGATGTCGCTGGTCTCGACGTTGATGCCGGCAGGCGCCGCAAAAGCGCGCACGATGGGCAGGAATGCCGCCGTCGCCAGCGCCGGGGCCTCGTCGGTCAAGGTATAGATGATAGTCGGGGGTTTCGTGGTCATGCACTGGCTTTCTTGGCGTGCGAGGGGCTTGGTGCGAACGGATGCATCGATCCTGAATGTGTGCCGGGAATCCGTGACAGGGCGATGCAAGAGATCAGCGGAAAGCCCCTTTCGGGAGTTGAACGGATTTAAACTGGTCGCGGAATCTGACACCAAACGGCTGTTCGGGGCAACAGCTTTGCACCTGCGGAGCGCTGGCGGCAACGCCCGGCCGCCGAGGCCACTTCCGATTCACAGATCCAGACGTGGCGCGGCGGGATAAACGATTGTCCGATCGGGCTGGATGACGGCACCGGGCGTCAGGTGAGCCGTGTCCAGCCGCCCGCCGTCCATGATGTGCAAGACGGTCTCGCCATTGGCGATCAGGTAGTCTGTGACGATGCGGCGATGGCATCGCCACCACACTGCTTCCGAGCACATGATGACGCTGCGTCGTCGATGCCCCTCGTCCAGCAGATGCCTGAGGCCAGCGTGGAACGTCTCGGACAGTGCGTAGTCGGCATAGTTATGGAAACTGTCGTTGGTCCAGAAGCCGTTGACATCGGGCGGCAGGCTTCGCGTCTTGCCGCGAAGACCGCCGAGCGCGGCGATGTGCTCATAGGAAATATCGAACGCCGCCAGCGAACCCGGCAGCGTATCCTTGTTGAACTGAGGATTGGTCCGCGAACGCGGGATCGTGCGAATGTCCACGACGAGCCGGATTTCGGCGCCGGTCAGAAGCTCGACAAACGCCTCAAGCGTCCGGTTGGAATGGCCGATGGTAAAGAACGGAAGCTTCAACACCCAATGTCTATTTGGTCGGAGGAGCGAGGACAACAGCCGCCTCGGTCGTCAACACCCTGAAGGTGAACGTCTCGAGGAAATACAGCTCCACGGACGTGGCGGAATGGCTCGCATAGCCGATCGAAACGTCCTGCCCGATAGCGAGTTCGAAGTCGCCGCCGCGCGTGGTCAGCACAAAACCACCGGTGATGGCCGGCGCCCAGATGATGCCGCCTTCAACGATGCGCTCGATATGATGATAGACCGGATAGCCCTCATCGGTGCCGCCACTGACCGCGGTGTAGGCCTCCGTGCCGAGCACCAGCGCATAAGGGCCTTCGCAGCCTGCCAATCACAACTGGCTCACGGCCTGCGCGACCGCCGCCGGATAACTGCGCACGTTCGACGGCAGCACGACGCCGGGATTGCTGGCGCTGGCGCGAATGCCCTGAATCCCAGCGGCGGCATAGCCGTCGAACACCGCGCGATCCTCGGCGAACGCCATCTTGCGCGCCGCTTCCTTCAGCGGCGACCAGTCGGAATCGTCTGACCCACGCTCCACGTCGTCGATGGCCTGCCGCGCCAGTTCGAACGGGACGCGCAGTTCGACGATCGCCTTCGCCTCACGCTGCGCGGCCAGGATGCCGTCGCCGGGGGACTGGATCTGATGCAGGTGCCCGGTGCCGACCGCCGCGAAGCCGAGGCCTTTGGCGGCCGGAACGTCCACGACCCGCCGCGCCGCCAGATGGCGCTTGAGCGTGCGGGACGCCTCCTCCTCGATCTGAGCCCAGGCCGCGTCCGAGATCGGCGCCAGTTCGCGATGGAGATTATTCATGTCCTGCCTCTTTCTTCAGGGAACCGATACCAAGCGATCCGTCGCCCGGAAATGCACGCGGCCGCGTCTGCAGGGCCTCATTGTCATCGGCAACCGGCGGCGGCGCAACGTCGGTCGCGACGACTTCATCGAGGAAACTCGCCGTCGGCACGAAAAACAGACACCCGGTAACGGCGCGGCTGAAATCCAGCAGCCGGTCATAATTGCCCGGCGGCTTGCCGACGAACATATTTTCCAGCATCAGCTCGGTGCGGGCCGGAGACCGCGCGTACCCGATGAAGTAAGTGCCGAACTCGCCCTTCCCGATTTCGCCGAACGGCATGTTGTCGCGCACGATCTGAAGCGCCTGCCCGTTCTCCTCGATCGAGGTGAGAACATTGTGCGCATATGGCTTCTTCACGGAATCGAGTCGCTCGATGTCGGACAGCTTGTGCCGGCCGATGATGTTTTCCTGCTGCTCGACCGGCAACGCATTCCAGCCTTTCATGTCGTGCAGGTATTTCTGCACGATGACATAGCTGCCGCCGGCGAAGGTGCTGTCCTCGTCGCCGATGATCGCGGCGTCGATGGCGGCCCGATCCACCGGGTTCTCCGTGCCATCGACAAAGCCGAACAAGTCGCGATCGTCGAAATAGCCGAAACCGTGGACTTCATCCGCCACCGCGACCGCACCATCGAGCCGTGTCATGATGTGGGTGGCCAGTTCGAAACACAGATCCATCCGGGTCGCGCGGATGTGGAGCAGAATGTCCCCCGGCGTCGCCACCGCATGATGGACGCCGTGGATTTCACGAAAAGGATGCAGGTCCTTCGGTCGCGGCGCGCCAAACAGCCGATCCCATGCCCCGGAGCCGAATGCCATAACGCATGACAGCCGCCCCTCGAGGTCGCGGAAGCCCACCGCGCGAAGCAGCGAGGAAAGATCGCCGCATAGCCCCCGCACCGTCGTCTCGCTTTCCTTGCCGGGATTTAGCGTGAGAACGAGAAAAATCGCCGCCTTCGTCAGTTTGGCGACGACCGGCTGCGACACCGGAGATGGAAGGCTGGCGTTCATCGTGAGATCCGTTCGATATGGGCCGATTGAAACACGATCCGGTTGGCATCGGAAGCTTCCACAAGCCTCACCCGCGGCCGCGGCGTCAAGGTCATGGCGCGCCAAACCTCTCTCGGCCCGCCCGACGAGGCGATATTCGTCATAAGATTGTGATCAACGGAGCCAATAAACCACAGGCATTGGGGCGCAACCGTTTGTCACCGGTCGCGGGGACGACTAAACAAAGAACTCATCTGGCGTTTTTCGGATTGCGGCGGACACATGGCACGGCAGGCGTCGAGATCTGACGCGGCGTTAAGGCTGCGGCGTTCGGCTATCGGATTCGCGATTCCGCTGTGCATCTCGCTTATTCCGGCACCGGGCCATGCCGAGACCATCGCCGATGCGCTGGTGAAGGCCTACCAGACCAACCCCCAGCTCAACGCAGAACGTGCCCGCCAGCGCGCCACCGACGAGTACGTCCCGCAGGCGCTAGCCAGCTATCGGCCGCAAATCATCGCCAGCCTGAGCAGTGGAATGCAAGCTGTCCGCAATCTGCTGCCGGACAACTCGATCCAGACGGCGACGCAGAAACCCTGGATGATCGGGCTGACGGTGACGCAGACGCTGTTCAACGGTTTCAAGACCGCCAACAGCGTGCGTGTCGCCGAATTCCAGGTGAAGTCGGGTCGCGAGGCGCTGCGTAACGTCGGGCAAGGCGTGCTGCTGGACGCCGTCACCGCCTATACCAACGTGCTGGCCAACCAGTCGCTGGTGGATGCTCAGCGCGCTAACGTCACGTCGCTGCGCGAGACGCTCAACGTGGCGCAACGGCGGCTTAACGCCGGCGACGTAACCCCCACCGATACCGCGCAGGCCGAAGCCCGGCTCAACCGCGGACTGGCCGACCAGAACGCCGCCGAAGTGGCGCTGGCGGTCAGCCAGGCCACCTACACCCAAGTGATTGGCATGGCGCCGGGCCGGCTCAGCCCGGCGGAGCCCGTGGCGCGACTGCTGCCGCGCAACCGCGACGAGGCCACGGGCCTCGCGTTCCGGGCCAACCCGGCGGTGCTGGCGGCCGGCTTCGACGCGGACATGGCCGAGAAAACCATCAATGTGGCCGAAAGCAGCCTCTACCCGACCGTGACCGTGCAGGGCGGCGTCAGCCGCTCGCGCCAGACCGACACCACGCTGGGCACCAACGGGACCGACCAAGCCTACGTGCTCGGCCAGATCACCGCACCGATCTACGACGGCGGCACGGCGGCCTCGCAAACACGGCAGGCCAAGGAACTCGCTTCGCAGAGCCGCCTCGTGCTGGAGCAGGTTCGCAATCAGGCCCGCACCGCCGCCATCGCCGCATGGGTCTCATACGAAGGCGCCCGAACCGCGGTCAGCGCCGCGGAATCCGAAGTGCGCGCCGCCACCGTCGCGCTGGACGGCGTCCGCAAGGAGGCGCAGGGCGGCCAGCGGACCACCGTGGACGTGCTCAACGCACAACAGGATCTGGTGGCGGCGAAAGCACGGCTGATCGGCGCACAGCGTGATCGCGTCATCGCGTCCTATACGCTGCTTGGCGCGGTTGGCAGCCTCGACGTCAAAACCCTCGGCCTGAACACCCCGGACTATCTGCCGGAGGTGCACTACCACCAGGTGCGCGACGCCTGGCACGGCCTGCGTACGCCTTCGGGAAAATAAACGTCTATCGCCCGCGGGCGAAACGCGAGATCAGCACGGGCAGCGTCACCAGGATCACCAGCGGCGCGATCAACATTCCCGCAACCACCACCACCGCCAGCGGTTTCTGCACCTGCGAGCCGATGCCGGACGACAGCGCCGCCGGCAAAAGCCCGATGCCGGCGACCGCGCAGGTCATC
>CAUJJN010000268.1 GCA_963204905.1 Pseudomonadota bacterium
CACCGCGCTGATTTCCTGTTCGGTCAGGATGTGGTTACGGCCGAACGGCGGCATCACGGTGGTCGGGTTGCGCTTGGTTTCGTCGCTGACGATCGCCACCAGTTCGTTGCGATCGGGATACTTCGATTTGATATCGACCAATGCGGGGCCGATGGTGCCGGCCAGATCTCCGCCCTTGATATCATGGCAGGTCAGGCAATTGCCCTTGCCGCGATCAAAGGCGAGTTTCTGCCCTTCCGCAACGCTGGCTGATTGCGCTGCCGCCAGCGTCGGCGCGCCGGCGAGGCCGAGCAATGCCAGCAGCGCCATGGTTTGAAGCCGGCTCTGGCCGGCCAGGAAAAATAATCTCACGGAGCCATGTCCTGCATCGGTTTTGTGCTGTCGCGCGATCGAGTCGGAGGAAACAGGTTTTGATTCTTCACTTCGGTTGCATATCGTCGAGCGGTCCGGTGGTGCGCGGCGTCAGATCACGTCCTTCCGCCGTCGAGGAAATGCTGACAGCGGCGGGATCGCGACACGCGCTCATGCATGGCTGCGCGGCGGTATCCGGCCTTGGATCGGTCCAGATGAAGTTGTCGCGATTGGGCATCCTGACCTTCGGCAGGCTGTCGCGATCGGCGACGAATTCATTCGGGACGATATTATTCAGGTTCAGAATATATGCCGTCAATGCATAAACGTCATCCGACGAAAGTGTATGCGGCGTCGGCATCGGCATCGCGCGGTTAATGTAATCCCACAGCGTCGGCGCAAACGGCCAGTAGCTCCCGACGGTGAGTTCCGGCCGGTCGGCCTTGAGCGAGCCCTGCCCGCCCGCGAGCTTGGGAAAGCGCCCTTCGCCTTCGCCGAAAGTGCCGTGGCAGGCCGCGCACTGCTCGGCGAACACTTTCTCGCCGGCCGCGACGTCGCCCTTGCCCGGCGGCAACCCGACGCCATCCTCGCCCCGCGCGTCGATGTCCCAACCGGCGATCTGTGCGGCGGTCGGCACCGTGCCGTAACCGAAGTGGCCGGGCTCGGCGGCGTTCGACGGCGTCGCGAACCAGCAAACTGTCGTCATTGCGAGGAGCGAAAGCGACGAAGCAATCCAGTTCTTGCTTCGTCGCCTTCTGGATTGCTTCGCTTCGCTCGCAATGACGAGACGAGAGGGAGCGTCGCAACGAAAGCCCGACGTTTGTGACCTACGAAAGCTGGACATCGAACACGCTCCCGTCCGCTTTCACCTGCCAGGTCTGAATCGCGTTGTTGTGGTAGACCGAATTGGCGCCGCGCTTTTCGCGCAGTTGAACGATGGTCGGCTGCACGTAGCCGGTCTCGTCGATGACGCGGGATTCGAGCAGCGCCGGCTTGCCGTCCCAGCGCCATGGCAGCGTGAAGCGCGTCAGCGCCTTCGACAGGATCGGCTCGCGCAGTTGCGCGGTCTGCCAGTTGACGCCGCCGTCCACCGAGACATCGACGCGCTTGACCTTGCCGTTACCGGTCCACGCCAGCCCGCGAATTTCATAAAGACCGGGGCCGTGCAGCGGCTTCTCCGGGCACGGGAAGGTAATGACCGACTTGGCGTCGATCAGCCAGGTGAAGCCGCGCGAGGTGCCGTCCGGCATCAGGTCGGTGTATTTCGAGGTTTCCTCGCGCGAATGCCACGGCTTGTCGCCGAGCTTGATGCGGCGCAGCCACTTGATACTGACATTGCCTTCCCAGCCGGGCACAACGAGGCGCAGGGGATAGCCCTGCTCCGGCCGCAGCGCCTCGCCGTTCTGGGCATACACCACGAGGCAATCGTCGAGACATTTCTCCAGCGGCAGGCTGCGGTTCATGTGCGCGCCGTCGGCGCCCTCGACCATCGCCCACTTGGCTTCTTTCTTGACCCCGACTTCCTCAAGAAGCGTCGACAGCTTCACGCCGGTCCATTCCGCGCAACTGACCATGCCGTGATTGAATTGCAGCGAATTGAGCTGCGCCGCGCGCCACTCCATGCCGCCATTGGCCGGACATTCGATGAAATGAATGCGCGAGACCGACGGAAATCGAACGATGTCCTCCATCGTCAGCAGCAGCGGCCGCTCGACGAGGCCGTGAATCATCAGCTTGTGCTGCTTCGGATCGACGTCGGGCCGTCCGGCATGATAGCGCTCGAAGAACAGGCCGTTCGGCGTGATGATGCCGTTGAGGTGTTGCAGCGGCGAAAAGCTGATGGAGGATTCCGTGCCGGCGGTGAGCCACGGCACGTTACGGCGGATAACGCCGGCTTCGAATTCCGCAGGGGCGCCATAAGGCCGATCCACCACGCCCGCGCCGAGCGATTGCGACCACGGCGCATCCGCCGGCGGCGCCGCGCCCTCGCTTTGCGCCAGCGCCGCGCCGCGACCGAACGCAAGAGAGCCGGTGACGGCCGCGCCGAGGCCAAGCATGGCGCGACGATCGAGCGTCCCGCCCGCAGGTCCGAAGAGCTTGGATAGTCCGGGCTTGCCTCGCCAGAAGGTGGGCCGCACGTTTCCTCGCTTCACGGCGCACAGCCGCTTCTTGTTCGACGGCTTGCAGCCGCCCTTTTGCAATGTCTCCAAGACGTATCGTCGCAGTTTAATTCAGTCAATGCTAAACTACTGCCGACGCGCTAGAGTGGAACCGGAATGTTCCATGCAGCTTTCAGGTATCGTCATGCCGATCGCGAAACGATCCGCGCCAAACAAGCGCAACAGCGCCGCCGACATGAAGCAGTTGGCGCGGCAAGCCGGCGATGCCGCGCAGCTTCTGAAGCTGCTGGGCAACGAAAAGCGTTTACTGATACTCTGCTATCTCGCGACGCGCGGCGAGATGACGGTGGGCGACATGCTGGATGTGATCGATCTTGGCCCTTCGGCGTTATCGCAGCATCTGGCGAAGCTGCGCGGCGATCGCCTGATCGCCTATCGGCGCGCCGCGCAGACGCTGCATTATCGCGTTGCCGATCCGCGCGCGTTAAAGCTCCTCAAGGTTCTGAAACAAATCTACTGCGGAGACCTGACATGATCCGCCCCGTCGTCGCGCTGGCGATGCTGCTGAGTTTCGCCAACGTCGCGCATGCCGCCGACGCGCCCTATGCGCCGCTGACGAAGCCGCTGCACATCGAACAGGTGCCCGGCGCTCCGATCTGGTACAGCATCGGCAACCCCGGCATTCCCGGCAAGGACAACGAAGGCAACACGTCCAATGCCGGCTTCGTCGTCACATCGGACGGCGTGGCGGTGTTCGACGCGCTTGGCACGCCCAGCCTCGGCTGGGCACTGTTGCAGGAGATCAGGAAGGCCACCGACAAGCCGGTGCGCTACGTTGTCGCCAGCCATTATCATGCCGATCACATCTATGGCTTGCAGGCGTTCAGGGATCACACGCAGGCCATCATCATCGCGCAGGAGCAGGCCGGCGACTACAAGGTGAACGAGGAAACCGCCGACGAGCGCGCCGAGCAACGGCTCGACCAGCGGCGCGGCGCGCTCTATCCGTGGGTGGATGAGAACACCCGCGTGGTGCCGCCGGACATCACGTTCAAGGAGCGTGTCACGATCACGCTCGGCGATCGCACCCTGACGCTGCTGTTCGCCGGTCCCGCGCATTCCTCAAGCGACATGATGATGATGGTGGAGCCCGACGGCGTGCTGTTCGCCGGCGACATCGTGCAGAACAGCCGCATCCCCTTCATGAACAGCGACGACGTTTCCACCGCGCACTGGCTCGCCGCGCTGAACGAGGTCGAGAAGCTGCAACCGAAGTTCATCATCCCCGGCCACGGCAAGGCGTCGACCAAAGCGGCGGAGGCAATCGCCTTCACCCGCGACTATATTCAGTATGTTCGCAACGCGATGACGAAAGCGGTGCAGGACTGGACCGATTTCGACGCGGCCTACGCGCAGACCGATTGGTCGGCGTACAAGGACATGCCGGCCTTCGCCAGCAACAACCGCGGCAACGCCTACCGCATCTACCTCGAACTGGAGCAATCGCAGTTCAACAGCGACAAGAAGTGACACGGAGCTGACCATGGCCGAATATGTCGTCGAATTCGGCAAGAACGGGGGGCGGATCGAGCCCGACGGGCGGCTCGACGCGGCGGCGTTCCATCGCAATCACCAGGCCATCTGGGCGGTGCTCGAACCGTTCCTGCGCGATGCCACCGGCGACGTGCTGGAGGCTGGCAGCGGCACCGGCCAGCACATCGTCTCGTTCGCGCGCCACACGCCGCATATCGACTGGTGGCCGAGCGACTACAACGACGCGCATCTCAAGAGCATCGCGGCGTGGCGCGACCATGCGAAACTCGCCAACGTGCACGCGCCGCAGCGGCTCGACCTGTCCGATCCCGACTGGCGCGCGACGATGCCGGGCGGCAATCCGCATCATCTGCTGGCGATCGTCTGCGCGAATGTGATTCACATCGCGCCGTGGAATGTCGCGGAGGGCCTGCTTGCCGGCGCGGGCCGCGCGCTGCGACCGGACGGACGGCTGTTCCTTTACGGCCCGTTCAAGCGCGACGGCAGGCACACCGCCGTCAGCAACGCGGTGTTCGACACCAGCCTGCGCGAAGGCAATCCGGACTGGGGCGTGCGCGACGTCGATGAGGTTCGCATCGCGGCCGAGCGTCACGGCCTCGCGCTGCGCGACGTGGTCGAGATGCCCGCCAACAATCTGATCGTGACGTTCGGACGCTAAGACTCTCCTCCCGTCATTGCGCGCCGCCGTCATTGTTGCGCCACCGTCATTGCGAGGAGCGACAGCGACGAAGCAATCCAGACCTTGCTTCGTGGCCTCTGGATTGCTTCGCTTCGCTCGCAATGACGGAGGGGGCTGTTTCGTCGCTTGCGCTCCTCGCGATGACGGACAAGCGGAGGCGGTTCTCTCACCTTCCGGCCTCTTGTCCGCCGCCGCAAACGAGTGCATGAAATACATCTATTTCGTCTCTCCCTGCTCCCGAAGGCCGCCATGTCCATCAAAA
>CAUJJN010000269.1 GCA_963204905.1 Pseudomonadota bacterium
CGAGATCGCGCAGGACAGCCGCCTGGTCGAGAGTTATCTCGGTCTCGGCGGCAACGACTACTAAACCGCAAAATCACCAAGGGAGGATGTCATGCTACGAACGAAAACCTGGCTCATCGCACTGGCGGCGACCGCGCTCACCGCCGGAAGCGCGCACGCGCAACTCAAGGTCGGCATCACCATGAGCGCGTCCGGTCCCGGCGCGGCGCTCGGACAGCCCCAGAGCAAGACGGTGCCGATCCTGCCGAAGGAAATCGGCGGGCAGAAGGTCACCTATGTCGCGCTCGATGACGAATCCGATCCGACCAAGGCGGCGCAAAACGCCCGGAAGATGATCTCAGAAGAAAAGGTCGACGTGCTGCTCGGCTCGTCGCTGACGCCGGTGTCGCTGCCGCTGATCGATATCGCTGCCGAGTCCAAGACGCCGCTGCTGACGCTGGCCGCCGCCGCCGTGCTGGTGCAACCGATGGACGACAAGAAGAAGTGGGTCTTCAAGGTGGTCCCGAACGACGACATCATGGCCAGGGCGATCCTCAAGCACATCGCCAAGAGCGGTGCGAAGAAGCTCGGCTATATCGGATTCTCCGACGGCTATGGCGAAGGCTACTACAACGTGTTGAAGGTGGAGGCGGCGAAGGTCGGCATCGAATTGACGACCCACGAGGTCTACGCCCGCAACGACGCCAGCGTCACGGGACAGGTGCTGAAGATCATCGCCACCAAGCCGGATGCGGTGTTCATTGCAGCCGCGGGCACGCCGGCGGTGCTGCCGCAGAAGGCGCTACGCGAACGCGGCTACAAAGGCCCGATCTACCAGACCCATGGCGTCGCCACCAACGAGTTCATCAAGCTCGGCGGCAAGGACGTCGAAGGCGCGGTGTATACCGGCGAAGCCTTCACCATCGTCGATGACCTGCCGAAGGACAGCCCGTTCCGCGCTGCGCCGGAGAAGTTCATCGCCGCCTACAAGGCACAACACAAGGAAGAGCCGGCAGCCTTCGCCGCGCATCTGTGGGACTCGATGGTTCTGGTGGAAAATGCCCTCCCCAGCGCCCTCAAGGCTGCCAAGCCGGGCACGCCGGAATTCCGCGCGGCGCTTCGTGAGGCGTTGGAGAACGGCAAGCAAATCTACCTCAACAACGGCCTGTCGAACATGAGCCCGACGGACCACAACGGCTATGACGAACGCTCGGCCTTCCTGATCAAGGTCGAGGGCGGCAAATTCCGGCTCGCCAAGTAAGCCGCCGCCATCATCACTCCACAGTTCGGCAACGTCCGCCCTTCGGGGCGGACGTTTTGCTTTCAGCGATGGGGAGCAGCTTTATCGGACGGCCCATTATTTGGTATACGATATTCCAAATGAAAAGGTGAATTCCGGACATATCGATCCATCAAACCACTATCCATATGTAATATAAGAATATTTGGCGCGTTGACATTTTGGCATCTGGCATGCCAAAAAAACAAAATGCAGTCTGACCTGCATGATGGAAACGCCCGATGCCTGCGACCACACAATCGAGAGCCCGCGCCGCCACTGACACCGCAATGGAGATCGTGCGCCTCGCTCCCGAAGCCAGCTTCAAGACCAAAGCCTACGATGCCCTCAAGGAAGCCATCCTGAAGATGGACATCTACACCACGCCCGACCCCGTCATGCTCGACGAGCGGGCGCTGTCGGAAAAACTCGGCGTTAGCCGCACGCCGATCCGAGAGGCTATCGCCATGCTCGAACAGGATGGCCTGGTGAAATCGGTACCGCGTCGCGGCATCGTCGTGGTGCGGCGAACCAAGGCCGAAATCGTCGATATGATCCGCGCCTGGGCAGCGCTGGAAAGCATGGCGGCGCGCCTGATCACCCAGACCGCACGCAAACGCGATATCACGGCCCTGCGCGATTACTTCAAGGATTTTCACAAGGACCGTCTGCCGCAGGATCACATCGAGGAATACTCGAAGGCCAACATCGCCTTTCATCAGGCCTTGATCTCGCTCAGCGAGTCCCAGGTGCTGGTCAACATGACCAGCGGCATCCTGCTGCATGTGCGCGGCTTCCGGCAACTGACCATCGGCCGCAGCGAACGCATCGCCGCTTCCCTGCCCGAGCACCTCGCCATCATTGGCGCGCTCGAGGAGCGCAAGACCGAGCTCGCCGAGAAATTCGCACGCGATCACACTCTCGGCCTCGCCGCCTATGTCGAAACCCATGGCGATGGGCTGTTCGGCTAACGAGCGGGCGCCCGCCGCAATCTCCCTTTCCAATTGCGGTCGACAATCGAGATGGCCCGACGCAAAAAATTCCCCGGGCCGGAGCCCGGGGATTGCTGAATCGTCGGTTCGCGCGCATCAGCCAACCGCCTATGGCTGGCGCTGAATGATGCGCGCGCGCATATGATAGATTTGTTTCAATCATCCATTAGGGCGGAGAACTCCCGTGAGAGCCTACATCTACGGAACGCATGGCGCTGAAATCAGCGACGTCGCAACACCTCAAGCCAAAGGCTCGCAAGTTCTGGTGCGGGTCCGCGCCTGCGGACTCAACCGCGCCGACCTCGGCATGACCAAGGGTCATGCTCACGGCAATGCCGGCGGCGCGGGCACCGTGCTCGGCATGGAGTGGGCTGGCGAAGTGGTCGAACTCGGCGCCGACGCGAAAGGCGTCAAGGTCGGAGATCGCGTCATGGGCTCGGGAGCCGCCGCCTTCGCGGAATATACCCTCGCCGATTGCGGACGCGTATTGCACATTCCCACCGGCATGGACTTTATCGAGGCCGCGACGCTGCCGGTTGCGCTGACCACTATGCATAATGCGCTGATCACCAACGGAAACCTGCAAGCGGGGCAAACGGTGCTGGTTCAAGGAGCCAGCTCCGGCGTCGGCTTGATGGCGTTGCAGATCGCCAGACTGAAAGGCGCCAGGATTGTGATCGGCTCCTCGACCAATCCGGAACGTCGCGCCCGCTTGAAGGATTTCGGCGCCGACATCGCCATCGACTCGCGTGATCCGGCATGGGTCGACGCCGTGCTGGGCGCTACGGATGGCAAAGGTGTGGATCTGATTATCGATCAAATCTCGGGCAACGTCGCCAATCAGAATCTCGCGGCAACAAAAGTGCTCGGCCGCATCGTCAATGTTGGCCGGCTTGGTGGGAGCCATGGCGATTTCAATTTTGATCTGCACGCCGCGCGCCGCATTCACTATATCGGCGTCACCTTCCGCACCCGTTGGGTCGAGGAAATCCGCGATATCTTCACGCAGGTCAAAAACGATATCTGGCCGGCGGTCGAGTCACGGCAACTCAAGCTGCCAATCGATCGCACCTTCGCGTTCGACGAGATCGCGACCGCCTTCGCGCACATGGAGGCCAATCAGCATCTCGGAAAGATCGTCGTCACGCTATAGCGATCGGCTCGACGCCGTTTGAAGTCGGAATAATTCGCATCTGCAAGTAGCTGAAAAAAGAGCGGGAGCATCGTTCGCGCCGCTTTGATGTTGGCTGATGAGGCTGCTAAACCCAGCCCATGAGCCAGCATATCGACACCACGAAAACCCGCGTCGCGGCGATCTCCGTCGTCGCCAGCGCAACCATGGCCGCGGTCAAATTCGCGGTCGGCATCGCCATCGGCAGCCTCGCGCTGATTTCAGAGGCGTTGCACAGTTCCGTCGATCTGGTCGCCACTGTCATCACCTGGATCGTGGTGCGATTTTCCGACCGGCCCGCCGACGACGAACATCACTACGGCCACGGCAAGTTCGAGAGCCTCTCCGCGCTCGGCGTGATCGCGCTGCTCTATATCCTCGCCGGCGGCATTCTGGTGACCGCGGTTGGGCATCTGCGCGACGGCGCGGTCCCGCCGACATTGTCGCTGATTCCGTTCGTCGTTCTGCTGGTGGACATCGGCGTCAACCTGTGGCGCGCCTATGCACTGCATCGCGCGGCGCAAGCCACCAAAAGCCAGGCGCTCGCCGCCGATGCGTTGCACTTTGCGTCCGACGTTCTTGGCTCGTTCGCGGTGATCGCCGGGCTTGGACTCTCCGCACTGGGTTACGCATGGGGTGATGCCGCCGCGGCGATCGCGATCGCCGCCGTAATCTCTGTATTGGGTCTGCGGCTCGGACGCTCCACAATAGAGACGCTGCTCGATCGCGCGCCGGAAGGCGCGACCGACAAGGTGCGCGCGGCCATCCTGAGCGTGCCGGGCGTGATCGACGTCGGCCGGCTGCGCGCCCGCATGGTCGGCGCCAAATACTTCATCGATGCCGACGTCGAGGTCCCGCGGACCTTCCCGCTCGACCGCATCGACGCGATCAAACGCAAGACGCAGCAGGCCGTGACATCCGCGCTCGGCGACGCCGACCTCACCTTCACCGTCGTGCCGGTGGCACGCGATAACGAAACGGTGCGCGACCGGATCATGGTGATCGCGCGTAACGCGGCGCTCGCCATCCACCACGTCACGGTTCACGACCTTGGCGGACGACTGATCGTCAGCATCGACCTTGAGGTCGATGGCCAACTCGACCTCAGCAAGGCGCACGACATCGCGCAGGGACTCGAACAGAGCATCCGCGAGGAGTTCGGCGCCGACGTCGAGGTCGATACGCACATCGAACCGCTGGAGCCGGAAGCGCCGACAGGCATCGATGCATCCACGACCCGCGTTGCGGAAATCGCCGCTGCGCTGTCCCGCTTCGCGACCGAACACGGCATCCATGACATTCACAATGTGCGCGTGCGCGACACCGAAGCCGGACAGATTGTCAATTTCCACTGCCGGGCCGCGCCGACCATGAGCGTGATGCTGGTTCACGAAGCCGTCGACGATATAGAGCGCGCGCTTCGTCGCGCTTTCCCGGCTGTGAAGCGCGTCATCAGCCACGCTGAACCCATACGTTGACGGCGCGATCACCGCGCGCACCGGACCGTTCCCGTTTCGGACTCACGCAGTTGGACTCTGGCGACGAAAAATCGTCGTTGGATAAGAATTATTTCGCGTTAACGATTCGTTGACTCTCGACACACCGACGAATCTGGATTCAAATCGCAGTTGATTCGAAACTGCCTGGGGGTCGTTTTGAATCGGCAGAAACCGCAACCGTTCGCAACATCCGATCATCGGACAAGAACGAGAGCGTCGGACTGGCCGTAGCAGTGCGTTGCCGCCACCGGATCGAAAGATTTCACCGGAGCGGCATTCCAGAGGAATTCCGAGGGGGCAAAGGCATGATGCGCGCGCGCACGCAAAGCGCATGCGTCCAATCCGATTCGATCAAGGGATTGGCGCAGTCGATCGCGAAACCAGCCTATCACCGGCTGCTGAATGCCGAGCCGGTGCTGCGCCGCGCGGTGCCCACCCTCATCATCGCATTTCTCGTCACCATCTGTTTCGGCGCCTATGTCCAGGTCACCGATCACGGCCGACAGATGCAGGCTTCAGCGCAACGCGACCTCACAGCGCTTGCCGACCTGATGGCCGAACGCCTCGACCGCGATCTCGCCGGGCGGCAGTCCTCGGCAACGCCGTCTCACCTGCAGACCCTGCTGTCCTCATTGATCCCGGCGTGGGGTATCTCCGCAAGCCGCTCGATTTTGATCATGGGAGCCGATCAACGCCTCATTGCCGGTCTCTCGACCGAACAGAATCGCGACCTCGATCGCGAACTGCTGACCACGCTCGCGACCACCGGGCATGCAGCCCCGGTCCTCAACAAGGCCAGCGATGTCATCGCAACATCGCGACCGCTGAAATCGCTCCCCGGTCATCATCTCGTGATCGCCCAACAGCACGGCTCGCCGTTGTGGCAGTCGGATGCCGCGCTCGCCATCACGCTCTCGGCGACCACAGGCTTCGTCGTTCTGATTCTCGGCTTCGCATTCCATTGGCAGTCGAGCCGGGCCCGCGAGGGCGACCTCATCAACGACGCGGTGCGTGGACGCATCGACACCGCCCTCAATCGCGGACGCTGCGGTCTCTGGGACTGGGATCTGTCGCGCGGCCGCATCTTCTGGTCGCACTCGATGTTCTCCATCCTCG
>CAUJJN010000270.1 GCA_963204905.1 Pseudomonadota bacterium
GTAGAAGTACGCCATGATCATGATGGCGAAGATCGCGACGCGGCGGATTTTCAGGACGAGGCGGCCGAAATCCTTGTTGGCGATATGCGGGTTGCGCGGCAGGATCAGCGGGATGAGCAGATCGTTCGAAACCATGATCGCCAGCGCCACGCATTCCACGATGACCATGGCGGTCGCGGCGGACAGTCCGCCGATGAAGACGATCACCGCGAGCAGCGGCGCCTTGCCTTCGACCGGTAGTGCCAGCACGAACATGTCACTGTCGACCCGGCCAAAGGGAAACGACACCAGCCCGGCCATTGCGATGGGAATGACGAAGAGGTTGATGGCAACGAGATAGAGTGGAAACAACCAGCGAGCGCGGTCGACTTCCTCGGGATTGGAGTTCTCCACCACGCTGACGTGAAACTGGCGCGGCAGGAACATGATGGCGAAGAACGATAGCAGCACCATCGTCAGGAAATTGCCGATCGAGGGCGCATAGCTTATCGCGCGGACGGCTTCCGGCGTTTTCATCGCGCGTTCGAACAGTTCGATCGGGCCGAACATCCAGAATGTCACGAACGCGCCGGCGGCGATGAAGGCGACCAGTTTGATGATCGACTCGGTTGCAACCGCCAGCATCAGGCCATGCTGGTGTTCGGTGGCGTCGGATTGACGGGTGCCGAACAGGACGGCGAACGTCGCCATGGCCAGCGTCACGATCAGCGCGATGTCGCCGACGATCGGCACGCTGGTGATGGCGTGGTCCTCGCCCATGATGGTTTCGAGCGACGAGCCGACCGCCTTCAGTTGCAAGGCGATGTAGGGGACCGACCCGATGATGGCGATGATAGCGACGGTGGCCGCCACCGCCTGGCTTTTTCCGTAGCGCGCTGCGATGAAGTCGGCGGTGGAGGTGATGTTCTGCGATTTCGCCAGCTCGATGACCCGCCGCAGCAACGGCGTGCAGAATCCGATCATGATGATCGGGCCGATATAGATCGCCAGAAAGTCGAAGCTGTTACGGGTCGCGAAGCCGACCGACCCGAAGAACGTCCATGACGTGCAATAGATTGCCAGCGACAACGGATAGATCAGTCCGGCACCGCTGCGGCGGCGGCGTCGGGATGGTCTGTCGCCATAGTAGGCCACCACGAACAGAAAACAGATGTAGCCGAACGCAGCGGCGATCACGCCCCAATCGTGCAACATCAAGCTTGCCCCATCGCCAACCGTCACGCCCCTGGTCCCGCGCGTTCGTGCATGCGGGTGACCGGCCGAATTGTAGCGCCATTCCGCGTAGGGCGCATCGCGCCGCATTGCAATTGTCAAGACGGACGAATCAGTTTACACACGTATAAGTTGTATATTTTTCGGCAAATCTATCGGGAAGGTTGCGATGGTCGTTCAGCCTCAAATCGATGACGCTACTGTTTTCATTGTCGATGACGACCCTTCAGTGCGTGATGCTTTGAGTTTGCTGCTGCGGATCGAGGGATTCTCACCCCGCGCCTTCGGGGACGCCGGTTCGTTTCTGGAGGCTCTCGGGACCCGCCAGCCCGCCTGCGTGGTTCTCGACGTCAACCTGCCGGACGAATCCGGCTTGCGGGTGCTGCGTGAACTCTCGGCGGAACGCGCGCCGCCTCCGGTAGTGGTGATGTCCGGGCAAGGCGATATCGCCACGGTCGTTGCCGCGATGAAGTTCGGTGCGGTTGACTTCCTGCAAAAGCCGTTTGCGGCAAGCGCAATGGCGGACAGGGTCCGCGCAGCGGTCGCGGCCTATCGTCGAACCCGGGAAGAGCACATCGAGGGGTTGGCGGACTTTGCCGGGCGGCATCGTCTCACCGGCCGCGAGCGGGACGTCTTGCAGCAAGTCGCCCAAGGCGCTTCCAACAAGGAAGCCGGCCGGCGATTGGGCATCAGTCCGCGGACGGTGGAAGTTCACCGCGCCCGGATCATGGACAAGCTCGGCGCGAAAAATGCCGCCGATCTGATGCGGATTGTTTTGTCGGAAGAAAAGGGCAAGCGCTCGACCGCGTTGCTCGCGGCCGCGCCTGTTTAGTTGGAAAGCGACGCAGCTCTATTCGGCTGCCAGGGGAGCTGCATGCAGCGGCATGCCGAGCTGCTGCCAGACCTGAATGAGCGCTTCCGCGAGCTGATCGATCAGGACGTCGTCATGATAGGGTGATGGCGTGATGCGCAATCGCTCCGTACCTTTGGCGACGGTGGGATAGTTGATCGGCTGGATGTAGATGCCGTGCTCCTGAAGCAGAAGGTCGCACGCCTGTTTGCAGCGCTCCGGATTGCCCACGAACAGCGGCACGATATGCGTGGTGCTCGACATCACCGGCAGGCCGGCGGCGTTGAGAACCGCCTTGGTGCGCGCCGCGCGCTCCTGATGACGCTCCCGCTCCCAGTTCGACGACTTCAGATGACGGATCGCCGCCGTCGCCGCCGCGCACACCGCGGGCGGCAGCGATGTGGTGAAGATGAAGCCCGGCGCGTAGGAACGCACCGCGTCGATGATCTCCGCCTTCGCGGTGATGTAGCCGCCGAGACAGCCGAAGGCTTTCGCCAGCGTTCCTTCCAGCACGTCGATGCGATGCATCACGCCGTCGCGCTCGGCGACGCCGCCGCCACGCGGTCCGTACATGCCGACCGCATGAACTTCGTCCACATAGGTCATCGCGCCGTAGCGTTCGGCGAGATCGCAGATTTTCGCCAGCGGCGCGATGTCGCCGTCCATCGAATAAAGGCTTTCGCAGGCGATCAGCTTGTTGCGCTGCGGACCCGCCGCGATCAGCAGTTCCTCGAGATGCGCGACATCGTTGTGGCGGAATAACTGCCGCTCGCAGCCAGATTGGCGGATGCCCTCGATCATCGAGTTGTGGTTGAGCGCATCGGAGAGGATCAGGCAATTCGGAATCAGCTTGGCGAGCGTCGAGATGCCGGTCTGGTTCGACACATAGCCCGAGGTGAACAACAGCGCGGCTTCCTTGCCGTGCAGGTCGGCGAGTTCGCGCTCGAGCGCCACCAGCGGATGATGGTTGCCGGCGATGTTGCGGGTGCCGCCGGCGCCGGTGCCGACGCGGGTGGCGGTCTCCACCATGGCGCCGATCACCTTCGGATGTTGGCCCATGCCAAGGTAATCGTTGGAACACCACATCACCACGGGGCGCTCGCCGTTCGGGGAATGCCAGGTCGCGTGCGGGAAGCGGCCTGCAATGCGCTCCAGGTCAGCAAAAACGCGGTAGCGCCGTTCATCGTGCAGACGGTTAACGGCATCGCTGAAGAACTGATTGTAATTCATCGCAAAATCCGAACTCGACAAGACCGGGCCACGCCCCGACACAGCCCGTTTTAGAGCTTTTCCAGGATCGCTGTCGAGCCGAAATAAGGCTTAGGACGTCACGGTCCGCGAAGGCGGCCCTGTGTCAAACGCAATCTCAAGTTTGTTCTGGCGCAACGTCAGGGCAACTGGGCCGCTATAGTGGCCCTCAGGTGCTCCTGAATCGCAGCACGCCATCAGCCGTGGGTTCGAGGGTCAACCGGCCTTCGTTGAGCATGTAGTTGACGTGCGCGATCAACTCGCCGGCGGCAAATCCGGTCTGGTGGGCATCGAGCGGATATTTGTAAAACACCACCGGCACCAGTTCGGCGGAGGTCTTCGGCGACTCGCGGCAGGCGGCGGCGATCATGCCGCAACGCTCCTCGTGATGGTCGGCCAATTGCTTGATGCGGGTTTTCAGGCCGAAGAACGGCACGCCGTGTCCGGGCAGCACCAGCGCGTCGTAAGGCAAAGTAGTGGTCAGGCTCGCCAGCGACGCCAGATACTCACCGAGCGAATTCTGGTCGGGCTCGACCGCCCACACGCTGACGTTAGGCGAAATCTTGCTCAGCACCTGATCGGCCGACAGGAACAGCTTGTCGGCGGCGCAATACAGCATCACCTGATCGAGCGCGTGACCGCCGCCGGTGATAACCTTGAAGCGCCGCGTGCCGATCGAAATCTCGTCGCCATTGGAAATGCGGCGATACGAAGCGGGCAGGGTGGAAACCCGCTTGAGATAGTCCTGGCCGCGGCCCAGCAGCTTGTCGGTGAGGCTTTCGTCCATGCCGTGACGGCGGAAGAACAGCCGCTGCGCTTCCTTGCGCTCCTCGGTGCCGCGGTTCTGATGGTAGACCGATTGCAGATACTCGACCTGCGACATCACCAGCGGGCAGTTGAAGCGTTCGACGATCCAGCCGGCGAGCCCGACATGATCGGGATGCGAATGGGTGACGATCAGCCGCGTGATGTTGAAATTCTTCAGCGGCCCCTCGAACAGCGCGGTCCAGGCCGCGATGGTTTCCTCGTTGCCGAAGCCGGAATCGATCATCGCCCAGCCGTCGCCGTCGGCGAGCAAATAGATGTTCACATGGTTGAGCTGAAACGGAAGCTTCTGGCGAAGCCAGAGAACACCCGGTCTGAGTTCAATGACCTCATTGGGGCCCGGCGGCGTTTCCCAAGGATAACGCAGGGTTTCGGCCAGGCTCTGAAAAGCGGGTTCTTTGGCTTTCATGGGGGGCGATTGTCGTTTCATTCATTCGGCTTAGCCAAACAATCGGCAGGGCGCCAGCCGAAAAACCACGGTCCAGACCCGCATTCGCGGGGCTGGACCTGATGCCGGCGGTAAGCAAGGCGGTAAAAATGGACCGCCGGGATGGATGCTACTCGGCCGCTTGCGACGGCATAGCCGCGACCCGCACGTCGTCGAGCCGTGACCGGATGCCAAGCCGATCCAGCAATTCGGCGTCACGAACGGTCTGCGGATTTTTCGTGGTCAACAGCACGTCGCCGATGAAGATGGAACTGGCGCCCGCGACGAAGCACAGTGCCTGCAATTCGTCGGTCATGTACTGGCGCCCCGCCGAGAGCCGAACCACGCTCTTCGGCATCATGATCCGCGCCAAGGCGACCATCCGTACCAGCGCGATCGGGTCCGGACGATCGGCTGTGTCGTTGACCGGCACGCCCTTGACCTTGTTCCACATGTTGATCGGCACGCTTTCCGGATGGCTTGGAAGGTTGGCGAGCAGGATCAGCATGCCAACGCGGTCGTCGACCTGCTCGCCCATGCCGATGATGCCGCCGCAACAAATTTTCAGCCCGGCGTCGCGCGCATGCGCCAGCGTATCGATGCGATCCTGCATCGTGCGCGTGGTGATGATGTGCCCGTAGAATTCGGGCGAGGTGTCGACGTTGTGATTGTAGAAGTCGAGCCCGGCGTCGCGCAGCCGGTGTGCTTGCGCGGGAGCAAGCATTCCAAGAGTGACGCAGGTCTCCATGCCGAGGTCCTTGACCGCGCTGACCATGTCGCAAACCCGGTCGAGATCCCTGTCCTTCGGATTGCGCCAGGCGGCCGCCATGCAGAACCGGCTGGCGCCATTGTCCCTGGCTCGGCGCGCAGTGTCGAGCACCGCCTGATGATCCATCAGCTTGGTGGCCTTCACGTCAGTATCGTAGTGCGCGCTTTGCGAGCAGTAGCCGCAATCTTCCGGGCAGCCGCCGGTCTTGATGCTGAGAAGGCTCGCGGTTTCGATATGATTGGGATCGAAATTCGCGCGATGCACGCTCTGTGCCTGAAAGATCAAATCCGAAAACGGCAGGTTGTAGATCGCTTCCGCGTCCGAGCGGGTCCAGTCGTGACGCGGTTCGCTGAGTGGGCCGATGTCTGGCCGGCTTGAATTGGTCGATGCACTCATGCGGTTCTCCTCGTTCGACGAACTGCGACAGTGCCCTGACGCGCGATGTTGGCGACCGGGCGAACTTGCATTCGATCAAGGATCATGCGTTGGCACCGGTGTCAATCATTGCCGGTTGGAAGCAGATTGCAGTTATCGTCAGGCGGCGCGAATGCTGGAAAGGAACGCGTCGATCTCCTCGCGGAGCACATCGGCTTCGCGCCGCAGCGCGCCCGATGCCGCAAGCACGTGGCTTGCTTCCGCGCCGGCATCCGCCGAGGCCTGACTGACGCCGACGATGTTGCTGGAGACTTCGCTCGTGCCGGTCGCGGCGTGCTGGATGTTGCGCGCAATCTCGCGGGTCGCCGCGCCCTGCTCTTCGACGGCGGCGGCAATCGTGGTGGTGATCTCGTTGATCTCACCGATGGTCAGGCCGATGCCTTGAATCGTGCCTACGGCGGCTGTCGTCCCCTGCTGCATGTTGGCGATCTGCGCGCGGATGTCTTCCGTCGCCTTTGCGGTCTGGCTCGCCAGATTCTTGACTTCGGACGCCACCACCGCGAAGCCTCGACCGGCCTCGCCCGCGCGCGCGGCTTCGATGGTCGCGTTCAGCGCGAGGAGGTTGGTCTGCGAGGCGATCGTCTGAATGAGGTCAATCACGGTGCTGATGCGGGCGGCGTTGTCGGCGAGACCTTGCATCGTCGCGTCGGTCTTTCTTGCTTCCGACACGGCCTTGCTTGCGATCTCCGTCGAATTGATGACCTGACGGCCGATTTCGAGAATCGACGATGACAGTTCCTCCGTGCCGGATGATACGGTCTGGACGTTGACGGATGTCTGTTCGGCGGCCGATGCGACGGTGCTGACCAGCGCGCTGGAGCGATCGGCGGTGGCGGACATGCTTTGCGCGGTCGTCTCCATGGTGTTCGCGGAGGACTGCACGCGTTCCAGCGCGCCGCGCACGCTGGCCTCGAAGTCCATAATGCGCGCTTCCATGCGCGACGCGCGTTCGGCCCGGCTCAACTGGTCGCGCTCGCGATCCGCTCCCAGCGTGCGGGCGCGGATCATGTTTTCACGAAACACTTCCAGCGAATCGGCCATCACGGCGATTTCGTCATGGTGACGGCCGCGTCCGATCTTGGTTTCGAGGTCGCCGCTCGACAGCACTTTCATCGCGCGTTGCAGTTCGCTGATGCGCCACAGGATGTTGCGGCCGACATAGAGCCAGACGAACAAGATCGAGCCGATCAGGGTGAGCACGCCAAGCACCATCATCACCTGCGTCGAGAGCGCGATGGAGTGACGCGCCTGCGAGGACGATGTCTCGGTTTCGGTCTGAACGCCGTCGACGAGTTGCTGTACGCTGATTCCAAGCCCGGTGTTGAGCTTGCGGAATTCGTCGAGAATGAGTTGTCCGTAATCGTGCGAGTCGAGTTCGCGCTGGCGGACCTTGACGACGCCGTCCTTGCCGTCGGCGAGTGGCAGCAGCTTTTGCGCGGCGGCCTTGATGTCAGCGGTGCTGCGGCGATCAGGCAGGGCTTCGAGGCTGGAGGTGGCGCGCGTCCGGGCGGATTCCAGCGAAGCCGAGATTTGTTCAAGCGCCTCGTTGGTCGGGGCCGACAACGCCGCCATCATGTCGGAGGCGACGATGTTGATGCTGGAGGCGACATTGCCCAGCAGTTCGACGGCGCGCGCTGCTTCGGTCGCGTCGTCGGTGGAGAGGTTAGCGGACGTCAGGATGGCGTTGATGTTGGCCTGGGCCGACATCATCGCCGGATTGGCGGCGGTGACGAACGCGGCCTGATGTGTCCGCAGTTCTTCGTAGAGCCGCTGATGTCGGTTGGCGAGGTCAAGGCGATCCTTGGCGGCGTTGCCGAGGCTTTTCACCACGTCGTCGATGTTCTTGACGTTTTCCTGTAGCGCAGCGACGGTTGATTTGTAGGCGCCAAGTTCGATGATCTCTCCGAGTTTGGCGAGAGCGGCGTCCTGAAGCTCCTTGACCTTGCCCAGTTGCGACGTCAGTTCGGCGTCGTCACGGGCCGCCAACACAGCCGGTCCCCGACTGGCGAGATCGGCGCTACGGGCCGCCAATTGCAAGCTTGCCGCCAGTCTCGGAATGTCCCGGCCGCCGAGATCCTGCATCATGCCGCCAAGCTGGCCGAGGATCATGCCTGCGCCCACGCTGATGAGAACGGCCGTGCCGGCGATCACGGCAAAGGCCGTGAACAGGCTTTCCTTGATGCCCCAATTGGTCAAACGCGGCCGCAGAAAATTCAGTTGCCGCAGGCTGCTTGATGCAGTTCGCAACGCCATGGTCATCCCCGCCCGATGATTTTTGTCAGGATCGATCGGGTGCGGAGTATCTGAGGCGCGGGTTAATAAATTCGAGAAAATGCGGTCGATTTCATTATTTTGATACCGCAAACGCAGAAGGCCGGCGCAAGCGCCGGCCTTCCGGAAGTCTGTCAGGTCTCAAGCTGGAAGCTTTGGAGGACCCGGGATCTGAGACTTAGTACTTGGCGACGACCGGGGCACCCCAGTTGAAGCGGTAGTTCAGACCGACCTTCACAGTGTGCTCGTCGTTGCGGATGTTTCCGAGGAAGGCACCCGCGTTGTTGAACACGTTGACGTTGCCGAAGTCGTAGTACTGGTACTCGATCTTGCCCGACCAGTTCTGGGTGAACATGTATTCGAGACCGCCACCGACGGTGTAGCCGTCACGGCCGCCGTTGCCGCCGAAGCCGTTG
>CAUJJN010000271.1 GCA_963204905.1 Pseudomonadota bacterium
ATCCTGCGCGTGAGCGTTGAAGTGTTCTTCCTTTTGGGAGGCATTCAGCGAAACTGCGCCCATCCCCAATTGGAAGAGGGCGTCGCGAGACATGGCGTCCTCCCCAACCAGCAGATGAAGTCTGTGAAGCATACAGACGAAGCCTATATAGGCATCGCGCTCGTTCGTTGCAATCCTGTTCTCCGACCGTGCGTTTATCGAGGAATTTCTTTTCTGTTCGATCGGATCGGCTGAATACGCTTCACTGTTTATGTCCGACTCAGAGTTTGGGTGGAGGCGCGTGGCCGAGCAATTTCTCCATCGACATTCCAAGTCCAAGCAGCGTGATGTCGCTGCCGATCGGGCCATCGATTTCAAGCCCGACCGGCAGTCCGTTCTGCGTCATGCCGGCGAACACCGCGAGGCCGGGAATGCCGGCGTTGCTGCCGGGATCAGTGTTGCGGATCATGGTGTCGAACGTCGGTGTCGGCTTGCCGCCGTTGATCGTCATCTCGCCTGATCCCGTCGTGATGTCGATCAGCGGCGCCGGCGCGATGGTGGTCGGAAACAAGATGGCATCGAGATTGTTATCGCGGAAATAGTTTTCGTAGAGCTTCTGTAGTTGCGGCCGAAGTGTGCCAATGGCGTCGGCATAGGCGTTGCCGAACGCATCCGCGGTGATCGCGCCGAACGCGCCCTTGACGTCGGGACTGGCGATCTTCGCGGCGATGTCAGCGAGCGTGACGCCCTCGATGCCGGACGCTTTGAGATAGGCGGGAATATCCGCGATGGGTTCATGCAGCGCGATCGGAAACGACAGCTTGGCGTTGAGGTCGGCAAGGCCGTCGATCTCCGCGTCGATCAATTCGACGCCGGCGTCGGTCAGTTTCTTGCGCGCGGCATCGACAACCTCATGCAAACTGTTGTCGAGACCGCTCCACATCGACGGCGGCACGCCGAAGCGCTTGCCGCGCAGATCGATCGCGGAAGCCATCACGGTGCCGGTGATGATGGAGTCGAGCAGAGCCACATCCGCGACGCTCCTGCCCATCGGCCCTACGGTGTCGCGGGTATGGCTGATCGGGACCACGGCGTGGTCGTCGTTGTAGCGCCGCCGCGCGCCGCCGTTGCCGACTGATGGACGCAGGCCCACGGTGCCGGTCAGCGCGGCGGGGACGCGGGTCGAGCCGCCGGTGTCGGTGCCGAGCCCGCAGGTGACGATCTTGGCCGCGACCGCTGCTGCGGTGCCGCCGGAGGAACCACCGGGGATTCGCGCGGTATCGTAGGGATTTTTCACCGGCCCCGCGAAGGACGACAGGTTGGTGCTGGTGATGCCGAACGCCAGTTCGTGCATGTTGGCCTTGCCGATGACGATGACGCCGGCATCGAGCAGTTTTTGCAGCGATGGCGCGTTGTTCTTCGGCCGCGCGTTTTGTAATGCCGGCGTACCGCCGGTCGTCGGCATGTCCTGGGTGTTGATGTTGTCCTTGATCACGATCGGCAGGCCAGCGAGGGGGCCGGTGATCTTGCCGGCATCAACGTCACGCGCCGCCGCGATCGCGGTATCCTTGTTCAGAAAGATCAGCGTGTTGAGGTCTTTCAGCTTCTCCGCGCGGTCGATGGCGGCCTGCACGACGCTGACCGCGGTGATTTTCTTGTCACGGATCGCCTGAACGATCTCTGCGGCGGAGAGTGGCGTTGCATCGGTCTGAGCCATGGCTTGCTCCATCAACGAAAGGGAAGGGAGGGCGGAGGCTGCGGCGACGCCCAGCGAGGTTTTCAGCATATCACGACGCGAGGGGTGCAGTGGCATGGCAGTCTCTCAGTCCAATCGTATGGGGTTCGCGTTTCATGGCGTCCCCAGTTGAGCGCAAACCGTCATTGCCGGCACCCGGATTGATGGTTCCTTCCGTTTGGGCACAGGCTCCGCGCAGCAATCCAGGATATCGCAAAGCAAGAAACGAAATGCGTCGTCGCTACCGCTTCTCGTGACAACCCGTGACAGGGATGATCATCTCAAACCTATTCCGCCGTTGTGTCCCTTCGTGTTGCGTTCATCACGTCGCGATCAGCGGCGTGCATCAATCGTTGCTCGGCCGCTTGTCGTAGACGCGCTTGGCCTTGCCTTGCGAACGCGCCAGCGAGTCCGGCGCGACGATGGAGACCCGGCTGGAGACGCCGATCGTGTTCTTGATGTGTGCAACAACCTTTTCGGCGTGGATGACAAGGCCCTGGCCGTCCCAGCTTTCCGGGCGGGCTTCCGCGAGCACGGTCATCTCGTCCATGCGACCCTCGCGTGTCAGTTCGATCTGGAAGTGGCCGCCGCACCAGTCGGTTGCAAGCAGCGCTTCTTCGATCTGCGTGGGAAACACGTTGACGCCGCGCAGGATGATCATGTCGTCGGAGCGGCCGGTGACTTTCTCCATGCGCCGCATTCCCGGCCGCGCCGTGCCTGGAAGCAGGCGGGTGAGGTCGCGCGTGCGATAGCGCACGATGGGGAACGCTTCCTTGGTCAGGGATGTGAACACCAGTTCGCCTTTTTCGCCGTCGGGGAGCACAGCGCCGGTCTCGGGATCGATGATCTCCGGATAGAAGTGATCTTCCCAGACGTGGAGTCCGTCCTTGGTCTCCACGCATTCCTGCGCGACGCCGGGACCCATGACTTCCGACAGGCCGTAGATATCGGTGGCGTCCATATTGAAGGCATGTTCGATCTCGCCGCGCATCGCGTTGGTCCAAGGCTCGGCGCCAAAGATGCCGAACTTGAGCGAACACTTGCGCGGATCGAGACCCTGCCGGCCGAACTCATCAAAGATCGCCAGCATGTAGCTCGGCGTGACCATGATGATGTCGGGCTTGAAGTCGTTGATGAGTTGCACCTGCCGTTCAGTCATGCCGCCGGAAACGGGCACAACGGTGCAGCCGAGCCGCTCGCCGCCGTAATGCGCCCCTAAGCCGCCCGTGAACAGGCCGTAGCCATAGGCATTGTGCAGGATCATGCCTTTGCGGCCGCCGGCGGCGCGGATCGATCGCGCCATCACGTCGGACCACACGTCGATGTCGGCGGCGGTGTAGCCGACCACGATCGGCTTGCCGGTGGTGCCGGAGGAGGCGTGGACGCGGACCAGCTGGTCACGCGGCACGGCGAACATGTTGAACGGATAGTTGTCGCGCAGATCCGTCTTCACCGTGAAGGGAAATTTGGCGAGATCGGACAATTGCCTGAAATCCGACGGATGCACACCCCTGGCATCGAATGCTTTTTTATAGTGCGCGACATTGTCGTAAGCATGCTTCAGCGACCAGGCGAGGCGTTTGGTCTGCAACGCCACGATCTCGTCGCGCGAGGCGCGCTCGGCGGAATCAAGCACAAGGCCAGCGGTCGATTTCGAAAGTGCGTCGGGGGAGGCCATGGCTGTCGTCCTGAAGGCTGTCGTCCTGAATTGGCTGTCGTTCCGAAGGCTATTGTCCCGATCTAGCCCTGTGAAGAGGCTTCGGCCGGCCGTGCGACATCGACCATCGTGCCGCCGATGGTGCGCGAGTAGCCACGCAGTTCGGCGATCACGGTGTCGCCATTCGCGGTGACGCGGATGTCGTAGATGCCGGAGCGACCGGATTTCGAGATTTCGCGCGCGTCCGCGATCAGCCGGTCGCCGAGCTTTCCGGGGCGGATGAAGGAGATGTTGCCGTGTGCGGCCACCGTTCGCTCGTTGTAGGAATTGCAGGCGAAGGCGAAGGCGGAGTCCGCCAGCGTGAAGATGAAGCCGCCATGGGCGATGCCGTGGCCGTTGACCATTTCCGGCTTGACCGTCATCGCCAGGACGGCGCGACCGCGGCCGATTTCGACGATCTCCATGCCGAGGCCGCGCGAGGCGTTGTCCTCTTTCCACATCGCGTCAGCGCAGGCGCGCGCGAGTTCGTCCGGTGAAAGCGGCGTCGTGATGCTCAAAACGTCCTCCGGATTTCGCGCGGCGCGGGCAGCGTTTTCCCGCAATCGGTCAGGACGTGATTCACGGCGTTTCTCCCTCGACCCCGCGGCCGCTCCGGATGTTGAAACGGAGCTTTGCCGTTCGCAAGGCCATGACGCACGAGCGAACAAAGCCTATTGAATTAAACGGTTGGTCAGTTAATTATTAGCCCAACCGGCTGCACTGTCAACGGCCGATCGACACCCGGGACGGGAGGAAACAATGACCATCACCTTGCAGAATCTTGCGCTGGATCGTTGGGTCGAGGCCCCGAGCGGTTTCGTCGACATCCCGAGCGCGGTGGATGGCAAGACCGTGGCGCGGGCTTCGAGCGCCGGGGTTGATTTCGCTGCGATGGTGAAGCACGCACGCGATGTCGGCGGCCCCGCGTTGCGCGCGATGACATTTCATCAGCGCGCGGATCGCCTGAAGGCGATCGCCGCCTATGTCTCCGAGCGCAAGGAGCAACTCTACAAGTTGGCCGGCGATACCGGCGCGAGCCGCCGCGATAACGCGGTCGATATCGAGGGCGGGCTCGGCACGCTCTCCGCCTATGCCTCGCGCGGCCGGCGCGAATTGCCCGCTACCCCTTTCGTGGTCGAAGGCGAGGTGGAGGGATTGTCGAAAGGCGGCACCTTCGTCGGCCAGCATATCCTGACGCCGCTGCATGGCGTCGCGGTGCATATCAACGCGTTCAACTTTCCCTGCTGGGGGCTCCTTGAGAAATTTGCACCGGCGTTTCTCGCCGGGGTCCCGGTGATCGCCAAGCCGGCCACCGCCACCGCCTACGTCACCGAGGCTCTGGTCCGGTTGATGCACGAGTCCGGTGCGTTGCCGCCCGGCAGCCTGCAACTGATCTGCGGGCCGACCGGAGATTTGCTCGATCATCTCGGGGGACAGGATCTGATCGCCTTCACCGGCTCGATCGAAACCTCGGAAAAACTGCGCAACCATCCGAACATCGCCAAGCATTCGATCCGCTTCGTTGCGGAGCGGGACTCGCTGAATGCCGCGCTGCTCGGGCCGGATATCGATCCGTCGCAGCCGGAATTCGATCTTTTCGTGCGCGAGGTGGTGCGCGAGATGACGGTGAAGACCGGGCAGAAATGCACCGCGATCCGCCGCGTGCTGGTGCCGCGCCCGCAGGAGGCGGCGGTGATCGCCGCGCTGAAGAGCGCGCTCGGTGCGGTGAAGCTCGGCGATCCGCGCACCGAAGACAAGGTGATGGGGCCGCTGGTGAGCCGCGCGCAGCGCGAGTCCGTGCGTTCCCAGATTGCCAGGTTAAAGGGCGAGGCCGAAATCGTGTCCGGCGATCCGGATCGCTGCGAGGCAAGCGGCGTCGATGTCGAAGCGGGCGCCTTCATCGCGCCGGTGCTGCTACGCGCCCTTGATCCGAAAACCGCGAAGCGCCTGCACGACACCGAAGCCTTCGGGCCGGTCGCGACCGTGATGGCCTATGACACGCTCGACGAAGCCGTCGAACTCATTCGGCGCGGCGAGGGCAGTCTGGTTGCGTCGGTGTTCACCTACGATGCCGGCGTCGCGGAAGCGGTGCTGCTCGGGATCGCGCCGTTCCATGGCCGCGTGCTGATCGTCGACCGCGATTGCGCCAAGGAATCCACCGGCCACGGCTCCCCGATGCCGTCACTGTTGCACGGCGGTCCCGGCCGCGCCGGGGGCGGCGAAGAGCTTGGCGGGCTGCGCGCGGTCTATCACTATATGCAGCGGACGGCGGTGCAGGCATCGCCCGGCCGGCTGTCGGCGTTGACCGGCGCCTGGATGAAAGGCGCGCCCGCGTCGCGCGCGGAGGTGCATCCGTTCAAGCGCAACTTCAACGAACTGCGCGTCGGCGACATGATCGAGACCGCCAGCCGCCCCATCACGCTGGACGACATCGAGCACTTCGCGCATTTCACCGGCGACACGTTCTATGCGCACATGGACGAAGCGGCGGCGAAGGCCAATCCGTTCTTCCCCGGACGCGTGGCGCACGGCTACCTGATCCTGTCCTTTGCGGCGGGTCTGTTCGTCGATCCCGCGCCGGGACCGCTGCTCGCCAATTATGGCCTCGATAATCTGCGCTTTCTCAAGCCTGTCTCACCCGACGACGTCATTCGCGTGCGGTTGACGGTGAAGCAGAAGTCGCCAGCCCGCCGGCCTGAATACGGCGAGGTGCGCTGGGACGTCGAGGTGGTGAACCAGAACGACGAGCCGGTCGCCCGCTACGAGCTCCTGACCATGAGCGCGCGGCCGACCTGACGGTGTTCGGGGGTGGCAGAGCGACGTAATCCAGGCCGCGCAATGATGACGACCCAGTCGTCATTGCAAGCAAAGCGAAGCAATCCAGAGGGTCACACGGTAAGAGCTGGATTGCTTCGGACCTCACGCTCCTCGCGATGACGGAGATGTACGCGGGCAAGCCCCAGTCCGCTCATGGAGTCGCTGGATAGCAGGATTTTCCGTTTCCGGGCGGGGCAGGAAGTTGCCCGGATCGTTGGTCCGAGAGAGAGTTTTTCTCTCTCGCGGGCGGCCGGCGGTGGCTTCCTTCTTATATTTTCCGGGCCGTGGACGGCGTTCCGGCGCGAGATATATAGCAGGGCAGGATTTCTCATTGCGGCCCATCGTGGCGGGGCATTTTGTTCTCCGCTGGCTGGAGGAACAGCCCGTGTCATTCGGTCCCGATATCGTCGTCTATTCCGGTCTCCTGATCGGCCTCGTCTTCGGCGCGGTTGGCCTGCTCAGCGGCTTCTGTCTCTTGAGCAGCCTGCGCGGATGGTGGGGCGATGGCGACGGCCGGCTGGTGCGCACCTATGCGCTGGCGATCAGCGTCGCGGTGATGGCCTCGCAGCTTCTCGTGCTTGGTCACTATGTCGATCTCGACAAGTCGATCTATCTGCAAGCGAGCTTTTCAGCGCCGCTGATGTTCTTTGGCGGACTGCTTTTCGGTTACGGCATGGTGCTGTCGAACGGCTGCGCCTCGCGGGCGCTGGTGCTGCTCGGACGCGGCAACCTGCGGTCCTTCGTCGTGATCGTGACGCTCGGCATCGCCGCGCAGATGACATTGAAGGGTCTCATTGCGCCGGCGCGGTTGGCCGTCCTGCAGGCAACGCAGAGCGCGCCGGACGTCGTCTCGCTACCGGCCTTGCTGGCGACTCTCGGCCTCGATGCGACCGCCGCGCGGGTGCTGGCGCTGCTCGTGGTGAGCGGTGGCCTCGCGCTGTTCGCTTTCTCCCACCCCGTGTTCCGCAAGTCGGGCGGCCAGATCGCCGCCGGCGTGGTGATCGGCCTGCTGGTGGCAGGCGGCTGGTTCACGACTGGATTCCTCGGCGCCGATGACTTCAACCCGGTGCCGCTGACCTCGATCACCTACGTCGCGCCGATTGCTGAATCGGTGCAGTACGTCATGCTCTCGACGGGCCTGACGCTCAACTTCGGCATCGCGCTGGTCGGCGGGGTGATCGCGGGCAGCTTCATCACGGCGCTCCTAACCAACCGCTTCAAGTGGGAAGGCTACACCTCACCGACCCACATGATCCGCTCGATCAGCGGCGCGATCCTGATGGGCGCGGGTGGTGCAATGGCGCTTGGCTGCACGGTCGGGCAGGGTCTGACCGGCGTATCGACGCTGGCGCTGGCGTCATTCGTCGCCGTCACCGGCATCGTGGTCGGCACCGCGTTCGGTCTGCGCGGACCGTTACAGATCCGCGCGCTGGCCAAGGCGTAAGGCCAAGGCGTAAGTCAGTATGTTTCGATATGACCAAGGTGAGTAACCCTGGTTCGTGGTGTGATGCGATGTCGTTGCGAACCGAATGCCACGCCGCTCGAAACGCTATCTTGACGTCGCGAGCCTCAGCACGTTGAGATAGCCGTCGCTCACCGTTACCCGATCGATCAATCCCTTTTCCTGTAACAGCCGATGCGCCAGCGGCAGCCGGTAGCACGGCAGATACATGAACAGATGATGCTCGGCGTGATAATTCACCCAGTAGGGCGCGATCAATGCGCGTTCGATGATGTTGGCGCGCGTGGTGCGGGCGTGGCTGAATGGGTCGGGCCCAGTGCTGGTGCAAGCGTGCTCCGCGATATTGCGGATGCGCGTCACCAGTGGGAGCCACGTCGCCATCGCGAAAATCCAGATGCCGAAGAACCACAAACCCGCGCCGCATAACCAGAACACCACGAACAAAATCGCGTTGGCGATCAGGAAGCGCAGCATCTTGTCCGCGCCGCTGGAGACAAAGCTCTCGTGCGAAACAGTGTCGTCGGACGCTCCGTGCCTGAACAGCGACAGAAACAGCGGCAGCCGTTGCTTCACGAAAGTCTGGCCGGTGAGATCGCGGATCGTCTTGCGGCTGAAACTCTCCCTGGTGATCGGAAACGGCGCGGACAGCGACAGGTCGGGATCTTCCGGCTGTTGCGTGAAGCGGTGATGTTGCAAGTGATAGGAGCGATAGCTGGAGAGATCGGAGCCGACCGGCACCGCGCAGAGCCATTGCCCGATCCATTCGTTGATGGCCTTGTTGGTGTGCAGGCCGCCATGCGCGGCCTCGTGCATCAGGATGGCGAGGCCGAGTTGCCGCGTGCCGACGATCATCACCGCGATCAGCCACGTCAGCGGATTGGGCCAGATCGTTACCAGCGCGATCGCCGCGGCGATGGTGCCCCACGCGTGCGCCACCAGCAAGCCACCGCGCCACGAACTGCGGTTGGTCAGTTGCCGCCACTCATCGGGGGTGAATAACGTTTTCGGATCGATGCGGGCGACGGGAGCCATGACGTTACTTTCCTGAACCGGCGGCGTGCGTCGTGACGTGAATTTCCGACATCAACGTGCGATGCACCGGGCACTTGTCGGCGATGTCCATCAATCTCGCGCGCTGCTCGTCGTCGAGGTTTCCTTCGATGACGATGACGCGCTCGATATGGTCGAGCATTCCCACCTTGGTTTCGCAATCCTCGCAATCCTTGGCGTGGATCTTGCGATGGCTCAGCGTGACGGTGACGCGGTCGAGCGGCAACGCCTTGCGGTCGGCATACATCCGCATTGTCATCGAGGTGCAGGCACCGAGTCCGCTCAGCAGGAATTCGTAAGGGTTGGGGCCGGTGTCCGCGCCGCCGACGGAGGCGGGCTCGTCCGCCAAAATCCGATGCGGCCCGACGGTGACTTGCTGCTGCAATTTGCCGTTGCGAGTTTCCTGCACCGTGACGCGGCGCGGCTCATCGTCGATCTGCTTTTCCGCGACAACGGGATCGAAGTAGCGATCTACCCACGCCGCGACGACGTGGGCGACGTAGTCGGCGTCGCGTCTCTGATTGAGCAGGTGATCGGCGCCAGCCAGTGAAACAAAGCTTTTCGGGTGCTTGGCGGCGACGAAAATGTGTGTCGCGTTGTCGATGCCCACGATGTTGTCGGTTGGCGAATGCAGGATCAGGAGCGCCTTGTGCAGCCTGGCCACACGCGCTGTCAGGTTTTGTCCGGCCACGTCGTCGAGAAATTCGCGTTTGATGCGGAACGGGCGTCCGGCGAGCTGGACCTCGACCTCGCCATCACGGCGGATGTCCTCGACACGGTCCGTGAACATGTTCGTCACATGGGCAGGATCGGACGGCGCGGCGATGCTGACGACGGCTTTCGCTTCGGGAACCTGTTCGGCGGCCGCGAGCACGGCAGCACCGCCGAGCGAATGGCCGATCAGGATCGCCGGGGCCATCCTGGTTTCGCGCAAATGATCGGCGGCGCGCACCAGATCCGCGACATTCGATGAGAACGTGGTGTTGGCGAATTCACCTTCGCTGGCGCCGATGCCGGTGAAGTCGAACCGCAGCACGGCGATGCCGTGAGCCGCCAGCGCCGTAGCGATGCGTTTCGCCGCCAGTACGTTCATGCCGCAGGTGAAGCAATGCGCGAACAGCGCGTAGGCGACAGGCGACGTATCCGGGAGATCGAGGGTCGCGGCGAGCTGCTGCCCGTCCGTGCCGGAAAACTGAAACCGCTCGGTTCGCAAGGTCTCTCTCCCAAAATCGTCGTCGCTGCGAATTTATCAGATATCCGCGGCCGGGACGAGAGGCGGGAAGAGGACCAGGGCAGCGCGAGTTTAAGATTTGATTGCCCATCTGCCGTCATTGCGAGGAGCAAAGCGACGAAGCAATCCAGTTCTTGCTTGTCGTCTCTGGATTGCTTCGCTTCGCTCGCAATGACGATTCAATCTCAATTCGTCGCGCCTCAGGCTGCGCCCCGGGCGGCCGTCACTCGTGACGATGCATGGCGGAATCGTGTTTGGTGTCGCGCATCGTCGAATAGATGATCAGCGAAATGAAGATGATCCCCGAGAGGTAGTAATAGAACCATGTTTCGTGCCCAAGCGTCTTGAACCACAGCGCGACGGCGGGCGCGGTGCCGCCGAACAGCGACACCGTCACCGCGTAAGGCAGGCCGACGCCGAGCGCGCGGATGTTGGTGGGAAACAGCTCCGCCTTCACCACGGCGTTGATCGATGTGTAACCGGCGACGAACAGCCATGCGGCGCAGATCAGCAGGAAGGCGACGAACGGGGATTTGGTGGAATGGAGCGTCATCAGGATTGGAACGGTCGCGAGCGTCCCTCCCAGACCGAAGAAGATCAGCAGCGGCTTGCGGCCGATCCGGTCGGAAAGCGCGCCGTAGATCGGTTGCAGCAGCGTTGCGAACAGCAGTGAGCCGAAAATCACATAGGTGGTCTGATCGGCCGTGAGACCGACCGACAGTTTGACGAAGGTCTGCATGTAAGTGGTGAAGGTGTAGAATGCGGCGGTGCCGCCCGCCGTCAGTCCGACCACAAGGAGCACTTCTCTCGGATACCGGAACAGCGCGCGAAGCGAGCCGGCGGGTTTGGCGGCCTTCTTGGCTGACACGAAGGCTTCCGTCTCGTGCATGTCCCGCCGCATCACGGCGGCGAAAATCGCCAGCATCGCGCCGATGACAAATGGAATGCGCCAGCCCCAGGCATAAAGCTGTTCCTCGGTGAGAAATACCTTCTGCAACAGCAGGAGCACGACGATGGCGGTGAGCTGACCGCCGATCAGCGTCACGTACTGGAAGCTGGAATAGAAGCCGCGATGGTTCGGGTCGGCGATCTCGCTGAGATAGGTGGCGCTGGCGCCATACTCGCCGCCGAGACTGAGCCCCTCGATGATGCGCGCGATCGCCAGCATGACCGGTGCGAAGATGCCGATGGTGGCGTAGGTCGGCGTGGCCGCAATCACCAGCGAGCCGAAACACATGCAGACGACCGACAATGTCAGCGACAGCCGCCGGCCGTAGCGGTCGGCCAGAAAGCCGAACAGCCAGCCGCCGAGCGGTCGCATCAGGAAGGTTGCGGCGAACAGCACCGCGGCATTGAGCTGCTGGACGACGGGATCACTGTGCGGAAAGAACGCCGGCGCGAAATACAGGGCGAAGGCCGTATAGGCGTAGAAATCGTACCACTCGACCAGATTGCCGATCGAGCCGATGAAAATCGACTTCAGCCGTTGCTCGACGTCGATGAGATCGAAGGACGGCTCCGGTGCTGGATTTGCGCTTTGCTCTGTCACCACCGGCCCCCGTTCTCGTCAGCGGTTGATCAACGCGCCGCTCCCAGCAACAAGGGCAACTGTCGTGGCCCACGAACGGTTCCTTCCGACCAGGTCACCTTGCCGGTGGGATCGAGCCGGAAGTCGGGAATGCGCTTCAGCCATTCCTCGATGGCGACGGTCATCTCCATCCGCGCGAGGTTCGAGCCGACGCAGCGGTGAATGCCGAGGCCGAATGCGGCGTGCCGGTTTTCCTTGCGGTCGATCAGCACCTTGTCGGCGTCATGGAACATCGCCGGATCGCGGTTGGCGGCGGGGAAGGAGAGCAGCACCATGTTTTCCGGCTTGACGGGGCAACCGCTGATGGTGGTCTCCTTCATCACTTCCCGCGCCATGGTGACCGGCGAATAGGCACGCAAAAACTCCTCGATTGCGGTCGGCATCAGTTCCGGCTCGGCGATCAACCGCTCGCGGTCCGTAGGCGTTTTCGCGAGGTGCCAGAGCGATGCGCCGATCGCGCTCCATGTCGTGTCGATGCCGGCCACCAGCAGCAGGCGAAGCGAGCCGAGCACATGCATGTCCGACAGCGGCTGGCCATCGGGACCGCGCGCGTTCATGAGCGTCGAAATCAGGTCGTCTGTCGGCTGCGACTTGCGAGCCTGGATATGGCCCATGAAGTAGTGGGACATCTCCTGGATCGCGCGCATCAAGGCGTCTTCATCGGTGATGCCGAGTTCGAGAATTTCGTGAATCCATTTGATGAACAGATCGCCGTCCTGCTCGGGAATCCCGAGCATATGCGCGATAGCTCGCACGGGGATGTGCTTGGTATAGCGCGCGGCCGCATCGACGCTGGGGTCTTCGATGAACTGATCAATCAACTCGTTGCATATCGCGCGCACGCGTGGTTCGAGTTTCTTCATCGCGTCTGGCGTGAACGGCGGTAACAGCAGTTGCTTGGCTGGCTTATGGTCGGGCGGATCGGAGGTGATCGGAGGCGCCGACTGCGTGATCGGTGGGCGCGAGTTGCGCACGATGATGCGGCGCGACGAGAAGTGCTCGGTGTCGTAGGCGATTTCCTTCACCGCCTCGTAGGTGGTCGGCATATAGACGCCGAGAAAGCGGTCGGTGTGGACCACCGGACTTGCGGTGCGCAGCACATCCCAGATCGGGTAGGGGTTTTCAGTCCAGCGCGGGTCGGTGTGATCGAAGTCGGAGACCCAGTCGGTGACCGGAACGGGTTTGTTCATGGCTGTCATCCTGGCTCAATCTTTTCGCGTTACGTCTACGGATTCACGACGTCGGGGCTGTGCTCTTGGTACGGCTCAATCCTCGGTGATCTCGATAGCCAATTCCGGACAGTTGGACTTGGCGAGCCAGGCCTTGTCTTCGAGACCTTCCGGGACGGTGCCGTCACCGATCTCGTGTGCGTTGCCGTATTCGTCGAGGTCGAACAGTTCGGGCGCCAGCGATTTGCAGCGGCTATGGCCCTGGCATTTGTCAGGGTCGACGTGAATCTTGAGTTTGCCGGCCATGCAATGCGCGCTCCCTGAATCCGCCGCATCTTGTGGCGGCCGTTTTGAATCGTTTCAAAAATTCTAGCCCGGCGATTCTGAGAGCGCCAGCGGCATTCGGAGACGCCGCCTGCTGCATTGCAACAGGCGGCGCGAAATGCTTCACGATGGATCGATGCCGGCCTAGCGCGGATCGATCGGGGTTGAGCCGCGCAAGCCGAGAATGTCTTCCAGCACGCGCGCGCCGGCGAGCAGCCCGGCTTCGTTGCGGGGGCGCGCCACCATTTGCAGCCCGACCGGCAGGCCGCCAGCGGTGAAGCCGCACGGCAACGACAGCGCCGGGCAGCACGCCACCGTCAGCGCGTAGGCGATGCCCAGCCATTCGACATAATTGTCGAATTTTTTGCCGTCGCATTCGGCGACGTAGCGTTGCTCGACCGGGAATGGTGCGACGATCGTCGCCGGACACAGCAGCAGGTCGTAAGTATCGAAAAAGGCGAGCGCGCGTTGTGTCAGCGTCACGCGCTGCGCTTCGGCGCGGGTGATGTCATCGACGCTCAGCTTGAGACCCTGTTCGATGTTCCAGATGACCTCGGGCTTCAGCAGGTCGCGTTTTTCGCGCAGCAGCGGCGACATGCCCATGGCGAATTCGAATGCGCGCAGCACATGGAAGCATTCATGGGTTTCGCTGAGGTCGGGATGGGCCTCCTCGACCAGGACGCCGGCCTCGGCAAACCGTTCCGCGGCCTTGCGGGTGAGGGCCGCCACTTCGGGATCAACCGGCATGATGCCGAGATCGCGGGAGTAGGCGATACGCACCGGTTTTCGTCCTGAGCGCGCGGCGGCCAGGAACGAGGTCGGCAACACCGGCAGCGATGTGGGGTCGGCCGGGTGTTCGCCGCTCATGGCGTCGAGCAACAGCGCCACGTCCTCGACGTTGCGCGCCATCGGACCTTGCACGCCGAGCGTGGCGTCGACTTTGAATTTCGGGCTGTGGGCGACACGGCCGAAACTCGGCCGCATCCCCACGATGCCGCAGAAGCTCGCGGGGTTGCGTAGAGAGCCGCCCATGTCGGAGCCGTGCGCCAGCCACGCCGTGCCGCTGGCGAGCGCGGCCGCCGCGCCGCCTGAAGAGCCGGCGGCGGAGCGGGTGAGATCCCAGGGATTGCGGGTGGCGCCGAATACCTCGTTGAAGGTGTTGCCGCCGGCGCCGAACTCCGGCGTGTTGGATTTGGCGTAGACCACTGCGCCGTTGTCTTCGAGCTGATCCACCAGTACGTCGGACTTGGCCGGAATGTTGTCCTTGAAGATCGGCGAGCCATGGGTGGTCAGCACGCCCGCGACCTCGTTGAGGTCCTTGATCGGCACCGGCAATCCGGCGAGAAGGCCGCGCTCGGCGGCGGGGCGTTCCATGAGTTTTTTCGCATGTGTCCGCGCGCGGTCGAAGCACAAGGTCGGTAGCGCGTTGACCTTGCCGTCCACCGCTTTGATGCGTGTTTCCAACACGTCGAGCAGATCGAGCGGCGTGACCTCGCCGGACTTGAGTTTGGCCACGACGGCGGTCGCGGTTTCTTGGATCAGGGATTGGTCCGCCACAGAGGCCTCCGTTGAATTTTCGTATCGCTGTTGCGACGGCCAATATATCGCGGTTATGCGAAATGCATACCGGATCGGATGATGATCCGGAGCGTGGCTAATTCCAGCCGGCGGCCAGGCCGCCGTCAACGGTGAAGATGACTCCGCTGGTATAGCCGGAGCGGTCGGAGGCGAGAAACGCCATCAGGTCGGCGATCTCGCGTGGATGCGCCGGACGCTTCAAGGGGAGGCCGATTTGCAATTCCCTGTAGCGGTTCTCGTCGCCCAACTGATCGCGGGCGCGG
>CAUJJN010000272.1 GCA_963204905.1 Pseudomonadota bacterium
GCCCGCATCGATCCCTCGCAATACTTTGCTATGGGATCGATTACTGGACCGTATGGTTAGCGAAACATGAAAAGCCGGCGAATGGTCGCCGAATTGCGCATTGTCCCGGATATCGCGAACCGAAACTTACCGCACGCGAGCGTTGACGATAAAGCGCTCGCTGGCTGATCAGGCGCTCACCGAGAGCGATGCGCTGGCGCCGGCGGCCGTCGATGCCGCAATGGCTTGCGCCTGTCGCTGGATCGCCCTCTCGACGAAATTGTAGGACGAACTCGCGGTGCCCGACGTAGCGTTGCTGGCCGGGCTGGTCAGTGTCACCTTGGAGCCATCAGCATAGGTCACTGTTGTCGTCGATGAGCCGTCGCTGTTGCCGGTGGTTGTCGTCGATGCGCCGCCCAGCGCCTGCATCAACGGGTCAGCGTTGCCGCCGCCGTTCGCGCCGCCAGCGTGGCGATGGTGGCCGTGCCCGCGCCGCGATCCGGACAACGCCGACGCCATTTCATCCGAGCTCACCTTGCCGTCGCCGTCCTTGTCCATCTTGGCGAAGACGTTGTCAGCGGCAGCGATGTTGGTGCCGCCCGCGCCCAGCGCGTTCTCGAACTCCGATTTGCTGATGCCGCCGTCACCATTCGCATCGAGCAACCCGAACAGATCGTTGAGCGCATCCGTCCTGCTCTTGTGGGAAGCGCTCGCGCCGGATGGGTCCTGCGCCGCGAACAGCGCGTTCAGCGTATCCGGCGACAGGTTGCCGCCGCTTGCCCCATTGCCCGACACCGGCAAGCTCACTGCCATCGACGACGACGTCGTGGTCGAGAACGATGCCGCCGCTTGCGTGAAACCCGTCGACCCCTGCGACGACGTCGAGGCGGTCGATGACGACGACAGCGACTTCAATGCATCGAAAATCGTGGATACGGCACCCAAAGCTGCCAGCATGTTCATCCCCTACGCAGAGCCGCCGATCAAGGATCACGGCGGCGCGACACCCGCTCGCGTCTTCTCAAGCAAGCGGCGTGCCGCACGCGATGAGCTTGAAAAATATGGACAATTCCTCCGATTGCCGCACCCTCGCCCGGCAAATGCTGCCGCCACGTCGCGTTCCGCGGCAACCCTTGCCGCACGCCCGGCTGACCACGGCGCCGGATTTGCCCCGCCACGCCGCGCGTGATACCGGGGCGCATTCCAACACGTCAGTCCGGGAAGCCGCCATGTCCCAACCTTTCGCGCCACGCCCGCTGGTGATCGCCCCCTCGATCCTGGCTGCGGATTTTGCCCGCCTCGGCGAGGAGGTGCGCGCCGTCGATCAGGCCGGCGCCGACTGGATGCATCTCGATGTGATGGACGGCCACTTCGTGCCGAACATTTCGTATGGCCCGGATGTCATCAAGGCGATGCGGCCCTACACGAAGAAGATTTTTGACGCGCACCTGATGATCGCGCCGTGCGATCCCTATCTCGAAGCCTTCGCCAAGGCCGGCTGCGATCACATCACGGTGCACGCGGAGGCCGGACCGCATCTGCACCGTTCGCTGCAATCGATCCGCGCGCTGGGCAAGAAGGCCGGGGTCTCGCTCAATCCCGCGACGCCGCTGTCCGCGATCGAGTACGTGCTCGACATGGTCGATCTCGTGCTGGTGATGTCGGTCAATCCCGGCTTCGGCGGCCAGGCTTTCATTCCGGCGATGATCAACAAGGTGACGGACCTGCGCGCGATGCTGGCGGGACGCCCGATTGACATCGAAGTTGATGGCGGCGTTGTGCCGGATGTCGCGGCGAAACTCGCCGCCGCCGGCGCCAACGCGCTTGTCGCGGGCTCCGCCGTGTTCAAGGGCGGCACCGAGGCAAGCTACAAGGCCAACATCGACGCCATCCGTAACGCCGCCGCAATGGCGCGGGGCGAGATGGTGTAGGGAGCCCCCCAAAGCCTCAAGTCTTCAGTCGTGTGGAGGACTGAATCGAGCTTCAAAATTACTTCTGAAAAATCGCGCTTCCTGTGATTGCGAGCGAAGCGAAGCAATCCAGACTCTCGAAGAATGACTGGATTGCTTCGCTTCGCTCGCAATGACGAAATGTGAAGCGCGATGACCAGGCGAAAGCCGTTCCATGGCGGTCACTCGCTGGCTGCCTTAGCGGGCCCAAGACCACCCCACCCCCGTTTTCAGGGCAAAATGCGCCGCCGAGGGTGGCCTCAGGGGGCGCAAACTGCTACAGCGCGGGCAAAATCCCCAAGCTGATGAGTGGTCGATGATCCCGCGCTATACCCGCCCCGAAATGGCTTCCATCTGGGAACCGCAAACCCGCTTCAAGATCTGGTTCGAGATCGAGGCGCACGCCGCCGATGCGCTGGCGGAGCTGGGCGTGATCCCGAAGGATGCCGCGAAAACGATCTGGGCCAAGGCCAAGGATGCCGTCTTCAACGTCGAGCGCATCGACGAGATCGAGCGCGAGACCAAGCACGACGTCATCGCCTTCCTGACGCATCTTGCCGAAATCGTCGGCCCCGAGGCGCGCTTCGTGCATCAGGGCATGACCTCGTCCGACGTGCTCGACACCTGCCTCAACGTGCAGCTCACCCGCGCCGCCGACATCCTGCTCAAGGATATCGACAAGCTGCTCGCCGCGCTGAAGGCCCGCGCGTTCGAGCACAAGATGACGCCGACCATCGGCCGCTCTCACGGCATTCACGCCGAACCGGTGACGTTCGGTCTCAAGATGGCCTACGCCTATGCGGAATTCTCGCGCGCCAGGGAGCGCCTGATCGCCGCGCGCAAGGACATCGCCACCTGCGCCATCTCCGGCGCGGTCGGCACCTTCGCGCAGATCGATCCGCGCGTCGAAGAGCATGTCGCCAAGGCGATGGGCCTCACGCCGGAGCCGATCTCGACACAGGTGATCCCGCGCGACCGGCATGCGATGTATTTCGCGACGCTCGGCGTCATCGCTTCATCGATGGAACGACTGGCCATCGAAATCCGCCACATGCAGCGCACCGAGGTGCTGGAAGCCGAGGAATTTTTCTCCGAGGGCCAGAAGGGCTCCTCCGCGATGCCGCACAAGCGCAATCCGGTGCTGACCGAGAACGTCACCGGCCTCGCCCGCATGGTCCGCGCCTACGTGACGCCGGCGCTGGAGAACGTGGCGCTGTGGCACGAGCGCGATATCTCGCACTCCTCCGCTGAACGCATGTTCGGGCCCGACGCCACCGTGACGCTGGACTTCGCGCTGAATCGCATGGCGGGCGTGATCGAGAAGCTGCTGGTCTATCCCGCCAACATGCAGAAGAACCTCGACCGCCTCGGCGGCCTCGTCCACTCGCAGCGCGTGCTGATCGCGCTGACGCAGAAGGGCGCGAGCCGCGAGGATTCCTACAAGATGGTCCAGCGCAACGCGATGCCGGTGTGGCGCGGCGAAGGCGATTTCCGCACCCTGCTGAAAGCCGATGCCGAGGTGAAGAAATATCTGAGCGACGCCGAGATCGACGAAAAATTCGACCTCGGCTATCACCTCAAGCACGTCGACACGATCTTCAAGCGGGTGTTCGGAGCAAGCTGATCGGATGAGCATCATCACCGCCGTCAGCCTGAGCAAAGGCCATCACTTCAGCAAGCCGAACGCGATGGAAATCCGGCTGCTGACGGGCCTTGGCGTTGCCGGCGATGCTCATTCTGGCGTGACGGTGAAGCACCGCTCGCGCGTGGCGAAGGATCCAACGCAGCCAAACCTGCGGCAGGTGCATCTGTTGCACGAAGAACTGTTCGATGAACTGCGCGGCAAGGGTTTTCGCGTTGTACCCGGCGATATGGGCGAGAACGTCACCACCCGCGGTGTCGATCTGCTTGATCTGCCGACCGGCACGCGGCTGCATCTTGGCGCCAGCGCCGTCGTCGAAATAACAGGCCTGCGCAATCCCTGCATCCAGATCGACCGCTTCCAGCAAGGCCTCATGGCCGCGACGCTCGACCGCGACGCCACCGGCAACCTCGTCCGCAAGGCTGGCGTGATGAGTGTCGTGCTCTCCGGCGGCGACCTCCGCCCCGGCGACGCCGTTCGGATCGAGCTGCCGGCGGGCCCGCATCGGCCGTTGCAGCCGGTGTAGGTCGTGGTGGCGTAGCCGTCGCCCTCGCGCCGCCGTATTGACAACCTACTGGTAACCACGTTGGGGGTAGAGTTGTCAGGTGCCTGAACGTCCCACCATCCTCGTGTTCGACTCCGGTCTTGGCGGCCTGACCGTGCTGCGCGAGATCGTGCGCGCGCGACCGGAGGCGCGGAACGTCTACGTCGCCGACGATGCTTATTTCCCTTACGGTCAGCACACTGAAGCCGAACTGATCGCCCGCGTGGTGCCGCTGATCGGCGACCTGATCGCCGCGCACGCGCCCGAGTTGGTGGTGATCGCGTGCAACACCGCCTCGACGCTGGTGCTGAGCCATCTGCGCGCTACCTACAGCGTGCCGTTCGTCGGCACCGTGCCCGCCATCAAGCCCGCTTGCGAACGCTCGAAAACCCGTCACGTCTCGGTGCTCGGCACCAAGGGCACCGTGCAGCGTGAATATACCCGCGCGCTGATCCGCGATTTCGCCCACGGCTGCGAGGTCACGCTGGTCGGCTCACCCCGCCTCGCCTCGCTGACCGAAGCGGCGCTCAACGGCGAGGACGTCGCGGATGCCGACATCGCCGCCGAGATCGCGCCCTGCTTCGTCGACGGCGAGACCCGCACCGATACCGTGGTGCTGGCCTGCACCCACTATCCCCTGCTGCTGGACCGGCTCGTGCGCCTTGCGCCCTGGCCGGTGGAGTGGATCGACCCGGCGCCGGCCATCGCCCGCCGCGTCTCCAACCTGCTCGGCCCCGGCAGTGCCAGCCTGCCGCCCGCCGGCGATCCGCGCCTGATCTTCACCTCGGGACGGCGTCATCCGGCGGCCGAGGCGCTGGTGCACGCATTCGCGGCCGAGGTCGCGGCATAGCCGACGATCGGCGGACTTCTCCCATTGGTGGCGTGCTGCTAGCGTGAGCACTCAATTGGGAGGAAACAATGATGATCAAAAAGATCGTGCTCAAGACGGTGCTCGGGCTGGGAGTCATATCGTTCGCGCTGGCAGGGGCTGCCGTGGCGCAGCAGACCGGGATCAAGCGCACGCCGCTGCAGAAGGTCGAATTTCCCGACGGCTATGTCACCGTGACCGGGCTTGCCGAACTGCCGCCCGGCGCCGCCGCCGGCCGCCACACCCACCCCGGCATCGAAACCGGCTATGTCTTGGAGGGTGAACTCAACCTCGAGGTCGACGGCCAGCCGGCCAAACTGCTGAAGCCCGGCGACTCCTACCAGATCCCCGCCGGCGCCGTGCACGACGCCAAGGTTCATGGCGACAAGCCCATGAAAGTGCTAGGTGTTTACGTGGTGGACAAGACCAAACCGCTGGCCTCGCCGGCCAAGTAGGCGGCCCGCGAAACCACCCCGGCGGGATTTGACATTCCAGCGCGATCCCCCTAGAAACCGCTTGCTCGCGGGCCGTTTTCGGCCCGCGTTGCGTTTCGCGACCCGTGGTCCTCCCCTTAAGCTTTAAGGACGGACCTGTCAGCGGAAGGA
>CAUJJN010000273.1 GCA_963204905.1 Pseudomonadota bacterium
CGGTAGAGCGAGTTGTCGTCGAACGACACCTTGGCGTCGAGGCAGCGCAACTGGCCCTGCTTGGTGACCACCAGCGGGTTGATCTCCAGCATCGCCATGTCCTTGGCGACGAACGCGGTGTAAAGCTGCGCGACCAGCTTCTCGGCCTGCTTGGCGAGATCGCCGGTGAGGTTGAGCGCCTTGGCGACGGTGCGGCCGTGATGGGCCATCACGCCGGTCGCCGGGTCGATCGAAAAGGTAATGATCTTCTCGGGCGTGCTATGGGCGACTTCCTCGATGTTGACGCCGCCCTCGGTGGAGACCACGAACGCCACGCGCGAGGTTTCGCGATCGACCAGCGCGGAGAGGTAGAACTCCTTGTCGATCTCGGAGCCGTCCTCGATGTAGAGCCGGTTGACCTGCTTGCCGGCGGGGCCGGTCTGCTCGGTCACCAGCGTTGCGCCGAGCATTTCCTTGACGAACTGCTTGACCTCATCCACCGACTTGGCGAGACGCACGCCGCCCTTGTCGCCGGCGGAGGCTTCCTTGAACTTGCCCTTGCCGCGTCCGCCCGCATGAATCTGGCTCTTCACCACCCATACCGGCCCCCCGAGTTCCTTGGCGGCCGCTTCCGCGTCCTCCACTTTCAAAATCGGGATACCGCGCGACACCGCAACGCCGAATTCGCGCAACAACGCCTTGGCTTGATACTCGTGAATATTCATCCGTGCCCCTTAATAGTCCGTCATCCCATATGAAAACCGCGCGGGCCGGGCCGCGCGGTGAGACTGGTTACTTCTTGCCGAGCAGATCGGGAGCGATCTGCCGGCACGCATCCATCAGGCCGTGCACCGAACCGACCGACTTGTCGAAGCCTTCGCGATCCTTGCCGCCGAGTTCGATCTCGACGATGCGCTCGACGCCCTTGGCGCCGATCACCACCGGCACGCCGACATAGGTGTCCTTCACGCCGTATTCGCCGTTGAGATAGGCGGCGCAGGGCAGCACCCGCTTCTTGTCCTTCAGATAGCTCTCCGCCATCGCGATCGCCGACGCCGCCGGCGCATAGAAGGCCGAGCCGGTCTTCAGCAGATTGACGATTTCCGCGCCGCCGTTGCGGGTGCGGGTGACGATCTCGTCGATGCGCGCCTGCGAGGTCCAGCCCATCTTGACCAGGTCCGGCAGCGGGATGCCGGCGACGGTCGAATACTTCACCAGCGGCACCATGGTGTCGCCGTGGCCGCCGAGCACGAAGGCGGTGACGTCTTCCACCGACACGCCGAACTCGTCGGCGAGGAAGTAACGGAAGCGCGCGGAGTCGAGCACGCCAGCCATGCCGACCACCTTGCGATGCGGCAGGCCGCAAGCCTTCTGCAACGCCCACACCATCGCGTCGAGCGGGTTGGTGATGCAGATGACGAAGGCGTTCGGCGCATACTTCTTGATGCCGGCGCCGACCTGCTCCATCACCTTGAGGTTGATGCCGAGAAGGTCATCGCGGCTCATGCCCGGCTTGCGCGGCACGCCGGCGGTGACGATGATGACATCCGCGCCTTCGATCGCTTCATAGGAATTGGCGCCGGTGAGATTGGCGTCGAAGCCGTCGACCGGCGACGACTGCGCCAGGTCGAGCGCCTTGCCCTGCGGCACGCCTTCAGCGATGTCGAACAGCACGACGTCGCCGAGTTCTTTCAGGCCGACGAGATGAGCGAGCGTCCCGCCGATCTGGCCAGAGCCAATCAAAGCAATCTTGTTGCGCGCCATGGGAAACTTGTCCTTTGAAGCAGGGTGTTGAGGAAGGAGGGAATTCTTGACAGGCTGGTTAGACCTTTCGCGGGAACCGTTCAAGTCGCAGCTTGGCCAAAAATCGCCTCATGCCAGCAAGGGAACTGCCGCTCAGGTTTCAACGAGACCCGTGCTGGCGCCCGACGCCGTCGAGTCGCTGCGGCCGTGCGGCAAGGCCAGATACGATTCCGAACCCATCTCGATCAGGCGCGACACCGTGCGCTGGAACTCCATCGCCTCGGTGCCCTCGGTCTCGCTGTAGAGCGACATCGGATCGGCATCGGCCGATGCCATCAGCTTCACCGCGTTGTCGTAAAGTGTATCGATCAGGGCGATGAACCGCTTGGCGGCGTTGCGGTCGGCCACGTCCATCGCCGGAATCCGGTCGATCATGATGGTGTGGTAGTCGTGCGCGAGCCGCAGGTAGTCCGATGCACCGAGCGGCTGCTCGCAGAGGTTGGCGAACGGGAACCGCGCCACGCCTTGCGCCGCGCGCGGCACATGCAGCTTGCGGCCCTTGACCACGAGATCGACCGCCTCGCCACGCGCGCCGCCGGTCAGCGTGGCCCATGCGGCATCGAGCGCGGCGTCCGCGCGCTCGTCCGCCGGCACCATCCACATCTTGACGCCGGCAAGCTTTTCCAGCCGAAAATCGGTGCGCGAATCCAGCCGCAGCACGTCCATGTGCGCTTCGATCTGAGCGATGAACGGCAGGAACAGCGCGCGGTTGAGCCCGCCCTTGTAGAGATCGCGCGGCGCCACGTTGGAGGTGGCGACCACGACGGTGCCCAGTTCGAACAGCCGCGCGAACAGCCGGCCGAGGATCATCGCGTCGGCGATGTCGGTGACATGGAATTCGTCGAAGCACAGCAACCATGCTTCGTCGAAGATCGACGATGCGGTGAGATGCACGACATCGGTATCCGCTATTTCACCGCGTGCGATACTCTGGCGGAAATTGTAGATGCGCTCATGCGCGTCGGCCATGAATTCGTGGAAGTGGGCGCGGCGCTTGTGCATCACCTGGCTTTGCTCGAAGAACAAATCCATCAGCATGGTCTTGCCACGGCCGACTTCGCCGTGAACGTAAAGGCCGCGCGGCGCGCCTTCCTTCTTGTCGCCGAACAGGCGGCCGAAGAAGCCCTGCTTGCGCGCCGGCCGATAGCGCGACAGTTGCTCGTCGAGCGAGGCGAACGCCTCCACGGCGCGCGCCTGCGCCGGATCGGCTTCAATGGCTCCCGAGGTCACAAGGGATTTGTAACGGGCGCGAAACGAGGCGGGCGAGGATGCATCCATGGGCTGCTAACGGCCCCAGCGCGGGC
>CAUJJN010000274.1 GCA_963204905.1 Pseudomonadota bacterium
GACAAGGCCCAGACCTGGGCGCTGGCTCATGAGCTTGGCGGCGGCGCGCTGGTCGATCTGATCCGCGAGCAGTCGCACACCTGTTACCTCGGCGAGCGTGGCGCGCGGCACGACTGGGGTTACGGCTGCGGCCAATGCCCGGCCTGCCAGTTGCGGGCCAAAGGCTGGCAGCAGTTTATCGCCTCCGGCGCAGATTAGCGGAAGTCTTCCGGCTTGAGTTCGATCGGCGAGCCGTGCGGCGTGCGGTCGGCCGCATGGTCCCATGCGTCGCGATACTGATGCAGCATGTCGATCGGCGCGACGCCCTTCGTTGCGACCAGGGTTTCCAATGTCGCAAGCCAATGCTGGTAATAGGTCTCGCCGCTGTCCACATCGCCTGCCGCCTGCGCACGCTTGATCTGGTCTGCCAATGCGGCAGCCCATTCGGTCCAGGTAAAGACGCCGCGCTCATGCAGCGCCAGCGCCACGGCGAAGGCGCGCGCTTCCCATGGTTCGCGGAACACCGGACCTTCGTCGTCACGCGGAAGATCGGGCAGGGCAGTGGCGGCGCGGCTTGCGGCCTCGCGATCAAGCGGCATCGGCTGGCTCAAGATAGGACTCCCAGGCATCGACGGAAACACGCGACCTCTGATCGGTGACGTCGGGCCACAGGTCCTTGCCATCGAAAGTGACGGTGTAGAGCCATTGCGGGTGCTCGCCCTGGCCCATGGCATTGGTGTCGGGAAAAACGTGACAGCCATGCAGGAGTTCGATCACCCCGACATGGCCGCGCACATACTGCGGCAGTCGCGTATGCGTCGCCGGGTGAATATCCTTCGCGCGCACACGGTCACCGATCTTGAAACGCGCCGCCGCCGTCGCTTCGCGCTCGGTCGGTCCACCGCGTCGGAGCATGGCGTTTACATCGGCCGCAGTGAGTGGCCCCGCGATCGGCGCGGGCGATCCAAGCGACTGCGCGGCTTCGATTTCACCAGGGCGCAGCAGATCGCGCTCGAGCAACAACCGCTCCAGTCCCACCAGCCAGATTTGATAATAGCTGCGGCTCAGATAGTCCGCCGGCGGGCGATCCTCGCGGGCGAAGCGGGACATGTCGATATTCCAGCCGCCGGGCTTGCCCATCGCCAGCGTCACCGCGAACGCGCGCCGTTCCCACGCAGCATGAAATACCGGCTCGTTCGGTTCAGGACGGACCGGGCCGAACCCGGCCGCGCCGCCCATGTCGTGCGCGCCGTCCATCAAGCGACCTCTTGCGGCTGTTTTGGCAGACCGGTGCCGATCATGCTGTCGCGGGTGACGAGGTCCGCCAGCCGTTCCGCGCTCCAGCCTTCGGTGCCGGGGGGGCGCATCGGCAGCACCAGATAGCGGATTTCAGCAGTCGAATCCCAGACACGGATTTCGGTGTCTGCGCTCAATTCGAAACCGAAATCTCGCAGGACGCCGCGCGGATCCTTTACAGCGCGCGAGCGATAGGGCGCCGACTTGTACCAGACGGGCGGAAGGCCAAGCACCGGCCACGGATAGCAGGAGCACAGCGTGCATACGACCATGTTGTGGCGCGACGGCGTATTCTCGACCACGACGATGTGCTCGCCCTGGCGGCCGACGTAATCGAGTTCGGCAATCGCCGCCGATCCGTCCGCCAGCAGGCGCTGGCGATAGGCCGGGTCCGTCCATGCCTTGGCAACGACCTGCGCGCCGTTGCGGGGGCCGACCTTGGTCTCATAAGTCTCGATCAGGAGGTCGAGCGCGGCCGGATCGACGTAACCCTTCTGCGTCAGGATCGTTTCAAGGGCGCGTACGCGCAGTTCGGTCTCGGACAGTTCGGAATGATCATGATCGTGGTGGTGGCCATGATGATGATCGTCGTCGTGATGGTTCGTCATGATGGCCGAATGATAAGCCCGCTGGCGCACCGATGTCGAGCGGCCGCATTGCCGCGCGAGCAGGGTGGATATGGTCGCGACATTTGCGTTGCGAACCAGGTCACGTTGGGCTTTGCTATGAGAATAAATGCGGGAGCGAACATTGTCGGATTTCGTCAGGATCGAGAAAGGCCATGGTCCGGAGGGCCGCATCGCAGTCGTGCATTTCGATCGTGGCGACGGCATCAATGCGTTGTCGCCGGAAGCATTGCGCCAATTGACCGATGCCGCCCGCAGTTTCGAGGATGACAGCGAGACGTCGGTGGTTGTGCTGACCGGCAGCGCAAAGGCCTTCAGCGCGGGGTTTGATCTGAAAGATCCGGAGGGGCGGTCACGTGCGACGATGGATATCGGCGCGTTGCGTCGTCACCTTAAACTAGGGCCTCGCCTCAGCCATGCCTGGCAGGAGATGGAACAGATCACCATCGGCGCCATCGAGGGATTTTGCATCGGCGGCGGTGTCGCGCTGGCGGTCGCGCTGGATTTCCGCGTGATGGCAAGGGATGCGCATATGCGCGTCCCTGAAATCGGGCTCGGGATGAACATGAGCTGGCAAAGCGTGCCGCGAATGTTGCACCTGATGGGGCCTGCACGCACCAAACAGGCGGTGATCCTGGCGGACCAGCGGATCAGTTCGCAGGAAGCCTATGAGTGGGGGCTGGTGGAGCAACTCGCGGAACCCGGACAGGCCGTGGCTGACGCCATGGCCTTCGCCGAGAAGATCGCCCGGCAGCCGCCAATCTCGGTTGCAATGACCAAGCTGACGGTGAATCGTCTGGCTTATGCGCTCGACGACCTCGCCAGTCACATGGACGTCGATCAATTCGCCCTGGCCAGCATGACTGACGATCACAAGGAGGGGGTTGCCGCATTTCTTGGCCGTCGGCCACCTCGTTTCAGCGGCCGATGAGGCAAACCTTCGGAGCAACCTCGATATTGGTGCATATCATGCTGAAATTGAAGCCGAATTGCGAATGTTGTGATCGGGACTTGTCGCCCGATAGTCCTGCCGCGCGGATTTGCTCGTTTGAATGCACTTTCTGTGTCGTCTGTGCCGACGACGTCCTTCATGGCGTTTGCCCAAACTGCAAGGGGAACCTGGTCGCGCGCCCGATCCGCCCCGCCGCCATGCTGGTGAAGTACCCCGCATCACCTGAACGGCATTTGCGCACTACGCCGTGCGTCGCAAGCTGACGGACCACCCTCAGCATCCTGCTGCAAGAGGTTCTATGTAATTCGCCAGAAGGAGGCCTTCACAGACGGTATTTCATTGTTATCTTTGGACGGTAAGCCAGCTCCGCCGATTCCACGCGGAGCGAGGAGAACTTCTGATGGACGTCACGACCGGCTCGACTGGTAAGCCTAAACCGCGCCCCCGCCCGCAGGTGATGCGGTTGACCGATGCGGCCGCCGAGCGCGTGCGTGCTTTGACCGCAAGGACCGATTCCGAGATCGTCGGCCTTCGGGTCGGGATCAAGAACGGCGGCTGCGCCGGCCAATCCTATACTGTCGAATATGCCCATGACATCAAGCCAACCGACGAGGTGGTTGAAGACAAGGGTGTGAAAATCCTGATCGATCCGAAAGCCGTGCTGTTCCTGCTGGGAACGGAGATGGACTACAAAACCGACAAGATGTCGGCGCAATTCGTCTTCAACAATCCCAATCAGACAAGCGCCTGCGGTTGCGGCGAATCCGTGCAGCTGACTCCCGCGAAAATTGACGGCTGACGGAGCGGGTCCTCATGGACCGCGATTTCCTGCTGGACTTGTTTTCCGGGTTTGGCGTGGTGACGCTGCGTCGGATGTTCAGCGGTTACGGCGTTTCCCGCGACGGAATCAATTTCGCATTGGTTCTACGAGGCGTGGTCTACCTTCGCGCAGATCAAGGTATGATTCCAAGGTTCGAAGCGGAAGGTGTTGGCCCGTTCCAGTATACGGCGCGCGGCAAGACGGTTACGCTGAGTTCCTATTGGCAAATGCCGGAACGGCTTTATGACGATCCCGACGCACTTGCTGGCTGGGCGAGGGATTCCTTCGCTGCCGCAAAGCAGGCGGCAGCTTTGAAGAGTGCGAAGAAATCGGGCAAACCGAAAGCGCGCGCCAAGGCCGTTAAAAGCGCCACATCAAAAAAGAAGGCGAAACGTCAGGCGACCTGAGCCTGGGCGTGCGCGGAGTATTCCGGATCGGATTCGCAAATCACGCGGTTTCGGCCATTCCGTTTCGCCGCATACAGACAGACGTCGGCGCGCTCGATTAATGTGTAGGTATCGTCACCTGCCTGGAGCGTGGAAACGCCAACGGAAATCGTCACCCGCCCCAGAATTTCGCCCGTCGATTTTTTCTTCAACTCCCGCGACATCACGGCGCGGCGAATATTGTCGGCGACCGTAAGGGCCTGACGCAGGCTGGTGTTAGGCAGCACGACGGCGAACTCCTCACCGCCATAACGAGCGATGATGTCCTGCCCCTTGATGGTTTGCTTCAGCGACAACGCGACCAGCCGCAGCACCTGATCGCCGGTGAGATGGCCGTAGTTGTCGTTGAATGACTTGAAGTGGTCGATGTCGAACATCAACATCGAGAGTGGGCGCCCGCTGGTGATCGACCCGGTAACGGCGTCGGCCACCGCGCGATCGAAATACTTTCGATTACCAAGTCCCGTAAGCGGGTCCGTCAGTGTTTCAGCACGGATTGCTTCGAGATTTTGTTGCAGTTGATGAATGGCTTGTCGGGATGTTTTGAGACGTCCTTCCAACGCGTGATTGGTTTTCTGCATGTCATGGGTCGACCTCACCAGCGTTTCGATGATGGCCTTGACGTGATCGCGGCTAGCCGCCAGGGCCAGCTTCTTGCTGGCATCGACAAGATTGTCCCCGAAGGACGCAGTAATTCCGAGCGCATCATCGACGACATTCATCACGTCATCGATCTCATTGATGACTCGCGCACCGACTTGATCGATCTGGTCGGCGCCACGCGTGTTCGACAGATAGGTATCGTAGATCTGACCGAGGTTGGTTTCGGTCAGCCTGCCGCTGCGGGCCAGCGTTTCGTCGATGGCCTTATTAAGCGCGGGATTGGCTCCCGTCGCATAGACATACCAAATCTCGTAGTTCCGAGGGAGCGCAAGCTGTCTCAGCGATTTGATCTGGCCGAGCGCGACTTCGGCAAACGCAAACGAACGTTCCAATTCATCCAAAGGTCCGGCCAC
>CAUJJN010000275.1 GCA_963204905.1 Pseudomonadota bacterium
CCGGCCGTTGCGGCCGGCCCCGTCTATCTCGTGCTCGGCGGCATCAGCGTCTCGCACTTCCTCAACGATACGATGCAATCGCTGATCCCATCGGTCTATCCGATCCTCAAGGACAATTATTCGTTGTCTTTCGCACAGATCGGGCTGATCACGCTGGCGTTTCAGATCACCGCTTCGCTGTTGCAGCCGGTGGTCGGCAGTGTCACCGATCGCAAGCCGCAGCCTTACTCGCTGGCGATCGGCATGGGATTTACCTTTGTCGGCCTGTTGATGCTGAGCGGCGCGCACAATTTCGCGATGCTGGTGCTGTCGGCTGCGATGATCGGTTTGGGTTCGGCGATCTTCCATCCCGAGTCTTCGCGGATCGCGCGCATGGCGTCCGGCGGGCGTTACGGCTTCGCGCAATCGGTGTTTCAGGTCGGCGGCAATCTCGGCTCGGCGCTCGGACCGGTGCTGGCGGCGCTGATCGTGGTGCCGTTCGGGCAATCCAGCATTGCCTGGTTTTCCTCCATTGCGTTTCTGGCTATCGTCATCCTGTGGCGCATTGGCAGTTGGTACAAGCCGCGCATCGTGGCGCGCGGCAAGGCCGCGATGACGCGGCCTTCCAGCGCACCGTCCGGCTCTCGCGTCGCGATGGCGATCGGCATTCTCATCGTGCTGGTTTTCTCCAAGTACATCTACCTGTCGAGCCTCACCAGCTACTACACCTTCTATCTGATGCATAAGTTTGCGGTGAGCACCCAGACGTCGCAACTCCTGCTGTTCGTATTCCTTGGCGCCAATGCCGCCGGTGTTTATTTCGGCGGTCCGATCGGTGATCGTATCGGGCGACGTTATGTGATCTGGATATCGATCCTTGGCGCGTTGCCGTTCACGTTGCTGTTGCCCCACGTCGGCCTCGCAGGGACGGTGGCGTTGAGTGTCGTCATCGGATTCATCATTTCATCCGCGATGCCGGCGATCATCGTCTACGCGCAAGAACTGGTGCCGCATCGCTTCGGCATGATCTCCGGGCTGTTCTTCGGCTTCGCCTTTGGGGCAGGCGGGTTGGGAGCCGCGATGTTGGGCGTGGTGGCCGATGCAAAAGGCATCGACTTCGTCTACGCGGTGTGCGCGTTCCTGCCTGCGATCGGACTCATGGCGATGTTTCTGCCGAAAATGCGGAAGCTGGCGGCCTAAGTAACAGGATGAGACGGCGCGGCTGCGCGGCCGTCGGCCGCCTGTTATTATCAACGCATTGTTAATATTTGCGGCGGCGCTCCCAGAGAGGCCGCCGCTGTTGCATCCATGCACTAAATATCAACCTTAATAATTAGGGTTAAGTGACGCTTAAGAATTTGCTGGCATCGTCCGTTCGTGAGTTTCGGATGTGAGGCCCTTGGTTGCCTCACCGCATCAGAGGACGAAGCCAATGCGTAGCGTTATGATTCTGGCCGCCGCTGGAGCGGCGTCCTTGCTGTCCAGTGCGGCATTGGCCGCGGATATCCCGATGGCCCCGCCGCCGCAGTATTACGCGCCGCCGCCGGTCGAAGAATTTGGTGGCTGGTATCTGCGCGGCGATATCGGCATGTCCAACACCCGGGGCAAGCTGTTCGCCCCCGCCTACAACGACGCCAGCACCGTCTCAGTCAGCCAGATCGGCCATGAGTTCACTGGCGGCATGACTTACGGGCTCGGCGTCGGCTATCAGGTCAACAACTGGTTCCGCATGGACGTAACCGGCGAGTATCGTTCGCGAGTGCAATTCAGCGGAACTGACTACGCCAACATCAATTTTGGTGGCGGCCTCGGTATTCTCCCGATCGGCGACACGTATCGTGGCGGCTATTCGAGCTGGGTCGGCATGATCAATGCCTACGCGGACCTCGGCACCTGGTGGTGCATCACCCCCTTCGTCGGTGTCGGCGTCGGCGGTGCCTACAACACCTTCAGCGGTTTCTCGGACGTCACCACCGTCAATCTTGGCGGCGGCACGACCTCCGGCCTCTATCAGGCGCAGAACGGCAGCAAGCTTGACCTGGCCTGGGCGCTGCATGCCGGTCTGGCTTACCGCGTCAACCAGAACCTGACGGTGGAACTGGCGTATCGCTATCTCAACCTCGGAACCGGCGTCACCGGCTCCGGCTCTTCGTTCGATGGCACGGTGACCAACGGGCGGCCGTTCCAGTTCCGCGATCTGACCTCGCACGACATCAAGCTCGGCGTGCGCTGGAACTGCTGCGACGTGACGCCTCCTCCGCCGCCGCCGCTCGTTACCAAGGGCTGATCGGCCAGTTCACGACTTTATCGTTACCAACGGCGCGGGGTCATCCCGCGCCGTTTTTGTTTGGCCGCGTAAGCAGAAAAAGCTGAACGGCAAGCAACTGATTTTAGATGAAACCGGGTCACGACAACGATTGGTTAAGGTTAACAGGCGATGATCATACGAGATCGAGAACGCGGTTGCGCGAGGATCTCGTGATTGGTGCCTCGAATATCGGTGTGGGGGATTGCGATGCGTAAGTTGCTGGTAGCGGGAATGATGCTTGGGGCCGTACAGGGCGTGCACGCCGCCGATCTTCCCATTCTTCGCGGTGCATTGCCGGATACCTATGGGCCGAGAGCCACGAATTGGGAGGGCTTCTATGTCGGTGGCCAGGCCACCTACGGCACAGCCGACATGAATTTCGTCAATTCGAACCAGAGCCTGACGAAGAAGCTCCTCAACAACGTCGACATCGAGGGGCAATACAAGATTTCGGAATGGCCGCTACTCGGTAAGTCGTCGCAGAGCAATAGCGGTTTCGGCGGTTTCATCGGTTACAACTCGCAGTGGGAAGATGCGATCCTCGGCGTCGAGCTGAACTATGTCCACGGTAGTTTCAGCGGGAGTTCAACGGGAACTCAGGGACGCAGCTTTTTCTATCCCACCGATTACTTCACCACGGCCAACCTGACGCAATACGCCGCGATGCAAATATCGGATTATGGTTCGGCACGCTTGCGCGCCGGCTATGCGATGGGCTCGTTCCTGCCATACATGTTCGGCGGCGTGGCGATGGGGCAGGCCAATATCCAGCGGACTGCAACGACGAGCCTCACCTACCAGTACACCGGCACTGGCGGGCTTCCGAATATCGGACCGAACGTCCAGTCGGAATCCAGCGATCTGAAATCGCATTTCGTGTTTGGTTACTCCGCCGGTCTCGGCATCGACATGATGGTGGTGCAGAATCTGTTCCTGCGGGCGGAGTGGGAGTATCTGCGCTTCACTTCGCCGGTCGACGTCTCCGTCAACACTGTCCGCGCGGGCCTCGGCTACAAGTTCTAGGCTGATTCGTGGCGACGGCGGGCGATCCGCTGACGTTGACAGGATCACGCGTCGTTGCTGCTCCGTCGCGAGAATCTGCGGCGATACTTTCGACGGTGGCAGCGCATGAAGATTTACGGCGACCTCAACTCCGGCAATTGCCTGAAGGTGAAATGGGTCTGCGACCGGCTTCGAGTTCCTTACGAGTGGATCCCTGTCGATACGTTGAAGCGTGAGACCCACACGCCGGAATTCCTCAGGCTCAATGCCGCCGGGCAAGTCCCTGTCGTCGTTTTCGACGACGGCCGCGCGCTGGCGCAATCCAATGCCATCATCCGCTATCTGGCACGCGGCAGCGATCTCATTCCGGCCGACGATTTTCTCGCGGCGAAAATGGACGAGTGGCTGTTCTGGGAGCAATACAGCCACGAGCCCTACATCGCGGTGTGTCGTTTTCTGATGGTCTATCTCGGAAAGCCACCGTCCGACCTCGATCTCGACAAGGTCAAGCGCGGCTACGCCGCGCTGGCGCGCATGGAGAGGCAACTGACGGCAACGCGGTTTCTTGTCGGGGAGGCGTTCACGCTCGCGGATGTTGCGCTGCTCGCCTACACGCGCGTCGCGCATGAGGGTGGATTCGATCTGGCGGATTACAACGCGGTGCGGCGCTGGATCGGCGATGGCGAAAGCGCGCTCGGCCTCACCTGATAGCGAGCTTTACGCCAGCCGCAGCGTTGCCGCTCCGGCCACGACGAGAATGCCGGCGATGATCCGTCGCGGACCGGTCACTTCGCGCAGGACGAAGGTTGCGATCGCCACCGCGAACAACACCGATGTTTCGCGCAGTGCCGCGACGGTCGCGACCGGCGCTTGCGTCATCGCCCATAGCGCGAAGCCATAGGAGCCGATCGCGCAGGTACCGCCGATCAATGCGATTCCGCCACGCTGGCGCAGTTGACGCTGGAAACGTTTGCCGCCGCGCAGCCACAGCCACGCCAGCAATGGAATGGCTTCCAGAAACGTCAGCCAGAGCACATAGGAAATCGCGTTGTCGGAAAGCCGCGTACCGGTGCCGTCGATCAGGGTGTAGATCGCGATCACCAGTGCGTTTGTCAGCGCCATCACCGTGGCGCGCGGCGCGGCGTGGCGATGCAGTGCCAGCAGCAGAATGCCGCCGCAGATCAGCATGACGCCGATCCATGCGTGGGCCGACAGCGTCTCGCCCAGCAACGGGGCGCTCACCAGCGCCACCAGCAGCGGCGCGGTGCCGCGCATCAGCGGATAGGTGTGTCCCATGTCGCCGGCGCGATAGGCGGCCGCGACCAGAGCATAGTAAAGCTGATGGATGATGATCGACGCGGCAAGCCATGGCCAACTCGCGGTGGCCGGCAATGGAATGAACGGTAATGCCAGCAACGCGACCAGCGCGCCGCCGCCGGCGATCAGTCCGGTTTCCCCGAGCTTGTCGCCGCCGGATTTGACGATGGCGTTCCAACTCGCATGTAGCAGCGCGCCGAGCAGGACGAGCAGCATGACATGGGTGGGCATGGGATTATCCGGCCCGGTGCGGGCGACAGAGGCGGTGGCGATCGAAGGCTTTCATTGCCATGGCTCTCATTACTTTGTCGGAATGGAAGGGACTATCCCTTGACCGGCATGGCAGCTTGGCGTATCTCCCGCGGCGGGACACCTCCCCCCAACGGGAGGCTTACTATCTGGAAGGATAGACGATGACTGTAGCGAAGCCCGCTGCGCGGCCGAACGTGCCGCATTTCT
>CAUJJN010000276.1 GCA_963204905.1 Pseudomonadota bacterium
CTACAGCCACATCGCCAGCCAGAAAGGCCGCGAACTGGCCGGCAATCCGAAAGCCGCGCTGCTGTTTCACTGGAAATCGCTGCGCCGGCAGGTCCGGATTCGCGGTCCGGTGACGCCGGTGACCGAGGCCGAAGCCGACGCCTATTTCGCCACCAGGCCCAAACAGGCGCAGATCGGGGCATGGGCCAGCAAGCAATCGCAGCCGCTGGAAAGCCGCTTCGCATTTGAGCAGGCGATCGCCAAGGTCGCCGCCAAGCATCTTCTCGGCGAGGTGCCGCGCCCGCCCGGCTGGAGCGGCTGGCGCATCACCCCGCTCCGCATCGAATTCTGGCACGACCGCCCGTTCCGGCTGCACGACCGCATTGAATTCCGCCGCGACACGCCCGACATGGCGTGGACCCGGACGCGCATGTATCCGTAGAGTTCAGTCGTCATGGCCGGACTTGTACCGGCCATCCACGTTTTTCTTCCACGCTGGCCTTCAAGACGTGGATGCCCGGCACAACGCCGGGCATGACGGAGAGTGAGAGAACCCCGATGCAGAACATGAGCAACGCGCCGCGACGAACCATGCTGCTGACCGGCGCAAGCCGGGGCATCGGCCACGCCACGGTGATCCGTTTCTCCAGCGCCGGCTGGCGGGTGCTGACGTGTTCGCGTCATCCGTTTCCCGAGGAATGCCCATGGGGCGCGGGACCGGAGGATCACATCCAGGTCGACCTCGCCAGCCACGACGACACCCAGCGCGCCATCGCGGAGATCCGCGAACGGCTCAATGGCGATACGCTGCACGCGCTGGTCAACAATGCCGCGATCTCACCGAAAGCGGCAGACGGCAGCCGGCTAGGCTCGATCGAGACCGACACCGACACATGGAGCCACGTTTTCCGCGTCAACTTCTTCGCGCCGATCATGATGGCGCGCGGCCTGCTCGAGGAATTGAAGGCAGCAAAGGGCTCGGTGGTGAACGTCACGTCCATTGCCGGCTCGCGGGTGCATCCGTTCGCCGGCGCCGCCTATGCAACGTCGAAGGCCGCGCTCGCGGCGCTGACGCGCGAGATGGCGTCGGACTTCGGCCGTTTCGGCATTCGGGTCAACGCGATCGCGCCGGGCGAGATCGACACCTCGATCCTGTCGCCGGGCACCGAGAAGATCGTCGAAAGCCAGATTCCGCTGCGCCGTCTCGGCACCCCGGACGAAGTCGCGAAGATCATCTACGTGTTGTGCTCGGAAACCTCGTCCTACGTCAACGGCGCCGAGATTCACATCAACGGCGGCCAGCACGTCTGATCACCGGGACGTTCGCGAAAAACCATCTGTCGTCATTGCGAGGAGCGCAAGCGACGAAGCAATCCAGTCCTTGCTTCGTGGCCTTCTGGATTGCTTCGCTTAGCTCGCAATGACGAAAGCCTGCAAACCTGATCGCCACGTTCAATAGGATCGGAGCGCCGAGCCGCCCCTATCCCCTTACTGAACGCCGATGGCGCGGAAGCCGGTGCCGGCGTCCCGCGCCGAACATTCGTCCTCGGATTCGCCTTCCGCAAGCCAGGCGCCGCAATGCGAACAATAGTTGTGGCTCGCCACCAGGGGCTGAGCGATCGCCGAATGGGCGCGTTGCCGATACGCCGAAAGGTCGATGACGTTGCGTCCAAGAGCGATGATTTTCTCAACCATGGGGTCCTCACTTGTCGGTGAGGACTTATCGCAAGAACCTTTGGATCATTCGTTCAGCGCAACGCTCAAATTTTACGGGAGAAATTATGGCATGTTTCCGTTCTCCTCCAAGGAGGAGGAAAATGCCCGTGACACAAGGGTTTTTGCGATATCCCGCTGCTCGCGGCAACGAACTGTTCATCTTGAATGAGAAATGAAAAACAAACCGCGACGGGCCAGCCTGCAACCCTGCCGCGCGCTGGCGTTACAACCACTTCTTCCACTTGAAGAACATGTACGGGCCGATCGCCGCGCACAGCATCGCGACCAGCGCCAACGGATAGCCGTGCGCCCATTCCAGCTCCGGCATGGCCTTGAAGTTCATGCCGTAGATCGAAGCGATCAGCGTCGGCGGCATCAACACCACCGCCATCACCGAAAACAGCTTGATGATGTTGTTCTGCTCGAGGTTGACGACACCGAGCATGGCGTCGAGCACGAAGGTGATCTTGTTGGACAGATAGGACGCGTGATCGGACAGCGAGGCGACGTCGCGCTGCATGGTCTTGAGCTGCGCGCGCCGCTCCTTGGACCATTTCACATTGTCCGCCTCGGCGACGACGAAGGTCACCACGCGGCCGATCGACACCAGACTCTCGCGCACTTTCGAGGTGAGGTCGCCCTTGCGGCCGATCGTGATCAGGATATCGGAATAACGCTTGGCGTGGCCGGTGCGCGCAGAGCCTTCCGGCTCGAAAATCTCGCGGCTCACCGCATCGACATCGGCGCCGGCGCGCTCGAGAATATCGGCGCAGCGATCGATCACGGCTTCGAACAGTTCCATCATGACGCCTTCGCCGGTGATATCCGGCGGCGCGCTGCGCAGTAATTTATGCTCGATGGCGGCAAACGGGCGCGGCGTGTCGTAGCGCACCGTCACCAGGCGACGGTCCGACATGATGAAGGTCACCGGCGTGGTGCGCGGCGCGTCGGTTTCCGAACTGCACATCAGGATTGCGGTCATGTAGCGCGCGCCGTTCTCGACATAGAGGCGGCTGGAGATCTCGATCTCCTGCATCTCCTCGCGGGTCGGCACCGCGATCCGCAGCAGGCGTTCGACGGCGCGGTCCTCCTCCATCGTCGGGTTCACCATGTCGACCCATGCCGCGTCGTCCGGCAACGCCCCCAGATCCGTGCAATCGACTTTCTTCAGGGCTGAACCGGCCGGCACGAAAATGGTCAGCATACGGAAACTCCAGACGGGGTGAGGCCGGTCGAATGGCGGCGCGAGGTCGCGGGACCGCTCGCCTGAGTGCGCCAATCCGGCCGATTCTGGCAAGCGTTTCCGGGCAGCGTTGGCACCGGCGGATGACAACCGCGTGACCAGGCAGAACTCCGGTGGTACCGACGTGGTGAAATGCGCCCCGCCGCCCCTCGCGTTGCGGCAAAAATATCACAACCGCCATGTTGCATAGCGAAGCCAGCGTCTAACCGCTGGAATTATGGCGGGTTTCAGCGATAGTAATAGCAGCGGAATCGCCCGTGCCGGCGCCGATATCTGGATGTCGGCCGTATGATCGACGGGACCGCACCAGATACGGATCGCGCAATGTCGCTGCATGTGAAGCTGCCAATTCCGAAGTCGTCGCTCATGAAACTGAGCGTGCTCGCCGTCGGCCTGCTGCTGGCAGGATGCGTGGAGACCACGGCGACGCACTTCGAGGCCACCAACAGCACCACCTTCAAGCCGCATGACAAGGACCTCCTTGCCAAGGTGCGCTACGTCAACACGCCGGTCGCCGAGCCGTTCCGCCGCGCCATCGTGAATTATCACCGCAAGGAAGAGCCGGGATCGATCATGGTCGATTCCGACAATCACTACCTCTATTACGTCCTCGATGGCGGCAAGGCGATCCGTTACGGGATCACTGTCGGCGAGGAAGCCATGGCCTGGTCGGGCATCGCCAAGGTCGGCGCGATGACCGAATGGCCGGCATGGCATCCGACGCCGGGCGAGATCGAGCGGCTGGGCGTGCCGAAATACGTAGCGCCGGGACCGGACAATCCGATGGGTTCGCGGGCGATGTATCTTTACGCCAACGGCAAGGACACGCTGTTCCGCATCCACGGCACCAACCAGCCGGAATACATCGGCGCGTCGATTTCCTCGGGCTGCATCCGCATGACCAACGAGGACGCCATCGACCTCTACAATCGCGTCAAGCTCGGGACCGTGGTGGTGGTACTGGAGCCGAAGCACGGTGACTCGCCCTATAATTCCAAACTGGCTTTGCAGGGTGGAAGCAGCAACGGCAATTACTAGGGCGCGTGACGGATTGACGGTGAACGCCGGCCTGACCGGCGTTCGGAATACCGGGCGGGTTTCGGGACCGAATGTCCCCGCGCCAGCCTCTCGAAACGGAAACAGATATCGCGAGGCCGGGCGGTCCGGCGGAAGCGCGGGTATCAAGCAGATTGGATTAAGTTGATGTCGTTGTTCGCCAAGTTGGGACTTCTCGCCGCCGGGTTGATGTTGGCTGGTTGCCAGACCGCCACGCAGTTCGAAGCCAGCAACTCCAACCAGTTCAAGCCGCGCGACAAGGAATTGCTGGCCAAGGTCCGCTATGACAAGAGCCCGGTGGCGCAGCCGTTCCGCCGCGCCATCGTTGATTATCACCGCAAGGAAACGCCGGGTTCGATCCTGGTCGATTCCGACAATCACTACCTTTACTACGTGCTCGATAACGGCAAGGCGATCCGCTACGGCGTGACCGTGGGCGAAGAAGCCCTCGCCTTCTCCGGCGTGGCG
>CAUJJN010000277.1 GCA_963204905.1 Pseudomonadota bacterium
GAGAAGGAAGGCAAGGTGCGCATCGAGGCGTGCGGCTCCAACATCTGCGGCTACTCGCTCGACGCCAGGACCAACCAGAACAAGGAAAAGGTGCTGATCAACATGCGCCCGACCGGCGCCAAGTGGAGCGGCCGCATCCACGACCCGAAGGGCGGCGGCACCTATGACTCGACCATCGCGCTGAAGGGGGCCGATAAGCTTCGGGTTCAGGGTTGCGCGTTCGGCGGCATGTTCTGCGGCGGCCAGACCTGGACGCGGGTGGAGTAAGCGCCGATCGCCTCCGTCATTGCGAACGAAGCGAAACAATCCGGTCTTTCTTGAAAAGGCTGGATTGCTTCGTCGCTCTGCTCCTCGCAATGACGCGGACGGGATTTCGCACCAGCGACAATCACTCCGTCGCCACCGCCTTGGTGTAGTCCGCGTCGCTGACCTGCTCCATCCAGTCGACAGCGCTGCCATCGACCACTTCCTGCATCGCGATGTGGGTCATGGCGTGGTCCGGCGCCGCGCCGTGCCAGTGTTTCTCGCCCGGCGGAATCCACACCGTGTCGCCGGCGCGGATTTCGCGCACCGGTTCGCCCAGTGTCTGCACGCGCCCGACGCCGGAGATCACGTAAAGCGTCTGGCCGAGCGGATGGGTGTGCCACGCCGTCCGCGCGCCGGGTTCGAACGCGACCCGCGCCGCCGCCACCCGTGCCGGTGCCGGCGCGTTGACGATCGTATCCATCCAGACGGTGCCAGTGAAATAATCGGCGGGCCCGCGTCGCGTGGGCCGCGCTCCGTTGCGATGAATATCCATGGTGCCTCCGTGCTATTGCGCGACGCTTAGGTCTTCAATCTCAAGTCCTACATCTCAGGTTTTGGCCTTGAACGCGGCGTAGCGCGCCTTGGTTTCCGCGTTCATCGGATAGAGCCCCGGCAGCGACGCGCCGTTGTTGACCTCCTCGACGATCCACGCCTCCATCCGCTCCTGCTCCGGACCTTCGGCGAGAACGTGATCCAGCAACGCCTGCGGGATCAGCACCACGCCGTCCTGATCTGCGACGATGATATCGTTGGGAAACACCGCCACGCCGCCGCAGGCGATGCCCTCGCCCCAGCCGACGAAGGTGAGCCCCGCGACCGAGGGCGGCGCGGCCGCGCCGTTACACCAGGTCGGCAGCCCGGTGCCGAGCACCCCCTCGATGTCGCGCACCACCCCGTCGCTGACCAGTGCCGTCACCTTCCGCTGCACCATGCGCGCGCAGAGGATGTCGCCGAAGATGCCCGCGGTGCTGACACCCATCGCGTCCACCACGGCGATGCAGCCTTCCGGCATCGCCTCGATAGCGGTGCGGGTCGAGATCGGCGACGACCACGATTCCGGCGTCGCCAGATCCTCGCGCGCCGGCACGAAGCGCAAGGTGAACGCTGGCCCAACCAGTCGCGGTTGTCCGGGCCGCAGCGGCCGCGCGCCGCGCAGCCAAAGATTGCGCAGGCCTTTCTTCAGCAGGACAGTGGTGATGGTCGCGGTGGAGACCTGCGACAGGGTTGCGATGGCCTGCGGGGAAAGCGACATGGAACGAGTGACTCCGATGAGGACAAGATGCGCGGCATCTTGCGTCCGTGGCGGGAGGCGTCAAGGCCGAAGCATCAGACATCAGCTCCGCGCGCGGCGGGTGACGATTACTCCGCCTTATCGATGAGATGTCGATTAGTTTATTGAAATGACTGCATTTATTGGCGCAAACCGAATTCCCTCCGCAGCCGAAACAGGGTATTGCTGGGACCGTTGCAGAAGGGCTCGCAGACAGGCATGGCCGCAGAATTTCTCCCGCCCCGCATCCTGCCCAGTGGCGACGCCGCGATCACCGTGGAGTTCAGCCGCCGGATCGACGACGACGCCAACCGGCGCGTGCTGGCGCTCGACCGTCGGTTCAAGGAAGAGCCGATCGCCGGCATCACCGAAACGGTGCCGACCTATCGCTCGCTGCTGGTGCATTACGATCCGCTGCGGATCGATTTCGAGACCTTGGGAAGCCACTTGATCGCGCTCGCCGCGCAACCTGTGACGGACGCCATCGCGTCACGGCACTGGCGCATTCCGGTGGCCTATGGCGGCGAGCACGGCATCGATCTCGACCAGGTCGCCAAGACGCTCGACCTTACGCCCGAGGCGCTGATCGCGCGCCACACCGCGCCGGTTTACCGTGTGGCCATGATCGGCTTCACGCCGGGCTGGTCCTATCTCAGCGGTCTCGATCCCGCGCTGGAACTGTCGCGGCGGCGGGAACCGCGTCTCCTGACGCCGCCCGGCACCGTCTCCATCGGTGGCGTGCAGACCGGCATCCAGTGCATCGCCGGGCCGAGCGGCTGGCATCTGTTGGGACGCACGCCGGTGCGCACCTATCAGTTTCAGCGCGATCCTGTGTTCCTGCTAGAGCCCGGCGACACGATCAGCTTCCATGCCATCGACGCAAAGACGTTCGATGAGATGGAGCGCGCCGCCGAGCACGGCGACATTGTCGCCGAACTGGCCGCGTCATGAGCCGCTTGCTTGTCGCCAATGTCGGGCCCGCGACCTCGGTGCAGGATGCCGGTCGCTTCGGCGCGCAACGCTACGGTCTGACACCGAGCGGCGCGATGGATCGGCTGGCCCTGGCAACCGCGAACACCCTCGCCGGCAACGCGCCGTTCGCCGCCGCCATCGAGCTCGGTCCGTTCCCTGCCACCTTCACCTCGCAGGACGACGCGATCCGGATCGCGGCGGCCGGCGCGGCGCGCAGCATCAGGATCGACGATCGCGTGCTGCCGCTCAATCAATCCGCGCTGTTGATGCCCGGCGAACGGCTGGTCATCGGCGCGGCGCGCGACGGCGTGTTCAGCTATCTCGCCGTCGAAGGCGGCATCTTGGGCGAAGCCGCGTTCGGCAGCCTCTCCGTCAACGCACGCGCCGGTCTCGGCGCTCCGGTGCCACGCCCCCTGCAGAGCGGCGATCATCTCGACGTACGCGCGGCCACCGAGCGCCCCGAACACGCGCTCCCCGCGCTTCCCCCCTCGTCCGATCCGATCCGCGTCGTGCTCGGGCCGCAGGACGATGAATTCGGCGACGCCGTGAAAATCTTTCTCGACGGCACATGGACGATTTCCGCGACCAGCGACCGCATGGGCTATCGACTCGAAGGCCCCGTTATTCACCACCAGCACGGCCACAACATCGTGTCCGACGGCACCGTGAACGGTAGCATTCAGGTGCCGGGCAGCGGTCAGCCGATCGTGCTGATGCCGGACCGCGGCACCAGCGGCGGCTACCCGAAGATCGCGACCGTGGTCGGCGCCGATCTCGGTCGCTTCGCGCAGCTGCCGCCGGGCCGTCCGTTTCGCTTCCAGGCGGTGAGCGTCAACGAGGCACGGCGCGCGGCCATCGCGTTTGCCGCGCTCATGCAAGACCTGCCCGCGCGCATGGTCGATGTCGCGAACGTCGAACTCAACATCGCGGCATTGCAGACCGCCAACATCGCCGGCAGCGCGGTCAGCGCCGTCGATGCGCGCACCTGGCAGAACGATTTTCCACAAGAGCAACAACCCTGAACCAACCGAGGGGACAACACATGACCATCGATCTCAACTGCGATCTCGGCGAAGGTTTCGGCGCATGGCAGATGGGCGACGACAACGCCATGCTCGACCTCGCCAGTAGCGTCAATATCGCCTGCGGTTTTCACGCCGGCGACCCCGACATCATGCGCAAGACGGCGGAACTGGCGAAGGCGCGCGGCGTCGCTATCGGCGCGCATCCCGGCTATCACGATCTGCACGGCTTCGGCCGCCGTCCGGTGGCAGGCCTGACCTATTCCGAGATCGAAAATCTCGTCGCCTATCAGATCGGCGCGCTGCAAGCGGTGGCCGCCCTTGCCGGCCACAAGGTGACGCATGTCAAGGCGCACGGCGCGCTCTCCAACGTCGCCTGCGAGGACGACATGACGGCGCGCGCCATCGCGTCGGCGATCAAGGCGGTCGATCGCACCCTGACCTTCGTGGTGCTGGCGAACAGCAAGCTGACGATAGCGGGTGAAGCCGCCGGGTTGCCGCTGGCGCACGAGGTGTTCGCCGACCGCGCCTATGAGGACGACGCCAATCTCGTCTCGCGCCGCAAGCCCGGCGCGGTGCTGCACGACGCCAACGAGATCGCGCAGCGCGTGGTGCGCAGGGTGCAGGACCGCGCGGTGGTGTCGATCACCGGCAAGGCCATCAAGGTGCAGATCGATACGGTATGCATTCACGGCGACACGCCGGGCGCCGTCAATATCGCCCGCGCGGTGCGACAGGCGCTGAAGGACAACGGCATCGCGGTGAAGCCGTTTCACGCGGCCTGAGTATCTTCGTCATTGCGAGCGAAGCAATCCAGGGACCACGAGGCAAGACTGGATGGTTTCGTCGCTCGCGCTGCTCGCAATGAGGGCGGCGTCGGCTAGAACGGCCGATGGGCCAATGTACCGAACAGCACGGCGGCGATCAGGATGAAAGCGCCGCCCAACGCCACGGCATGGATCCGGGTCTCCGCGCGTGCGACCAGTTCGCGCACGGGAACGGATCGTCGGGTTTCGGAATCGCGCATCGTCAGGCTCCATGTCTTGGCGTAAGATAGTGAAGCCTTGATATGGAAAATCGCAACCACCCTGAGAAAATAGCAATGGCCCCGCTTTCAGGCGCGACGATGCGGCACGACCATTCTCCAGTCATGGCGTCCAGAGAACAATTTTTTCGCGCGCTGTCGGGATGGCACGCGTGCGAACCGCGTGACTATGACAGCAGAGGATCATAGGCTGATCGCATGGGACTCCTGATCTTCAGCACCAACATCACCTTGGACGGCTGCGTCGACCACCAGCAGGGAATCGCGGACAACGAGACGCACAGCTTCTTCACGCGCCTCATGGATGAGAGCGGCGCGATGTTGTGGGGCCGCGTCACCTACGAGATGATGGAGAGCTTTTGGCCTGCCGTCGCCCGCGGCGAGGTGGAGGCGCCGCCGCCAATACGCGAATGGGCGGTTAAGCTGGAGGCCAAGCCGAAGTACGTCGTGTCCTCAACCCGAGACGATTTTCCGTGGAACAATAGTCATCGCATCGCCGGTGATTTGCGAGCCGCCGTTCAAAATCTCAAGGCTGCGACCCCGGCGGGCGTGCTTCTCGGCAGCGTCAAGCTCGCGACCGAGCTGGATCGGCTGGATTTGATCGACGAGTACAGGTTCCTCGTTCACCCCCGGATCGTCGGCCATGGCCCCACCCTGTATGAGACCGGCTTGCCGAGCGCGCGACGGCTCGAACTGGTTTCGGCGAAGCCGCTCAGCAACGGCGTTGTCGCCACACACTACCGACGCTCTTTGAAGGAAGTCGCAGGGCAACACTGAATCACAGCCGGATGTTCGCAACCGTGCGTGCGACTTTCCTTGCGCAAGCAAGACTGACGAGCGCGCGACCTAATACACGTCCTGCTGATACCGCCCCTTCTTCTTGAGATCGGCGACGAAGGCAATCGCCTCGTCGGTGGACCGCGCGCCGAACTGCGCAACGATATCGACCAGCGCGCGTTCGACGTCTTTCGCCATGCGCTTGGCGTCGCCGCAGACATAGATGTGCGCGCCGTCCGCTAGCCAGGTCCAGAGTTCGCGGCCGACCTCGCGCATGCGGTCCTGCACGTAGAACTTCCCCGCACCGTCGCGCGACCATGCCAGCGACAGGCGCGTCAGCAAGCCCGACATCTTCATTGCGTTCAGTTCGTCGTCGTAGAAGAAATCGCAATCGCGGCGCTGGTGGCCGAAGAACAGCCAGTTGCGGCCGGTCGCCCTGGTCGCCTCGCGATCTTGCAGAAACGCGCGGAACGGTGCGACACCGGTGCCGGGGCCGATCATGATGACCGGCGTATCCATGTTCTCCGGCAGCGCGAAGCCGTGCGCCTTCTGCACATAGACGCGCACCTCGTCGCCGATGGTGGCGCGCTCCGCGAGATAGGTCGAGGCGACGCCGAGCCGCCCGCGCTTGCCGATCACATAACGCACGGTGTCCACCGTCAGCGACAGCCGGCCCGGCGCGGCGTTGTGTGACGACGAGATCGAATAGAGCCGCGGCTGCAACGGATCGAGCGCCTCGACGAAGGCTTCCGGATGCGGCCGCACGCCCATGAACTTCTGCAAGGTCGCCAGCACGTCGAGATGCGTGGCGTCGCCGTCGGGGTCGTCGCCCTGCGCCAGCGCCCGCGCCTTTTCGCGCAACGCGCCGCCGCTGACGAAGGACAGCAGTTCAAACAATTTGTCCGGCGCCGGCGCCAGCGAGACGTCGTCGCGCAGCACGTCGCGCAGCGCCTTTCCGTTCACCTGCGTCGCGGGCGACGCGCCGAGCACCGCGATCACCTGATCGACCAGGCCGAGATCGTTGCGCGGAAACACCCCGAAGGAATCGCCCACCACGTAGTCGAGATCGCCCTGCGAGAGATCGAACTCGATGTGCCACGTCTGCTTTTCCGAGCCGGGCTTGTTGAGCAGCCGGCGCGACAGCAAGGTGGCGACCGCCGGATTATCGCGCGAGCGTCCCGGCGCGCCGACGGGCGCAGGCGACGTGACGGCGGCGGTCGGCGCGGCCTTCGCCGCCGGCGCGGCGTCGAGTTCGGCGTGCAGCGCCTTCAGCATCCGCGCGGTGTCCTTGCCGCCCGGCACGCAGAGATTGATCCGCTCCTCGGTCCGCGCCGCCAGCGCATCCGAATAGTCGCGGCAGTTGTAGCCGCACTGGCCGCAGTCCTGCTGCGCCATCGCCGCCATCATGCGCCGCCGCAGCGGCTTGCCATCGGCGAGCTTCATGCGCTCCGCGATCGGCATGGTCTGGTCGTGCCACGGCGCATCGTCGTCATCGTCCTCGGTGGCCGCGAGGCCGCCGACGATCGCGGCGTTCTGGTCCGGGGACAACGGCACATTGCCGTCGAGCTGCAACGCGCCGACCAAAAAGCCGTTGAGCCACGCGCGCTGTTCGTCGGAGAACGGCGCGTTTTCCGGGATCACCTGAAGCCGCCCCAACGGTGTGGTCTGGTTCATGCCGCCACCTCCGCATCCGCCATCCGCCGCAAGGTTTCCGCGTCGTGACGGCGGGAGAACTGGACGAAGGTTTCTTCGGGCGAGAGACGATTGCTCATGTAGGCCCGCAACAGACGCTCGACGACGCGCGGCGCGTCGTCGGCCTTGACGTCGCGATAGACCTCCTGCCCGATCGCGGCGTCGGGGCCGAAGCCGCCGCCGGTGGTGAGGTGATAGCCCTCCACCGTGTCGCCGTCGTCGTTGATTGCGACCTTCGCCGCGATCAGGCCGATGTCGCCGATATAGTGCTGCGCGCACGAGTGATGGCATCCGGTGAGATGGATGTTGAGCGGCATATCGACCGCCACGCGCGTCTCGCACCACCTCGCGATCGCGTCGCCGTGCCGCTTGGTGTCGGAGGCCGCGAACTTGCAGCCGGCGTTGCCGGTGCAGGCGACCAGCCCGGCGCGGATTGGCGACGCGGTTGTCGCCAGACCCAGCGCATCGACCGCTGCCGCCGCGAGCGGCACGTTGGCATCGGTCACGCCGGAGATCAGCAGGTTCTGCCACACCGTCAGCCGGATATCGCCGTCGCCGAGATCCTGCGCGATTCTCGCGAGACCACGCATCTGATCGCAGGTCAGCTTGCCGAGCGGCAGCACCACGCCGATCCAGTTCAGCCCCGGCTGCGCCTGCGAATGCACGCCGATATGCGCGGAGCGGTCGAAGGCCGGACGCGGCGCGATGGCCTCGGCCGGAACGCGCGTCAGCGACTTGCCGTAACGGTCCTCCACCTCCTTCAGGAACGCCTCGAAACCCATGGCGTCGAGCACATATTTCAATCGCGCCTTGAGCCGATTGGTACGGTCGCCGCGTTCGATGAACACACGCACGATGGCGTCCGCCACCATGGTCGCCTCATTCGGCTGGACGATGACGCCGGTGTCGCGGGCAAAATCCTTGTGCCCGGTGATGCCCCCTAGCCCAAGCCGAAACCATATGCCGGGTTCGACACCGAAACCGTCCTTCACCTCGACGGCCGCGAACGCGATGTCGTTGGTGTCCTCCAGCACGGGAATGGTGCCAGCGCCATCAAAGGCGACGTTGAACTTGCGCGGCAGGCCGTTTAGCGAGCGGTCGTTGAGAATGTGGAAATGCCACTCGCGCGCATAGGGCCTTGTATCCAGCAATTCGCGCGGATCGATGCCGGCGGTCGGCGTGCCGGTGACGTTGCGGATGTTGTCGGCGCCGGAGCCGCGCGAGCAGAGGCCGATGTCGGTGATGCCCTCGATCATCGCCACGGCGTTGCGCGGTTCGATCTCGCGGATCTGGAGGTTGGCGCGCGTGGTGACGTGGCTGTAGCCGCCGCCGTAGCGCTCGGCGAGATCGGCGGTGCCCGCGAACTGATGTGCCTTCAGGATGCCGTTGGGAATTCGCAGCCGGCACATGTACGAGGCCTGCGCCGGCGCGACGTAGAACATGCCGTAGTAGCGCCAGCGGAAATTGTCCGGCGGCGGCGGTGCGGCGTTGTCGCGCGCCTGCGCCTTCAACCGCTCGTAAGCGTCGAACGGATGCTGCTCGCGCTTGAATTTCTCCGGGTCGGACAGTTTCTTGCCGTCCTTGAGGAAACGATCCTGCGCCTTCAGATGCTCGGCGTCGGGTCCGGCCGGCTCACTATCGGAACTGGCGGCGGGGGTCCCCACCCCGCCGCCGCTCCGCCCGAGGCGCCCCGCTTGCACCCCGGACATGAAGCCTTCGAGGTAACGCTTCTGTTCGTCGCTGAAATCGGCCGTCACAGTCTCATGCTTCATCAGTCGTCAGTTCGCTTCCACGGTCTCCGCCCAACGCGAAGCCCGACGCAATGCAGCAATCAAGTTTTGTGCCATGCCGAAGACATCGAAATTGCTTCGATACATCAATCACCTGCAACATCGCGGCGGGACCGGACGGGCGATCGATCGCGAAACCGCAAGGGAAACGGTCGCGGCTGCCTAATGTTTATGCAGCGCCACACACGTCAGCGCCTGGCCAACAGCGCCAGCAACACCACGACCACGACAGCCAGCAGCATGGACACCCCCTGCCAGAACCGCAGCGGGTTGCGTTCGAGCAGCGGCGTGGAGGCCGCGAGAAAGGCCGGGTTGGGATGACGCAGATCGAATAGCAACGCTGACAGCGCGTCGTAGCGCCTTGCCGGATCGGGATGCACCGCCCGGCGCAGCGCGCCATCGACCCACGCCGGAATGTTGCGTGCCTCGCTGGTCGCCGGCCGGTATTTCAGCCGCCGCTGCAATGCCGCCGTGCGCGCGCGCCCGCCCGCCGCGCCGTATGGCAAGCGGCCCGTCAGCATCTGATAGGCGATGACGCCCAGCGAATAGAGGTCCGACTGATCGCTGCCGGCCGCGCCGAGAAAATATTCCGGCGCGGTGTATTGCACCGTGCCGAGAATGTCGCCGTCCGTCTCCGGCATCGTCTCGGCGACGCCCGCCACCCGCACCGAACCGAAATCGATGATCTTCGCCGTGCCGGTCGCGTCGATCATCACGTTCTCGGGCCGCAGATCCTGATGCAGCATCTCGCGGCGATGAAACGCCATCAGTCCCTCTGCGATCTGCTCGACGATCCGGCGCACTGTCTCCAGATCGGGGCGCGGGTTGTCGATCATCCATTGGGTCAGGGTGCGGCCCTCGACGAACTCCATCACCACGTAGAGAAAATTGCGCGGACGCATCGGCGCTTCCGGCTTCAGCACGTAGGGGCTGTCGATCCGCCGCGCGACCCACTCCTCCATCAGGAAGCGCCGCAGATAGGCCGGATCGCCGCGCGCGTCGATGGACGGAATTTTCAGCGCGACGAGGCGCCCGCTCGCGATATCGGTGGCGAGATAGATGTGGCTGCGGCTGCTGCCGTGAAGTTCGCGGATGATGCGATAGCCGTCGAACTCCGCGCGCGGTTCCGGCAGCGGCGGCGGCGGCAGTTCGACACCGCGCAGAAATTCGCTGGCCTCCCCGTCCGCCAATTCGTCGACGCGGACGATCTGGACGGTGAGATTGTCGGTGCTGCCGCGCTCGAAAGCAGTTTGCAACAGCGCGCGCGCGGCGGCGTCGAGATCGTCGGCTTTGGCCGCGATGATGTCCGTGACAAGGCGCGGCGGCAGCCATTCGTAGACGCCGTCGGTCGCCAGCACGAACAGGTCGCCCGCTTCGAGCGACACCGGCCGGTAGTCGATCTCGACGCGCGGCTCGACGCCGAGCGCGCGGCCCAGATAGCTCTCCGCCGACGAAACGATGACGCGATGATCGTCGGTCAGTTGTTCCAGCGTCCGGCCCGAGACGCGAAACACCCGACAGTCGCCGACATGAAAGATATGCGCGGTGGCGGATTTGAAGACGATCGCGGTGAAGGTGCAGACGAAGCCCTTGTCGCTGTCGTAGGGATGGCGTCCGCGCCGGGTCTCGGCGTGAAGCCATGAATTGGTCGCGGCGATTACGCGCTGCGCCGAGGTCTTCACCGACCAGGCTTCCGAAGTGCAATAGTAATCGGTGAAGAAACTCTTCACCGCCGACTCCGCGGCGACGCGGCTGACCTCGCTGCTGCTGATGCCGTCGGCAATCGCGACGGCGATACCCTTGGTCGTCGACAACGGCGCGTCGGGGATCAACGCGCCGTGAAAATCCTGATTGGTCTCCTTGCGTCCCGTTTCGGACGCCTGACCGATCGACAGGCGAAGTTCGCGCGGCATGGATGCATCAACATGGCAGGGAGCCTCACCCTATCCGGCGAGGCTCCCGCTGTCAGGCCCGACCGATCAGGCGGCGCGCGGCGACACCGAGCGCAGTTCACGCTTCGGCGCGGTCTTCACATGGGTCGCGTAGAGCGTAAGACCGGTGAAGGTGAGACCGCCGACGAGGTTGCCGAGCGCGGTCGGGATTTCGTTCCAGATCAGGTAGTCCATCACCGAGAACGGCGCATGCAGCATCAGGCCGGCCGGGAACAGGAACATGTTCACCACCGAGTGCTCGAACACCATGTAGAAGAACAGCATGATCGGCATCCACATCGCGATCACCTTGCCGCTCACGGAGGTCGAGACCATCGCACCGACCACGCCGGTGGAGACCATCCAGTTGCAGAGCATCCCGCGAATGAACAGCGTCGCCATGCCGGCGGCGCCGTGCGAGGCGTAACCCAGGGTGCGGCCCTCGCCAATGTTGGCGATCACGGCGCCGACCTTGTCCGGCCCCTGGGTGAAGCCGAAGGTGGTAACGAAGGCCATCATGAACGCCACCGTCAGCGCGCCGGCGAAATTGCCGACGAAGACGAGCCCCCAGTTGCGCAACACGCCGCCGACGGTGACACCGGGACGCTTGGCGATCAGCGCCAGCGGCGCCAGCACGAACACACCAGTCAGCAGATCGAAGCCCAGCAGATAGAGCATACAGAAGCCGACCGGGAACAGGATCGCGCCGGCCAGCGGCTGGCCGGTGTTGACGTTAATGGTGATGGCGAACCACGCCGCCAGCGCCAGGATCGCGCCGGCCATGTAGGCGCGGATCACCGTATCGCGCGTCGACATGAAGACTTTGGATTCGCCGGCGTCCACCATCTTGGTCACGAATTCCGAAGGTACGAGATAGGACATCGAAGCTCCTCTGCGATTATGCGCCGGCCCGCGCCGCGCGACCGAGCGCTCCATGCCGCCGGTCAGGCTGTCCTATTCAAGCACCGTGCCATTTCATTGTGCAGAGCACAAAAGTGTTTTATTTCAATGGACTGTGTGGGAGTGGACGGTCCGCAATCTGGTCTGCCTCGAATTTCGGCCTGCTCACCTCATGGACGTTACCTGATTAATTTTTGGACAAAATTCCGCACTGCCCGGAAATTCACCAAACGTGAAAGCAGCCACCCCGGCTTGCCAGCCCGCCGCAACGGGGTTAGCTCCTGCGCTGCAACGACACGGACGCCCGATGACCGCCGAGACCACCACCGCCCCGAAAATCAGCTTCGTCTCGCTCGGCTGCCCGAAGGCGCTGGTGGATTCGGAGCGCATCATCACCCGGCTGCGCGCTGAAGGTTACGAACTCGCGCGCAAGCACGACGGCGCCGACCTCGTCATCGTCAACACCTGCGGCTTCCTCGACAGCGCCAAGAACGAGTCGCTCGGCGCCATCGGCAAGGCCATGGCCGAGAACGGCAAGGTGATCGTCACCGGCTGCATGGGCGCGGAGCCCGAGCAGATCGAACAGGCCTATCCCAACGTGCTGTCGATCACCGGGCCGCAGCAATACGAGAGCGTGCTCGACGCCGTGCATCGCGCCAAGCCTCCGCTGCACAATCCGCACCTCGATCTGATCCCGCCGCAGGGCGTCAAGCTGACGCCGCGCCACTATGCCTACCTGAAGATTTCCGAAGGCTGCAACAACCGCTGCACCTTCTGCATCATTCCGAAGCTGCGCGGCGATTTGGTGTCACGCCCCGCCAACGACGTGCTGCGCGAGGCGGAGAAGCTGGTCGCCGCCGGCGTCAAGGAATTGCTGGTGATCTCGCAGGACACCTCCGCTTACGGCGTCGATATCAAGTACGCGACAAGCCCGTGGAAAGACCGCGAGGTGCGCGCCAAATTCCTCGACCTCGCGCGCGAACTTGGCGACCTCGGCGCCTGGGTGCGGCTGCAATACGTCTACCCGTATCCGCATGTCGACGAGGTGATCGGCCTGATGACCGAGGGCAAGGTGCTGCCCTATCTCGACATCCCGTTCCAGCACGCAGCCCCCGGGGTGCTGAAGGCGATGCGGCGTCCGGCGGCGCAGGACAAGACGCTGGCGCGCATCAAGATGTGGCGCGAGCAGTGCCCCGACCTCGCACTGCGCTCCACCTTCATCGTCGGCTTTCCCGGCGAGACGGAGAGCGATTTCGCCTATTTGCTCGACTGGCTCGAGGAAGCCGAGATCGATCGCGTCGGCTGCTTCAAATACGAGCCGGTCGCTGGCGCGACCTCGAACGCATTGGACAATCCGGTGCCGGACGAGGTCAAACAGGACCGCTGGAACGCGCTGATGGCGCGGCAGCAGAAGATTTCGGCGCGGCGGCTGAAGCGCAAGGTGGGCACCCGTCAGCAGGTCATCATCGACGAGGTCGGGCCGACGGTGGCGAAGGGCCGCTCGAAGGCCGATGCGCCGGAGATCGACGGCGCGGTCTATCTCTCAAGCCGGCGTCCGTTGAGGGTCGGCGAGATCGTCACCGCGAAGATCGAGCGCGCCGATCAATACGACCTGCACGGCAGCGTCGCGGGTTTCTGACGGACCGCTACGACGCCGCCGCCTCATCGGCGATGAAACGCGCGGCGGTGAAGCCGAACGTCATCGCCGGTCCGATCAGCGAGCCGCCGCCGGGATAGCGTCCGCGAAACACGCTGGCCATGTCGTTGCCGACCGCGAACAGGCCCGCGACCGCCGTGCCGTCCGCGCGCAGCACGCGGGCGTTTTCGTCGGTGCGGATGCCGGCGAAGTTGCCGATGTCGCCGGCATGCATCCACACCGCGTAGAACGGCCCCTTGTCGAGCGGCGCGACGTTCGGATTGATCGGGTTGCCGGCATCGCCAAGATAGTGGCCGTAGACGCTTTTGCCCTTGCCGTATTCGGGGTCCTCGCCCTTCGCCGCGTGACGATTGTACTCCGTCACGGTGCGGCCGAGCACGTCGGCGTCGATGCCGAGCATCGGGGCCAGCGCGGCGATGCTGTCGGCCTTGTAGAGATAGCCGGCGTCGATCAGGCCGCGCGTCGGCAGGAACGGCTTGGCGTAGCCGAGGCCGTATTTCGCGAACGCCGCCTGATCGCAGATCAGGAACGCGCCGGCGGGACGGCCGCTGTCCGGATGCGCCACCAGCCGTTCGA
>CAUJJN010000278.1 GCA_963204905.1 Pseudomonadota bacterium
CTGCAAGCGCGAGCCCGGAAAGCGCCAGAAAAACCACCGCCACATGGTTTCGAACGGCCGCTGCGGCGTGCCGAATATCGCAAGACATAGGCCCGACCTTATCGGGAGCCCCCGAAAGGGCAAGCCTTCAAAACGACACGCGTCAACACGGACGCGCTCGTCCTCGGCCTGCGTGATTCGAAGATAACCGACTAAACCAACTTGAGCGCAATCACGAAGCCCAGCACCAGCACCACGGCCCCGACGGCGACCCAGAACCCCAACCGTCGCTCGATCTCGGCGCGGATGACGTCGCCGTAGCGATTGAGCAGCACCGCGACGATGAAGAACCTGCCGCCGCGCGCGATCAGCGAACACAGGATGAAAAGCCAGATATTGTAACCGGCGAAGCCGGACGTGATCGTCACCAGCTTGTAGGGAATCGGCGTCAGCCCCTTGCCGATGATGATCCAGGCGCCCCATTCGGCATAGGAGGCACGGAACGCCTCGACCTTGTCGGTCAGACCGTAGAGCTGCATCAGCCACAGACCGACCGAGTCGTAGAGGCCCGCGCCGATGGCATATCCCACGACGCCGCCGGCGACCGACGTCAGCGTGCAGACGATCGCATAGAGCCATGCGCGCTGTGGCCGCGCCAGCGACATCGGGATCAGCATGACGTCGGGTGGAATCGGAAAAAATGAGCTTTCAGCGAACGAAACCGCGCCCATGATCCAAAGGGCGGAGGGCTTGTCGGCGGCGGCGATAAACCAGTCGTAGAGGCGTTTCAGCATGCCGCGATCAAGCACTCTGCATCAGATTTGTCCACGAGATTACACGCCGCAGCCATGCCCGTCATGAATCGCGCACCGCGGCCGCATCATCGTCGTTCGCGGCGACGCTCCCCATCCAGTGCGACGATCGGCCGCCCCGCCGGCCGCAGCGCGGCGATCTTGTCCGAGGATTTCGGCAGTTTCTCGGCGATGCCGAGCATACGCTCGCGACGGTCCATTTCGTGCCACACGTCCTCGGGACGAACGCCGGCTCCGGCCCACAGCACCGCGAGATTATAGAACAGGTCGGCGCTCTCCCGGATCACCGCATCGGGCTTGGCGTTGACCGCATCGATCGCCACCTCGATGGCTTCCTCGGCCAGCTTCTTTGCCATCTTGGCCGGGCCTTGCCGGAGCAAGCGCGCGGTGCGCGACATCTCGGGATCCAAATCCCGAGCCGCAAGCACCGCCTGATAAAGCCGATCGAGCGAATCACTCATACTGAGGAGAGTAGACGAAAGATATGGCGAGCGTGTTAACGCTCGCCATCGCACCGGTCAGACGTCAGGGAATGATATTTCCGCCGCCGTCATAACGATTCTCGCCGTATCCATAGCGATACGGGCCGCCGTAGTAGGGGCGACCATAATAGGGCGAGCCGTAATAGGGTCCGTCACCATAGGCATACGGAGCGTCATAGTAAGCATCGCGACTGGCCTGCGCCGCGGCGATGGCCCCGATGGTGCCGACGATTCCGGCAAAGGCCGCCGCAGCCGCGGCGCCGCCGTTTCCGCGTCGGACATGGGAACGATTTCGTCGTGCGGCGCTGAAATCCGTCGCGGCCGCGGCAGGGGTCGTCAGGGTGCTCGAGACCTTGACAGGTCCAGTTGAACCGCCACCTGGCGCGGCATGGGCCGGAGACAACGCCAGAGCCAGCGTCGTTGCCGCTGCAAACGCCATTGTCCGTCCTGTCGCCAGAGGCAATCCTGCGCGCGTGATCATGTCATTGTCCTTCCGATTGAAACGTCTCAACCAATATGTGTGGTTCAACTGATCTGCGTTCAATGACTCAACAACCGGACCGGGCGCGTTCGGTTCCCGCCGCCAGAGCCACCATCGACACCGCTACCGGCCCCTGATACCTCAGTCATCTCTCGTTCATCTCGATCCGCGCAGATTTGCGGCTTTATGCAGCGAGATCAGCACACCGCACCGCCTCAGCCATCCTGGTATGCCTCAGTGACGATACGCCGACGCACCCTGCTGAAATACCTCGCGGCGCTGCCATGGGCCGCCAGCGTGACCGGTCCGTCCCCGGCGCGCGCCCAAACCTCGGCTGACAATTCGGCCGCCAACATTCCTGTCCGATTTGTGCTCGACCGCCCTGTCGACGGCACATCTGCTCCCTTCATTGTCGCGACGGCTAACGGGTATTTCCGATCCGAAGCGCTGCGCATCACCACCGATATCGCGAAGGGTACGACCGACGCCATCGCGCGCGTGGCGCAGGGTGCGAGCGACATTGCCCTCGCCGACATCAATGCGCTCATCCGCTTTCGGGATACGCCGAACGCACCGGCCGTGAAAGCGGTATTCGTGCTGTTCGACGCCGCGCCTTATGCCATCATCGCCCGCAAGAGCCGCGGCATCACGACTCTGTCCGATATGACCGGAAAGACGCTCGGCGTCGCCCCCGACGACCTGTCGATCCGGATGTGGCCGGCGATCGCCGAACGCAACGGCATCACCCTCTCCGCCGTGAAGCAGCAAGCCATCGGCGCGGCGGTGCGCGAACCGATGCTGGCGGCGGGACAGGTCGATGCCGTCACCGGCTTCTCCTATCTCTCCGCCGTCAACCTGCGCGATCGCGGCATCCCGGCGGACGATCTCACCGTGCTCCGGTTCGCGGACCACGGCAGCACGGCCTACGGGGCCGCACTGATCGTCAACCCGACATTCGCGGCGGAGCAACCCGGGGCCGTGCGCGCGTTTCTTCGCGCGACGATGAAAGGCCTGCGGCGGACCATCAATGACCCCAACGCGGCGATCGACGCCGTAATGGCGCAGATGAATGGCGGCGAGCACGCGCTCGAATCGTCCCGGCTGCGGACCGCTCTCCACGACAACATCCTCACCGACAACGTTCGGCGCAACGGCTTCGGCGCGGCCGATACGACAAGGCTGAACCAGTCGATCAACGCCCTCGCACGTGACCACAAATTTCGTGAGAAACCGTTGGCGAGCGACGTCTTCGACCCGTCCTTCCTGCCGCCCGCCACCGAACGCCAGTTCGATCAGGCCGCCAAATAACGACTGGATTCCGCCGCGCATCCGGCTTTAATGCAGTCATCGCCAACGAGTCTCGATCTTGGCGATTCCTGCGTCTATCCAACCTTTCTCCTGCTGCCAGCCACGAGCCTGATCAATGTCCCTGCTCCGACTCTACGTCCGTGTGCTCGAACTGCTCGGCAAGGAGGCGCGGCTCGGCTGGATCCTCGCTGCCGCCAACCTGCTGCTGGCCGGCGCGCAGTTCGCCGAGCCGGTGCTGTTCGGGCGTATCGTCGACGTACTCTCCGGCAACCCGTCCACCGGACCGCTGGCGTCATCGACCACGTCACCATGGCCGCTGCTTGTGGCATGGGTCGCGTTCGGCCTGTTCACCATCCTCTGCGGCGTGATCGTGGCGTTGAATGCCGACCGGCTTTCTCACCGTCAGCGACAAGCTGTGCTGACCAGTTACTTCGAGCACATCATGCAACTGCCGCTGACCTTCCACACCGGCACCCATTCGGGCCGGCTGATGAAGGTGATGCTGCAAGGCACCGACGCATTGTGGCGGTTGTGGCTGGGCTTCTTCCGCGAGCATTTCGCGGCGATCATGTCGCTTGTGGTGCTGCTGCCGCTGTCACTCTACATCAACTGGCGGCTGGCAATCCTGCTGTTCGTGCTGTGCGTCGTCTTCACCGTCCTCACCACGCTGGTGGTGCGCAAGACGTTCGAGATGCAGAACGAGGTCGAGGAGCAGTACAGCAATCTCTCCGCCCGCGCCTCCGACGCGCTCGGCAACGTCGCGCTGGTGCAGAGCTTCGTGCGCATCGACGCCGAGGTGCAGGGCCTGCGCGGCATCGCCGACAAGCTGCTCGCGGCGCAATTGCCGGTGCTGTCGTGGTGGGCACTGGTGACGGTGATGACGCGCGCCTCCACCACCATCACGGTGCTGGCGATCTTCACCGTCGGCATCATACTGCATCAGCAAGGACTCACCAGCGTCGGCGAAATCGTGATGTTCGTCTCGTTCGCCACCATGCTGATCCAGAAACTCGAGCAGGTGGTCGCCTTCATCAACAACGTGTTCATGGAAGCGCCACGGCTGCAGGAATTCTTCAACGTGCTCGATGCAGTGCCCGCCGTGCGCGACCGGCCCGATGCCATCGATCCCGGTCGCGTGCAGGGCCTGGTGGAATTCAACAACGTGTCGTTCTCCTATGACGGCAAGCGACCGGCGGTCGCGGACGTCTCCTTCACCGCGCTGCCCGGCCAGACCATCGCGCTGGTGGGCTCGACCGGCGCCGGCAAGTCCACCGCGATCGCGCTGCTGCATCGCGCCTTCGACCCGCAATCCGGCGTCATCAAGATCGACGGCATGGACATTCGCGGCATCACGCTGTCGGCGTTGCGCCGGAATATCGGCGTCGTGTTTCAGGAAGCGCTGCTGTTCAACCGCTCGATCGCGGACAACCTGCGGGTCGGCAAGCCGGACGCCACCATCGAGGAAATGCGCATCGCCGCGGCACGGGCGCAGGCACTCGATTTCATCGAGCGAGGCGAACTGAAATTCGACACCAATGCCGGCGAGCGCGGTCGCATGTTGTCCGGCGGCGAACGCCAGCGGCTGTCGATCGCACGCGCGCTGTTGAAGGATCCGCCGATCCTGATTCTTGACGAGGCGACATCGGCGCTCGATGCGGCAACCGAGGCCAAGGTCAACGCCGCGCTCGACGAAGTGATGAAAGGCCGCACGACGTTCGTGATCGCGCACCGGCTTTCGACCATTCGCGATGCGACAATGATTTTGGTGTTCGAACACGGCCGCGTGATCGAAAGCGGAACATTCGATGAACTGGTGGCGCAAGGCGGTCACTTCGCCGGGTTGGCGAAGGCGCAGTTCATGGTGCGTGATAGTGAGCAGGGTTCCGCTCACCCCAATACGTCGCCCGCGCCCTCGGAACCATCCTGAACCGCGCGCACCGATTGTTCTGCGACGGTCGAAATTCAGCCCCTTTCATCCACGAATTAACGCCTTCGCCTCTGTTCGGGAGCAGGCTGTCGGTATAGGCTTCGCCATCCTGCGAACATGCGCGCGCTTCACCAAGCGCTCCATCGCCTGACCACGCGACGCCCCTGACCCCGCGAAGACCAAGCCATCGTCGAGGTCCGGTCTTCGTTGATTGATCGCAAAGGACCGGATTCGGATCGTGCATTTTCTCCGCGCTACGCCCGCCGCCTTTTTCAGCTGCCTTCTCCTCATCGCGGGATTTGCCGTGACGTCCGCCACGCCGGCGGCGGCTCACGCGGAAGCCTCGCTGCTGGTCGAAGTCGACAGCGGAAAGGTTCTGGAAGCCGAGAACGCCGCATTCCCGTGGCACCCGGCCTCGCTGACCAAGGTGATGACGGCCTATGTCACGCTGAAGGCCGTCAAGGACGGCCGGATCACGCTGGACAAGCTGCTCACGGTGTCGCCAAACGCCGCCGCCGAGAAACCTTCGAAGATGGGGTTCCCTCCCGGCACGCAAGTCACCGTCGATAATGCGCTCAAGATGATGATGGTGAAGTCGGCCAACGATATGGCGGTGGTGCTGGCGGAAGGTGTCGGCGGCTCGATCGACGGTTTTGCCGCGATGATGAACCAGACCGCCGCGCAGCTCGGCATGACGCAAACCACTTACGTCAATCCCAACGGCCTGCCCGACGACCGTCAGGTAACCTCGGCGCGCGATCTCGCAATGCTGGCGCGCGCTTTCATCCGCGATCTGCCCGAATACGAATACTTCGTCCACATTCCGTCGATCCGCTATGGCCGGCGCGTCACGCCTAACTTCAACAAGCTGATCGGCCGCTTTCCCGGCGCCGACGGCATGAAGACCGGGTTCATCTGCGCCTCCGGCTTCAACCTGATGGCCACCGCCACTCAGAACGGCCGTCGGCTGATCGCGGTCGTGCTCGGCGCATCCTCGTCGCAGATGCGCTCGATCAAGGCGATCAGACTGCTGGAACGCGGCTTTTCCGGCAACAGCAACATGACCTGGCTGCGGCCGGCGCTGGGCACCGTCGACAATCTCGCACCGATCGCCGCCGCACCGCCGAACCTGCGCGACGATGTCTGTGGACCGCATCGCAAACGGCAGGCCAGCGACAATCCGGACGACGATACCCTCGCCGGCGTCGTCACCAACAATCCGGCGCTGAGTTTCTTCGCAGACGGCCTCAAGCCGCCAGCGTTGCGGCCGGAGGATATGCTGGCGGCGGCCCCCGCCGCGTCCGAGCCGGTGATCGTCTATACCGGCCCGACCAAAAGCGGCGCCGACCTGATCGCCACGGCCGCCGCCGACGCAGCCGCTCAGGAAGCCGCGGCGGCAAACTTCCGCAAATCCCGCGCCGCCAAGCGCCGCGGCGGCAAGGCCCACGCCAGCACCGACAGCAAGGGCAACAAGCGCACCACCGTCACCATCGATACGAGGAAGCCAGCCGCCGGCAGCAAAAGCGCGGACGCCGGCGATTCCAAGAGCAAGCCGAACGCTGCCAGAGCGACCGGCAAGCCAGCCGCGAAGCCGGCGGAAAAGCCGGCGGCTCATAAGCCCGCAACCAAACCAGCGACAGCGGCCAAACCCGCGCCGAAGGGCAAGCCGAAGCACGCCGCCAGCGAAAAACCGAAGAACTGACCCCGACAGTTCTGGCCAAACGTAGCGCCATGCGTCGTTAGAGCGCAGGCCGCTTGCCTATTGCGCGAGCTTTGCCCGATACTTCCCCTGAACTGGCAACCGTCGAAAGAACGGGCAGGCCACGCCAACAATCGGATTCCGGCGCCCCTGCGATCTCCGAGGCGGCGTCAAGAAGAGGAAACACCATGGAACGTATCTGGCTCAAGCATTACCCGGCGGGAGTGCCTGCGGATATCGACGTCACGCAGTATGGATCGCTGGTCGAACTGCTCGAGGAAAGCTTCACCAAGTTCCGCGACCGCAAAGCCTTCATCTGCATGGACAAGGCCATCACTTACCGCGAAGTCGACGAGATGTCGCTGGCGCTCGCCGCCTATCTGCAAAGCAGGGGACTGGCGAAGGGCGCGCGTGTCGCGCTGATGATGCCGAACGTGTTGCAATATCCGATCGCCACAGCCGCGGTGCTGCGCGCGGGCTATGCCGTCGTCAACGTCAATCCGCTCTACACGCCGCGCGAACTTGAACACCAGCTCAAGGATTCCGGCGCCGAAGCCATCATCGTGCTGGAGAACTTCGCCACCACCGTGGAGAAGGTGATCGCAAAAACCAACGTCAAGCACGTCATCATCGGCAGCATGGGCGACCTGCTCGGCTTCAAGGGAGTCATCGTCAATCTGGTGGTGCGGCGCGTGAAAAAGATGGTGCCCGCCTATTCGCTGCCGGGCGCCGTGGCTTTCAACGATGCGCTCGCGGCGGGCCGCGGCATGAAGCTGCAAAAGCCCACCATCACCCGCGAGGACGTCGCCTTTCTGCAATACACCGGCGGCACGACTGGCGTATCCAAGGGCGCGACGCTGCTTCACCGCAACATCATCGCCAACATGTTGCAGAACGACGCGTGGCTGCAGCCGGCGCTGAAAAAGCCGCCGGTGGTCGATCAACTGTTCATCGTCTGCGCGCTGCCGCTGTATCACATCTTCGCGTTGACGGCGTGCTTCCTGCTTGGCGTGCGCGCCGGCGGCGTCAACCTGCTGATTCCCAATCCGCGCGACATCGGCGGCTTCATCAAGGAATTGCAGAAGTATCAGGTCAACAGCTTCCCGGCGGTCAACACGCTCTACAACGCGCTGGTCAATCATCCCGACTTTAAGAAAATCGACTTCTCGAAGCTGAAGGCATCGTTTGGCGGCGGCATGGCGACGCAGAAGCCGGTGGCGGAAGCCTGGCTGAAGGCGACGGGCTGCGCGTTGTCGGAAGGCTACGGCCTTTCGGAGACGTCACCGACGCTGACCTGCAACCCCGCCGACACCGACAAGTTCAGCGGCACCATCGGCCTTCCGGTGCCTTCGACCTGGCTGTCGATCCGCGACGATGACGGCAACGAAGTGCCGCTCGGCGAGGCCGGCGAGATTTGCGCCAAGGGTCCGCAGGTAATGGCTGGGTACTGGAACCGGCCGGACGAAACCGCCCAGGTGATGACCCCCGACGGTTACTTCCGCACCGGCGACGTCGGCGTGATGGACGATCGCGGCTTCACCAAGATCGTCGATCGCAAGAAGGACATGATCCTAGTCTCCGGCTTCAACGTCTATCCGAACGAGATCGAGGAAGTGATCGCCAGCCACCCGGGCGTGCTCGAATGCGCGGTGATCGGCGTTGCGGACGCGAAGTCCACCGAAGCGGTGAAGGCGTTCGTGGTGAAGAAAGACCCCGACCTCACCGCCGAGGATGTCATCAAGTTCTGCGCAACCCAGCTCACCGCCTACAAGGTGCCGAAGCAGGTCGAGTTCCGCGCCGAATTGCCGAAAACCAACGTCGGCAAGATTCTGCGCCGCGAATTGCGCGACGAAAAGAAGCAGGCGGCGGCGTAAGGAATTTTTGATTCTCCTCGCAAGCGCGCCGTACGCTCAACGTCATACGCGGGCTTGACCCGCGTATCCATCATCTTTCAAAAACGATGGATCACCGGGTCAAGCCCGGTGATGACGCTTTAGTTGTTGCGGATGTATCGTCGCAGCTCACCCATCAGGAACTTCCGCGGATGAATCACACCGACGCCACCCCCACCGAGATCATCACATTCTGGCGTGAGGCTGGTTACGAACGCTGGTACAAGAAGGACGAGGCGTTCGATGCCGAGATTCGGCGGCGCTTCCTCGCAACCTGGGAAGCCGCTCTAGCCGGTCAGCGCGACGATTGGCAGAACAGCGACGACGGCACGCTGGCGCTGCTGATCGTACTCGATCAATTCCCGCGCAATATGTTTCGTGGCGATCCGCGGGCCTTTGCCAGCGACGCCAAAGCGCGCGAGGTCGCGGACCGCGCCATCACGCGCGGCGTCGATCAACGCCTCGACAGCGTGATGCGGCAGTTCGTCTATCTGCCCTTTGAACACTCCGAGAGTCTGGCGGATCAGAACCGCAGCGTCGCGTTGTTCAAAACGCTGGGCGACGCCGAGAACCTGCGCTACGCCGAAATCCACGAGGACATCATTCGCAGGTTCGGCCGTTTCCCGCATCGCAATCAGGTGCTGGGGCGCACGACGACGGACGACGAAGCTGCGTTCCTGACGAGCGGCGGCTTCGCCGGCTGACGGCTTTCCGGCTGTTGTCGATCAGGACAAGAACAATCCAGGCGGCGTGAAACGCCGCCGTCACTCGGTCCAGGCGAACGCCACCTTGTCGAGCGTCTTCGAGCCGAACTGCTCCGACGAGCGCGCAACCATCCGACCGCCCAGCGCACGATAGAACTCGGTGGCGGGCTCATTGTCGGAGAGTGCCCAGATCACCATGCTTTTGAGCCCACTCTGCACCAGGTCGCGGCGCGCGGCGGTGAACAGGCGACGGCCGAAGCCGAGCCCCTGAAACTCCGGCCGCAGATAGAGCTCGTAAATCTCGCCTTCGAAATGCAGGCTGCGGGCGCGGTTGCGACCGTAGTTGGCGTAGCCCGCGACCTTGTCACCGAACACCAGCACGCTGACGCGGCTGCCCTTGCGGATGGCGCTCTGCCACCACTGCGGGCCGCGGCGATTAATCAGCTTGTCGAGTTCCGCGCCGGGAATGATGCCCTGATAGGCGGACCGCCACGCTTCGTCATGCGTCGACGCCACCGCAGATGCATCCACGGTTTTGGCCGGCCGAACCTCGATCAGGGTTGTGCTCATGACCCTAATCAAAGCAAGACATCGGCCCGGCTTCAAGCTCCATCGTTAATATTCAGTTAACATGTGGATTTCCTGCATCAGTTGGTCGCGCCCGTTGTCTCGAATAGAGACAGTCATGGCGGCTCCCCAGTCACGGAAGACAATTCGCCGGACCAAACACTGACGATCGCGACTCCATCGGGGGATCGCGACCCCGCTCATATCCGCCATGGCGGACACCGCATCCCGATTCCCTCGCCCGGTGTGAGGCTGAGGCTGAAGGCCGCAGCCTCACACGAACGACACTCAGCCCACGGATAGTACGAGCCTTTCCGGCTGGCTAGAATCTCTCCAGCATCACCGTGATCGCCAAGCGCAATTGACAGGGAGCGCGGTGGCTCCGCTACGCTTGGTGCAGGTTCAGGGTTCGCCACGGCGACATGATGCGGAGATGGAAATGCAGCACATCAAGACATTCGCGCCCGTCCTTCTGGTCGCGCTCCTTGCGGGGTCGTCGGCTATGGCTCACGGCTACACGGATTGCACCAAGGCGGAGCGCTCCTCCTGGAAACCGGCGGCGGAAGCGGAAGCCAAGGCAAAGGCAGCTGGTTACCAAGTGCAACGGTCCAAGATCGAGGGTTCCTGCTACGAGGTTTACGCGATCAAGGACGGCACGCTCTATGAACTGTTTTACGACCCGACCAACCTGAGCCTGAAGCACACCAAGACCCAAAAGAACTGACGCCGCAGACGCGGCGCGATTATCACGATCGGGCGCGCCGGCCGTTCGTTGCCACCAAAACCTCGCGCGCGGCGCGCTCGCCGCTATCGCGCGCGCCGTGGGCCGTGGAAAAGAAATTAGGCGACGTCGCCTCGCCGGCGAAGAACAGCCGGTTCTCCACCGGCGCGGCGAGCACCGCGCGACAATCCGCGCAGCCGGGCATGGCGTGCGAGTACGACCCGCGCGCGAACGGATCATGCGCCCAGCGCGACGCAGCCAGCGGCGTCAGCCGGCGGCGATAGTCCGACCCCAGCATCGCTACGATTTCGTCGATGCTCTGCGCCGCCAACGCGCCCTCGCCGGCGTCTTCCAGTTCCTGCGCGAAGCGGCCGCCGAAAAATCCTTCGATACACGGCTGGCCGAACGGCCGCGTGTGATACGTCCCCATCGCGACGCGCATCAGCGCCCCACCACGCAGACTGCCGTCGACGGGCAGCCCCTCCGGCTGGTCGAGCCGCAGCATCACCTTGTCGGCCAATCCGAGCGGCAGGCCGCGCGCCGCGCCGACTTTCGCAGGCAATGCCGGCGCGAAACGGATGGCTTCATCGGCGATCAGATTGGTCGGCACCGTGACAACGACTTTCGCCGCGCTCAGTGTGCCGCGCGATGTTTCGATACGTACGCGCGCACTGGAATGGTCGATCAGCGTGACATTGGTGTTCAGCGCAACGTCGAGGTTGGCGCCATAAGCTGCAATCAGCGCGCCGTACCCGCGCCGCACGCGCCAGTTGATCTCGGTGTCTTCGTAAGCGTCCATGTCGTAGACCGACACCTGGTCGAGCTCACAGCCGTTGATATAGGTCGAGATCGCATCGATCATCGGATTCCAGCGATTGCCCGGCTCCAGCCACTCGCTGGCGACGCTGTCCTGCGGCGCCTCCGACGCATCTTCCGCGCGCTCGTAGAACGCATCGAGCGCAGCGAGAAATTCGGCACGCTCGCGTGACGGAAACGCCGGATGCGACGACTGCTCGCGCCACGGCGGCCGATTTCGGTCGATCTCGAAACGCAGCCGCTCGGCGATATCGACGAACGAGTTCTTATCGGCGGAATGCAGCCAGCCGCAACCGACATCGAACATCACGTCGGGCGCCGTCAGAATGGTCTGGCTACGCCCGCCGATTCGATCCCGCGCCTCCAGCACGATGACTGAAAGCCCCGAGCCTTCCAGGGCATGGGCCGCGCCGAGGCCCGCGGCGCCGGCGCCAATGATCGCGATGTCTACATCAGAGGGGAATGACATGAAAACCTGCCGCCATCATACCCGGCCGTCACACTTGCCGACCGCGCAAACTTGTCGGCGGTTCCGGGCATTCACGTATTCGACTATAGACCGGACTTAAGACGTGAATGGCCGGGACAAAGCCCGGCCATAACGAATTTTCCGCTTGTACGAGAGGGCAGGATGTCGCTTACGCGACCAGATCCTTGGCCTTCTCCGCGCGCTTGCGCTCGTTCGGATCGAGATGCTTCTTGCGCAGGCGGATCGACTTCGGCGTGATTTCCACCAGCTCGTCGTCCTCGATGTAGGCCAACGCCTTTTCCAGCGTCATCCTGATCGGCGGCGTCAGGCGCACCGCTTCGTCCTTCGAGGTGGTGCGAATGTTGGTGAGCTGCTTGCCCTTGAGCACGTTGATCTCGAGATCGTTGTCACGCGTGTGCTCGCCGACGATCATGCCCTTGTAGACCTTCCAGCCCGGCTCGATCATCATCGGGCCGCGATCTTCAAGCTTGAACATCGCATAGGCCACGGCCTCGCCCTGATCGTTGGAGATCAGCACGCCATTGCGGCGTCCCGCGATCTCCCCCTTGAACGGCAGGTAATCGTGGAACAGGCGGTTCATGATCGCCGTGCCCTTGGTGTCGGTCATCAACTCGCCCTGATAGCCGATCAGGCCGCGGGTCGGCGCGTAGAACACCAGCCGCAGGCGATTGCCGCCGGACGGACGCATCTCGATCATCTCGGCCTTGCGCTCGCTCATCTTCTGCACGACGACGCCGGAGAACTCCTCGTCGACGTCGATGACGACCTCCTCGATCGGCTCCAGCAACTGGCCGTTATCGTCCTTGCTCAGCACCACGCGCGGC
>CAUJJN010000279.1 GCA_963204905.1 Pseudomonadota bacterium
TGGACGACCTATCACGGCCCCGACGACCAGTAGGCCCAGCTTGACATGCTGCTGGTCTCCCCGGCGCTTGCCCGGGAAAACCCCGATGCGGTGCCGGAGATCATCCGCATGGGCCAGCCGTACCGGGCAAGGCGCTACGAAGGTCCGCGCTTCCCGCGCGTCGGCTGGGACCGGCCGAAGGCCTCCGATCACTGTCCCGTCGTCGTCGAACTGTCGGTGCCCTGACGCTCAGCCGGCCTTGGCCTTCAGCCGCTGGGCCGCCTGGGCAAAGCCGCCGTCGGCTCCGTCGATGAAATGCACGTGGTCGTCCCGCGCCGCCGAGGGCACGAAGCAGGTGACGATCGCCGCCAGCTGGCGGTGCAGGCCATAGCGCGCGATGCCATCCCGCTCGGCGCGCTCCAGCAGCGCCTCGAGCCGGTCCGCCAGTTCCGGCGTGCAGTCGAGCGTCAGCTTGAGCCCGTCGTCGAACTTGCGGAAATCACTGTTGGCGACAGCCTGCCCGATATAGACGCGCGGCGTGAACCCGCCGACGGGGATTCCGAAACGCATCACGAGATAGACCCATAGCGTCCGCGCCAGAACCACCAATCGCTTCAGCGGCAACATTCCGCCGCGGCGGGCGCGCGCCTCGTAGTCGAGCCCGGCCGGCGGCCAGCGTAATGTCGGCCCCTCCGCCGGCACCGGTCGGCCGGCGTCCGGACTCCGTTCCGCCAAAGTGACGACCTGTTCGATCAACTTGCGGAACGCGACCGGATCGGCATCCGGGCCCGGGACGATCAACACCGACAGGATCACCCCGCGCGTCGCGGGAATCTCCGAGAACCGGCATGACAAACCGCTGAGATCAGGCTGAACGCCCGGCGGCGCCGGCGCGACAGCGAACTTGCCGCGCTTCATCGCCGCTTCCGCCCAGCCAAGACCACCGCCGGAAAACATCGCATAGGCGACATGCGGCGACGGGCCGAACCGCGCCACCCGGACATCGCGCCCCGCGTCCCGCACGCGGTCGATCGGCACCAGCGCCACGCGCATCACCAGGCCGAGTTCCTCGCGCACCCACGTCGCGGTCGCAGCCAGCGCCTCTCGGGCCAGATCGGTATCCTCGGGCGCGACCGCGAAACTCGCGCCGTCGCCGCCGAAGACGAACGGAAAATCCCGCCCCGCCAGCGCGTTGGTCACTGCGGCGATGACAGCCGCGCCCGCCATGTTGACGGCCTTGTAGCGCTGCTCGGCGATCGCCCTGGTGGATTCGACGATATCGGCAACGCCGAGCAGCCACCCCTCCGGGAGCGGCACGTAAAGCGCCGGATCCATCAACCGGTCGAAGCGGCGGAACACCGGAACAGCAGCGTAGAAACCGGAAGGATGCATCGTGTCCACCATCACGGATCAAGTTAGCCCCGTGCCGCCATCATTCAATCCCGATCACGACTGGCGATGCAAAACCCGCGCCCGGCGATCGACCGAACAGCCGTTGATCGTGTCGGTCTCAAGCACTGCGGCGCGCTGCCGCAGCCGCCGCGCGTACGGCGGATCGATTTAGAACGAACCTAATCCACTGCTGTAGCAAAGCGAAGTCCGCTTCGCTAAACAGGGCGCGCCGGCGGGCGGACGCCGCACAAAGCCCTCTGTTTTTCGAGAGTTGGCGACGACGCCGACGAACTGGCGTTTCGGATTGATCGATGGTCGACGGCGACGAACTCTGGCAACGAAAGAAACGCCGCGCGTTTCTCATCAGCCAGCTCTACCAATGGCACTGGATCAGTTCGGGGTTATGTCTGGCCGGCATGGTGCTGTTCGCACTCACCGGCATCACACTGAATCACGCCGGACAGATCGAATCCAAGCCGGCGGTCGTGATGCGCGAGGCACAGTTGCCGCAGCCCTTGATCACCGACCTGAAAGCGGAGCCTCCCGCCGCCAAAGCGGCGCTCCCGCAAAGCGTCGGGGCATGGCTGCGCAGCGAGATCGGCGTCAACACCGCCGGACGCGACACCGAATGGTCGCCGAAGGACGTCTATATCGCCCTGCCGCGCCCGGGCGGCGACGCCTGGCTCAGCATCGAGCGCGACAGCGGCGCGGTATCGTATGAAGTCACGGATCGCGGCTGGATCGCCTACCTCAACGATCTGCACAAGGGCCGCCACACCGGCAAGGCGTGGAGCTGGTTCATCGATCTGTTCGCCGCCGTCGCGATCATCTTCTGTTTGACGGGACTGTTGCTGTTGTATCTGCACGCCAATCGCCGTCGTGCGACATGGCCTGTCGTCGGCATGGGGCTAGTGATTCCGACCCTGCTCATCGTCCTTTTCATCCACCGCTAAAGGTAAGCCATGCGCCTCCTGATATCCGCCGCACTCTCGACCCTCGCCGCCGGCTCGTCGCTGGCCGCCGAAGCCACCATCAGCATCGACATTCCGCAGCTTAACGTCGCCGAATACCACAAGCCTTATGTGGCGATGTGGGTCGAAAGCGCCGACGGCAGCAAGATCACCAATCTGGCGGTGTGGTACGACGTCAAGCACAAGAACAACGAAGGCACCAAGTGGCTCAAGGACATGCGGCAGTGGTGGCGTCGCACCGGCCGCGAGCTGACCATGCCGGCGGACGGCCTCAGCAGCCCGACCCGCGCGCCCGGCACCCATCAAATCAAGTTCGACAGCGCCTCCAAGCCGCTCAACGGCCTGACGCCCGGAAGTTATCAACTGGTGATCGAAGCCGCGCGCGAAGTCGGCGGCCGCGAGTTGCTGCGCGTGCCGTTCGAGTGGCCGCCGAAGGCGGCGACCACCGCGCAGGCCAAGGGCGAGCACGAACTTGGCGGCGTGGCGCTGAAACTGGCTCCTTGAAAGTTACCGGATCACTCGCACTATTGTCCGCATCGGCGGCCTATCGAAAGGACATCGCCATGACCAAGCATCTCAAGCTCGCGCTGATCGCCGCATCGGTCTCCTTGCTTGCCATTCCCGCGCAGGCGCATCGCGCCTGGCTTCTGCCGTCGGCCACGGTGCTGTCCGGCACCGACGCCTGGGTGACGGTGGACGCCGCCGTCTCCAACGACCTGTTCTACTTCGAGCACCGTGCGCTGCAACTCGACGATCTGTCGATCGTGGGGCCGGACGGCAAGGCGGTGCAGGCGGAAAACACATCCAAGGGCCGCTTCCGTAGCACCTTCGACGTCAAACTCGCCGAACCGGGCACCTACAAGGTGATGGTGGTCAATCGCGGTGCGTTCGCCAACTACAAACTGGACGGACAGAACAAGCGCTGGCGCGGCAAGGCCGATGAAATTGCGACTGCCATCCCGGCCAACGCCACGGACGTCAAGATTTCCGAGATACAGGGCCGGATCGAATCCTTCGTCACCTCGGGCAAGCCTTCGACCGAAACGCTGAAGGCGACCGGAGCTGGCCTCGAAATGGTTCCGGTGACGCACCCGAACAATCTCGTGGCCGGAGAGAAGGCGACATTCCGCCTGGTGCTCGACGGGAAGCCCGCCAGCGGCGTCGACGTTGAAGTCGTGCCCGGCGGCATCCGCTATCGCGACAAGCTGGACGATACCAAGGTCACCACCGACGAGTCGGGCGCGTTCAGCGTGACTTGGCCGGGCCCGGGCTACTACTGGATGAGCGCCTCGGTGCGCGACGACAAGAGCAGCATCAAGAACGCCCAGCGGCGCAGCAGCTATGCCGTGACGGTCGAAGTGCTGCCGCAGTAAGCCATGCCGGCAACCGCGTCAGCCGCCCGGCGCGTGGCGATCCCAAACCTGTTGGCGATGCCGCGCGCCGTGCCGGCGGATGGCACCGTTCAGGCTTTGGCGGGAACGACCATGGGCACCACCTGGTCGGTGAAATTCGTCGGCTCCGCGACAAGCCGGCAAACGCTGCAACGGGTCATCTCCCTCACGCTCGATCGCGTCATCGCGCAGATGAGCCCGTGGGAATACGATTCCGACATCAGCCGGTTCAACCGGCTGCCACGCAACGAATGGCAAACGCTGCCTCCCGAACTCGACCGGGTGATGGACAACGCCATTCGCATCGCGCGGGAGAGCGGCGGCGCTTACGACCCGACCGTCGGCGCGCTGATCGACCTCTGGGGTTTCGGCCCGAGCGGACCGCGCCACACGCCGCCGGCAGCCGACGACATCGCCGTCCGCCATGGCGCCTGCGGCTGGCGACAACTCGATCACGACAGCAACACGCGCCGCATGCGTCGACACAACACTGGCATTGTCGATCTCTGCGGCATCGCCAAGGGCTTCGCCGTCGATCTGGTGGCGGACACGCTCCGCGAACACGGCATCCATCACACGCTGGTCGAGTTCGGCGGCGAACTAAGGGGAAATGGCGTCAAGCCCGACGGCAGCCCGTGGTGGGTCGAGGTCGATCGTCCGGCTGGCGCCGACACGGAGACGGAGCCGATGCTGGTCGCGCTGCATGACCTCGCGGTCGCTACATCGGGTTGCGAGCGCAGTTTCGTCAGCGGCGCGCGGCAGTTCTCCCACACACTCGATCCGCGCACCGGATGGTCGATCGCCAACGGCATGATCACCGCCACCGTGTTGCATCGCTCCTGCATGGAAGCTGATGCCTACGCGACGGCGCTGATGGTGCTGGGACCGGATGCGGCAATCGACTTCGCCGTCGCGCATGACCTTGCGGCACTCATCCTGTTCCGACAGGACGGCGACGATACTACCGAGCGCACCACGCCGGCGCTCGACGCGATGCTGGCATAGCGTTCAAGTCTCGGCCCACTGCCGCAACAGGTTGTGATACAGCGACGTCAGCGTGATCACCGACGGGTGCTCCGGGTGATCGGCGTTGAGGCGGATGATCGACATGTCGAGATCGAACATCATGCCGCGGCGGGTGACGTCGCCGATCATGCTTTCAGTCCAGAAGAACGACGCAACACGAGAGCCGCGCGTCACCTTGGTGACGTGGTGCAGACTGGTGCCGGGATAGACGATCATGTCGCCCGCCGGCAGCTTCACCGAATGCGTGCCGTAGGTATCCTCGACCACCAGTTCGCCGCCGTCGTATTCCTCCGGTGACGACAGAAACAGCGTCGACGACACGTCGGTCCGCACCCGCACTCCTGTGCCAGGCATGGTGCGGATCGCGTTGTCGACATGCGAACCAAAGTTCATCTCGCCCTCGGCGTCATAGCGATTGAACAGCGGCGGAAAGATCTTCTTGGGCAGCACCGCCGACATGAACAGCGGGTTGCGATTGAGCGCCGTCAGCACCATGTCCCCGAGCTCGCGGGCTTCAGGCGTTCCCTCCGGCAATTGCAGATTGCGCTTCACCTGTGTGGACTGATGACCGGCGGTGACGCGACCATCGACCCATGCGGCGCGCGCCATGACGTCCCGACAATGCCGCACCTGTTCGGCCGTCAGGACATTTGGAATTCGAACCAGCATCGATCGGCCCTTTGCAAAGAGCCGGCGTCTTGCGACGCCGGCATCGATCTCACGTCACACGCGCACAAAGCACGCGAAGCTGCACGCAAACAACGAGACCGGTTTCACAGGCTCTTACCTGTGCGGCCATTTTCTCAGAATTGCGCGCGTGCCGACAACGACACATAACGACCGGGGCCAGGAACCGCGAAGCCAGCTCCCGCGACCGTGTCGTAGTAAAACTCGTTGGTCAGGTTGTAGACGTTGAGCTGCACGGTCAAATTCTTGTCGACCTTGTAAGCCGCCATCGCATCGAAACGCCAGTAACCGGGAATGCGCGCATCGTTGGCGACGCTTGACCAGCGCGAGTCGACGAAGAATGCACCCCCGCCGACCGTCCACTTCGAGTCGAGATCGTAGGTGGTGAACACCGAAAAGCTGTTCTTCGGAGTCACCGCAAGTTCATGCCCGATGTTGGCGACAGTCACGGAGTTGATGACTTTGGACTCGAGATAAGCATAACCGCCGGAAATGCTCCATTGCGGGGTGATGCGGCCGGTCGCGCCGATCTCGAAGCCCTGGACCTGCGTGGTGCCCACAGTGACATAATCGGGGTTCGCGCTGGTTCCCCGATTCTCGACGTCATTTTCCTTCCTGATGCGGAAGACCGCAGCGTTCAGGCTCAGCTTCTTGTCAAGGATATCTGCCTTGGCGCCGATTTCGTCGATCGTCGAGGTCACGGGGGCGAGCGCCTGTTGACCGTTGGTGATCGACACGAACTCCGCCGGGGGATTGGCCGAGGTGCCGCGCATGTAGTAGACCGACGACCACGGCGTTGGATGCACGACCACACCGGCTCGATAGGTCACGAAGCTGTTGTCCGAGTTGAGGCTGACAAGTCCGCTCTCCGCCCCGGTCGCGCGGGTAATCGTAAAGCCGTTGCTTCTCGCGGTGAAATTGTCGAAGCGGACGCCGCCAAGCAATTCCAGCCACTCGGTCACCTTCAACTGGTCCTGAATGTAGATGCCAACCGCGTTGGCCCGCGACTCCGTCGCCGCGGTCGTCGGATTGAGCGTGCCGGACACCCAGGGATCGGGATTAGCGACATTGACGCGATAAGGGTCGCTGAAGGTGGTGCGATAATGATCGCGCGTTTCGTGACTGACCTCGAGGCCGGCCAGCACGTTGTGCTCCATCCCACCAGTCATGAATTTCGCGGTGAGATCGCTGACGTTGCTGACGAGAAAATTGTTGGTCTGGTTCTGGAAATGATTGGTGTTGCCGATCCAAACGCTGCTGAGCGGCGTACTGGAAAGAAGCGGGTTGCCCGGTGTCCCGAGTTGAACGCCGCCAACGGGGGCACTCCACAGGTTCGAAGTTGCTGTGCCGAGACCCGACAATTGCACAGGACGGGTTCGATTGAATCTCTCGACGTAGCTCACGCCGGTGGTATTGGTGAACTTCAAATCCGGCGCGAAGTTGTGCTCGAATTTGTTGGTGAGCGTATGGGCTTCGGTTTGCTCGATGTCGTTCTGTCCGGGCGTCGCGACGCCATACCATGTGTTGCGTGGCACCGGCGCCGGCTGCCGATAGCTGGTGCCGAAATACGATCCCGGCAACATGATGATGCCGCGGTCGGCGATGTTGTTGTCCTTCTGATAGATGTAGCTCAGGGTGTTCTTGGTGTCGGGGGCGATCTGGTACGAAATCGAGGGCGCGAAGCCGTAACGTCTGACATTGGTGAAATCGCGGTCCGCGATGTCGGTGTCATAGCCCACAGCGGCGATCCGCGCCGCGAAGTCCCCGTACACCTTGTTGACGTCCACCATCATGCGAGCGCCGACCGCCGAGGTTCCGGTGGCTTCGACCACGGAGAAATCGCGGTTCTGCGGCGTCTTGGAAACAATGTTGATGACCCCGCCAGTGGAGCCGCGACCGAACAGAAACGATGACGGCCCCTTGTAAACCTCGACGCGGTCGAAGCTGAAAGCATCGCGCGCGTACCAGCCCGGATCGCGAATGCCGTCGCGATAGAAGTCATTGCGTGCGGAATAACCGCGAATGGTGACGTTGTCGCCCTGGACGCCGCCTTCGCCCGCTGTGAAGGTGATACCAGGAACGTTGCGCAGCGCCTCTTGCACCGACGTCACGCGCTGGTCCTGCATCAATTGCTGGGACACGACGTTGACCGTTTGAGCCGTGTTGGTCAGCGGCGTCGGGAAACGTGACAAGCCGCTTTGCGCGGGCGTTTGATAACCGGCGATGCCGGCGCCGTCGCCAACGACGGGATTGACAGCCACGTTGCTCGGCGCGGCGGCAACCGGGGCCGGCGCAGCCCGCACCGGAGCGCGGCGCGCGGTTTGCCGCTTGGCCTGCCGCTTCGGCGCGGTCACGCGCACTTGCGGAAGATCATCGCTGTTGGACGCCGGTTGCGCGTCGGCGGAATCCGGAATCAGCATCACCGCAGCAATACCGATCATCGCCTTGCCCCACCCGAGCGCGGAAATGTTCCGCGCGCTCGCGTATTCGTCGCGCAATGCCCTCGCGTGATCCGTCGATGAAGTGCCCATATGCCCAGTTCCCCAACTCTTCACGTCGCAGAAACGAGCTCCCCACCTGCGACAATCTGGTCGGTGATATCTTTCCGAAATTTAATGAGCAACACGCCGATACCTGGAATCGGCCCAGTTTATAAGCCTTCTAGCGAACACTCTCTCGAAATGGACTGGATGAGGAAGGATAATCGGATCGCGAGACCGTGATGCGTCTGCTGAGCGGACTCAGCCTTAAAGCGATTCTAAAATTCCGGCTCGCTTGCCTGTTTGATTCGGAAAGCCAAGACGTTAGACCAATCCGGGGTGCAGTGATCCACCCCCCGGGCCCGCTTTGCGATCAATCTGAACCGGCGGCGCAACAAAAAGTCTGTCAAATGAACCTGTCCC
>CAUJJN010000280.1 GCA_963204905.1 Pseudomonadota bacterium
CGGTTGCAAGTCAATGAGACCCTTCAATCAGCGCATCCCTTGAGAGAGATGCTGGGTCCCATTTCCTTGGCGGCTGTCCGGCCTCTTGTCCGGATACCCACCGACCGACACACGACCACAGGCACGTGCGAAATTGGGCAAGGCGGGAGATAAGTGTTTTGAATCTCCCGCGCAAGATTTTTTTCGGGTGCGCGACAAATTTCCCCATTATGTGATCGGAGAGACGATGTCGCGCCCGCAAATGCCGCGGAAAATGAACGATCGTTAATCGCTGTTAAGACGTTGAGCGCGCCGGATCAGACGCGGCGGGTGAACGGCTCGACACGGCGCGCGCCCCGAATGAAGTTGATCATGACGAGGACGCCGATGACGAACAGCGCCGCCTGGAGGATGTGCGTGCCGAAGGTGTCGAGACCGAACAGGATCGCCAGCGCCCACCCGCCGGCGAAGGCCGCGCCGAACACCTCCGCGCCGATCAGGATCGCCGCCGAGAGAACGGTGATGACGCTGGGCCAGGCGATTTCGCGGCGTTCGTTCGAGGTTTGAGTGGTCATGGTCAGGTCCTGTTGCGGGCGCAATGTCTCCGAAAACCCGCCGCGTATCAAGCGTCATGGCGCCTCAAGGCGACGCGATCGTTCGCCCGGGTGGAGAAAACGCATGGAATCAAAATCTTAAAGGCCCAAAAAAGCCTTATCGCGTGCTATGATTTGGCGGAATCGAGCCGACGCAAATCTTAACTTCGAGATCGCAGAACATGACCGCCGCTGCCATGGCCCCGACCACCGAAAACCCGCTGTTGCAGGCGTGGCTGACGCCGCACGAGACGCCGCCGTTCGACGCCATTCGGCCCGCGCATTTCCTGCCGGCGTTCGAGCAGGCGTTTGTCGACCATGCCGCCGAGGTCGCCGCCATCGCCCACGATCCCGCCGCGCCGGACTTCGCCAACACCATCGTGGCGCTGGAGCGCGCTGGTCGGCTGCTGAGCAAGGTCTCGGCGGTGTTCTACGATCTGGTTTCCGCGCATTCGAGCCCGGAACTGCTGGCCATCGACAGCGAGGTGTCGCTGCGTCAGGCGCGGCACTGGAACCCGATCCTGATGAACGCCGTGTTGTTCGGCCGCATCGCGCTCCTTTATCAACGCCGCGCCGACCTCGAACTGACGACGGAACAGATGCGGTTGCTGGAGCGGACCTACACCCGCTTTCATCGTGCCGGCGCCGGGCTCGACGACGCGGCGAAGGCGCGCATGGCGGCCATCAACGAGCGGCTGGCCCAGCTCGGCACCACGTTCAGTCATCATCTTCTCGGCGACGAGCAAGCGTGGTCGATGGAACTGGGCGAAGCCGATCGCGACGGCCTGCCGGAGAGTTTCATCGCCGCCGCCGAGGCCGCCGCCGCCGAACGCGACATGCCGGGCAAGGCGATCGTCACGCTGTCGCGCTCCTCGGTCGAGCCGTTCCTGAAGGAGTCCAGCCGCCGCGACCTGCGCGAGAAGGTGTTCAACGCCTTCGTCGCCCGCGGCGACAACGGCAACGACAACGACAACAACGCGACCATCGTGGAGATCCTGGCGCTGCGCGAGGAAAGCGCGAAACTGCTGGGCTATCCGACCTACGCCGCCTACCGGCTCGAGGACTCCATGGCGCGGACGCCGCGAGCGGTGCGCGACCTGCTGGAGCGGGTATGGCGGCCGGCGCTCAAGCACACGCTGGCGGACCGCGACGCGTTGCAGGCACTGGTGGCCGAGGAGGGCGGCAACTTCGCGCTGGCGCCGTGGGACTGGCGCTACTACGCCGAGAAGCTGCGACAGCGCCGCGCCGATTTCGACGACGCCGCGATCAAACCCTATCTGGCGCTCGACAACATGATCGCCGCCGCCTTCGACTGCGCCACCCGGCTGTTCGGCATCACCTTCAGCGAGCGCAAGGACATCCCGGTGTGGCACCCGGACGTCCGAGTCTGGGAGGTCAAGGATGCTGCGGGCCGCCACAAGGCGCTGTTCTACGGCGACTACTTCGCGCGGCCGTCGAAACGCTCCGGCGCGTGGATGACGTCGCTGCGCGATCAGCAGGCACTCGACGGTGACGTGGCTCCACTTATCATCAACGTGATGAATTTCTCCAAGGGCGCGGAAGGCCAGCCCGCGCTGTTGTCACCGGACGACGCGCGGACCCTGTTCCACGAGTTCGGCCACGCGCTGCACGGTATGTTGTCCAATGTCACCTATCCATCGCTGTCCGGCACCAGCGTGTTCACCGACTTCGTAGAGCTGCCCTCGCAGCTCTACGAACACTGGCAGGAGCAGCCGCAGGTGCTGCGCGCCTTCGCGCGCCATCATCAGACCGGCGAGCCGCTGCCCGACGATCTGCTGCAACGCTTCCTCGCCGCCCGCAAATTCGGTCAGGGTTTCGCCACGGTGGAATTCGTATCGTCGGCCCTGCTCGACCTCGAATTTCACAGCCAGCCGGCGGAAGCCAGCCGCGACGTCCGCGCGTTCGAGCGGCGCGAACTGGAGAAGATCGGGATGCCGGCGGAAATCGTGTTGCGGCATCGCCCGACGCAGTTCGGCCACATCTTTTCCGGAGATCATTACGCCTCGGGTTACTACAGTTACATGTGGTCGGAAGTGATGGATGCGGATGCCTTCGGGGCGTTCGAGGAAGCCGGCGACATTTTCGATCCCGCGGTCGCCAGGCGGCTGCACGACGACATCTATTCGTCGGGCGGGTCGCGCGAACCCGATGAGGCCTACATTGCCTTCCGAGGCCGCAAGCCGGAGCCGGATGCGCTGCTGCGCGGTCGCGGGCTGCTCGGTACGCCGGAAGCGGCCTGACGCGATGTTGTCATTCCGCTATGGGATCGGTTTCCTGACGCTGATCGCGACATTGTTGGTCGCACCGGTCGCGGCATCGGCGCATCCGCATGTCTGGGTCAAGGCCGCCAGCGAACTGATCTATGCGCCGGACGGCACGATCACCGGTGTCCGGCACTCCTGGACGTTCGACGACATGTTTTCGACCTATGCCTTGCAGGGCATCGAAACCAAGACCAAGGGCGTCTACACCCGCGAGGAACTGGCGCCGCTGGCGCAGACCAACGTGGAATCGCTGAAGGAGTTCGGCTTTTTCAGCTTCGCCAAGGCCGATGGTCGCAAGCAAAAATTCGTCGAGCCGACCGACTACTATCTCGAATACAAGGACGCGGCGCTGGTGCTGCACTTCGTGCTGCCGTTCAAGACGCCTTTCAAATTCCGGCAAATGCAGTTCGAGGTTTTCGATCCCTCCTACTTCGTGGACTTCCAGTTGCAGGAGAAAGACCCGATCAAGCTGGTCGCCGCGCCGGCGGGCTGCACGTTGGCGATCGAACGTCCGAGCGACGGCACCGCCGCCGCGAAGAAACTCGGCGAGGACAATTTCCTCGACGGCAGCAACGAGAATTTCGGCGCGATGTTCGCCAACAAGGTGACGGTGAATTGCCCATGACGCTGCGAAGCGGAGACGGCATTCGCAGGGTCGCGATATGGTCGGTTCTGATGGTCGCCGTGGCGATGTCGGCTGATGGCATGCTGCATACGGCTCTCGCGCAAAATCCGTTCGGCGCGCCGCGCGCGGCGCCGGATCAGCAGATCGGCGGCATCATCGGCTGGATTCTGGCGAAACAATCCGAATTCTATCGCGCCATGTCCTCGACCATTCGCGCGGCCAAGAACGATGGCAGCGCGGTATGGACCCTGCTCGGCATCTCGTTCGCCTACGGCATCTTCCACGCGGCCGGGCCGGGCCACGGCAAGGCGGTGATCTCGTCCTATCTCGTCGCCAACGAGGAAACCGCGCGGCGCGGCATCGCGCTGTCGTTCGCGTCCGCGCTGGCGCAGGCACTGGTGGCGGTCCTGATCGTCGGCATCGGCGCGTGGCTGCTGAATGTCACCGCCAGGACGATGTGCGGGGCCGAGCGCATCATCGAGATTGCCAGCTACGGGCTGATCGCGGCGTTCGGCGCGCGGCTGGTCTGGATCAAGGGCGGCGGCTTCGTGCGCGCGCTGTCGGCCTCGCGCGCATCCGGCCCGCGGCCTGCGACGACGCACGATCATCACGATCACCGTCACGGCGGCGGTGACCACCATCATCATGACCACCACCATCACGATGACCACTGCGATCATTGCGGCCATGCCCACGGACCGGAGCCGGGCGAACTGGCCGGTCCGGGCGGCTGGACGCGCGGTTTCGCGGCCGTGCTCGCGGTCGGCGTCCGGCCCTGTTCCGGCGCGATTCTCGTGCTGGTGTTCGCGCTGGCGCAGGGCCTGTTCTGGGCCGGTGTCGCCGCGACCTTCGTGATGGGACTCGGCACCGCGATCACGGTCGCCGCCATCGCGACGCTGGCGGTGTCGGCGAAGGGCGTGGCGCGGCGGCTGGCGGCCGGCCGCGACGGCAGCGGCGCGCTGGTGATGCGCGGCGTCGAGTTCGCCGCCGCCGGTCTGGTGCTGCTGCTCGGCGCCGGCCTGCTGCTGGGTTACGTCGCGGCCGAGCGCGTCACCTGTTTCTGACGCGCCATGTTTCTGACGCGCCATGTCGCAGCCGTGAAGTCCCTTGCCTTGACAAGCTGTCGCCGGAGCGCCAAGCCAGCCCCATCATGACCCTTGCCGATACCCCTGCCGATATTCCTGCCGATCGAACTTCGCCGTCTGTTGCAGACCCGCAAAGCCGGATCGGCGTGCTGCTGGTCAATCTCGGCACGCCCGACACCGCCGACGCCAGGGGCGTGCGGGTCTATCTCAAGGAGTTCCTGTCGGACCCGCGCGTCATCGAGGATCAGGGCCTGATCTGGAAACTGGTGCTGAACGGCATCATCCTGCGCGTGCGCCCCGGCAAGAAGGCGAAGGACTATCTGAAAATCTGGAACAACGAGCGCAACGAGTCGCCGCTCAAGACCATCACCCGCGCGCAATCCGACAAGCTTGCCGCCGCGCTCGCCGATCATCCGCATGTCGAGGTGGAATGGGCGATGCGTTACGGCAATCCGTCGATCGAGGCCGGCTTCGAGGCCCTGATGGCGAAGGGCTGCGATCGCATTCTGGTGATGCCGCTCTATCCGCAATATTCGGCGGCCACCACGGCCACGGTTTTCGACAAGGTGGCCGAGGTGCTGATCGCGATGCGCGCGCAGCCGACGGTGCGCTTCACGCCGCCTTATCCGGTGGAGCCTGCATATATCGATGCGCTGGCCAATTCCATCGAGGCGCAACTCGCCACGCTTCCGTTCAAGCCGGAGGTGATCGTCGCGTCGTTTCACGGGATGCCGCAGAAGTACATCGACAAGGGCGATCCGTATCAGATGCAATGCGTCGCCACGGTGGATGCGTTGCGTCGTCGCATGAACCTCGATGACAAGGCATTGATCCTGACCTTCCAGTCGCGCTTCGGCTACGATCCGTGGCTACAGCCCTACACCGACAAGACCATGGAGCGATTGGCGAAGGAGGGCGTGAAGCGGATCGCCGTTCTCACCCCCGGCTTCGCGGCCGACTGCCTCGAGACGCTGGAGGAGATCGCGCAGGAAAACGCCGAGATCTTCCGCCACAACGGCGGCGAACAGTTTGCCTTCATCCCGTGCCTCAACGATAGCGACGACGGCATCAAGGTCATCCGCGAGCTGGTGCTGCGCGAACTGCAAGGATGGCTGTGACAGGGTGGCAGTGATCGGCGGTGTGATCTGTCGATTGGTGCGATTCCAACAGTTTCGAACCCGATCCAGCATGGTTGCGACCAAACAGGGGGTTGCGAATGCCAGTCCGGCGTGGCTGCATGACCCCTGTCGCCATTGGGTTGGGAGGGGCTGATGTCCGGATTCGATATTTTCGCCATTGCCGTCGTGCTGCTCGTCGTCATCACGCTGTTCGCTGGCGTCAAGACGGTGCCGCAGGGCTATGACTGGACCATCGAGCGGTTCGGCAAATTCACCCGCACCCTGTCGCCGGGTCTCAATCTCATCATTCCGTATTTCGATCGCGTCGGCCGCAAGATCAACATGATGGAGCAGGTGATCGACATTCCCGGTCAGGAAGTCATCACCCGCGACAACGCCACGGTGTCGGTGGACGGCGTCGCGTTCTATCAGGTGTTCGATGCCGCCAAGGCGAGCTACGAGGTTTCCAACCTGCATCAGGCCATCGTTACGCTAACCATGACCAACATTCGCTCGGTGATGGGCGCGATGGATCTGGACCAGGTGCTGTCGCATCGTGACGAGATCAACGAGCGGCTGTTGCGCGTGGTCGATGCCGCGGTGTCGCCGTGGGGTTTGAAGGTCAATCGCATCGAGATCAAGGACATCGTGCCGCCGGCCGATCTGGTGGAGGCGATGGGCCGGCAGATGAAGGCCGAGCGCGTCAAGCGCGCCGACATCCTGCAGGCCGAAGGCCAGCGGCAGTCGGAAATCCTGCGCGCCGAGGGCGCCAAGCAGAGCCAGATCCTGCAAGCCGAGGGCCGCCGCGAGGCTGCCTTCCGTGACGCCGAAGCGCGCGAGCGCTCGGCCGAAGCGGAGGCGAAGGCGACGCAGATGGTCAGCGAGGCGATCGGCAAGGGCGACGTCGCGGCGTTGAACTACTTCATCGCCGACAAATATATCAAGGCGTTCGGACAACTGGCCGAGTCGCCCAATCAGAAGGTGATCATGCTGCCGCTGGAAGCCACCAGCATGTTGGGTTCGCTCGCCGGAATCGGCGAGATCGCCAAGGCGACGTTCGGCGAAAGCGCGGCGTCATCGGCCAGTGCGTCCGCGCGTCGGTCGTCCGTCCCGTCGACGCCGCCAAGCCCGCCGCAGCGTTAAGGATCGCGTGACATGACGTCGATGTTCGTCACCCTCGGCACCTGGAACTGGCTGATTCTCGGTCTCGTGCTGATCGGCGTCGAGGTGCTGGCGCCGGGCGTGTTCATGCTGTGGCTCGGTCTCGCGGCGCTGCTGGTCGGGCTGCTGTCGTTCGTCATCGACACGCACTGGCAGATGCAAGTGCTGCTGTTCGCGATCTTCGCGGCGGCGGCGGTCCCGATCTGGCGAAGCCTGGCGCGGCGCGGCAAGGGCGAAACCTCGAACCCATTCCTCAACCGGCGCACCGATGCGCTGGTCGGCCGCGTCTTCACGCTGGAGAAGCCGATACAGGACGGCAGCGGCACGGTGCGCATCGACGACACCATCTGGCGCGTCACCGGACCGGATGCGCCGGCGGGCAGCCGCATCCGCATCGTCAAGGCCGACGGCGCGATGCTGACGGTGGCGAGCGAGTAGACGATCCTACGCCACGCCCGCGCGCAGCAGATCGTGCAGGTGCAGAATGCCGACAGGTTTGCGATTGTCGGTGACGAACAGCGCGGTGATCTTCGAACTGTTGAGGATGTCCAGCGCCTCGCCGGCCAGCAGGTTGGTGCCGATGGTCTTCGGGTTCTTCGTCATGACCTCGTCGACGCGGGCGGTCATCAGGTCCGGGCGCATGTGACGGCGCAGGTCACCGTCGGTGACGATTCCGGCGAGATAGCCGCTTTCGTCGACGATGCCGACGCAGCCGAATCCCTTCGACGACATTTCGACCAGCGCGTCGGACATTTTCGTGCCGAGCGGCTTCAGCGGTATCGCCGCGCCGCCGTGCATCAGGTCGCGGACGTATTTCAGCATCGCGCCAAGCTTGCCGCCGGGATGCAGGACGCTGAAATCCACCGAGGTAAAGCCGCGGCCTTCCAGCAGCGCGATGGCGAGCGCGTCGCCCAGCGCCAGTTGCAGCACCGACGAGGTGGTGGGCGCGAGATTGTGCGGGCAGGCCTCGCGCGCCTTCGGCAGGGTCAGGGCGATGTCGGCGGCCTGTGCCAGCGTCGAGCCGCTCTCGGCCGTCATCGCGATCACGCGGATGCGGAACCGCTTGGCATAGGTGATCAGGTTCTTCATCTCCGGCTGTTCGCCGGACCATGAGATCGCCAGCACGATGTCCTCGGCGGTGATCATGCCGAGATCGCCGTGGCTCGCCTCGGCGGCGTGCACGAAGAATGCCGGCGTGCCGGTCGATGCGAACGTCGCGGCGATCTTGCGGCCGATGTGGCCGGACTTGCCGAGCCCGGTGATGATGATCCGTCCCCGGGCATGGAGCATGAGGTCGATGGCGCGGGTGAAGGCCGTGCCGAGCCCGTCATGCAGGGCGGCGGCCAGCGCGGTGATGCCGCTCGCCTCGGTGTCGAGCGTTCGCAGGGCGGATTGCAGCGCCGTGCTCGCCATGTCGTCGGGGGGAGACATCGGAGTCCTTGAGTTGAGTGTCGTCATACGCGTTTCCGGTGCGGTTGGCGCGGGTCTTATCACGGCGGGGGCGGCCACGCGACGCCGGAAACGCGCGGCCTCAACGCCTCGTTAACCATAATTGTTTTAACTCCATTAACGACGTTTCTCGCCGCCCGCGCCGTTTCCCGCCGCGTGTCCGCAAGAAGCTGGATTGATTGGAGTTTCAAGGTCGTGAGGCGAAGTCGGGACAGCGGTTGTCGGCGTCGCGCGCAGCGCGCGGGGCTGGCGTTCGCCTGTGGGGCGGCAATGGCCGCCTCCGGCGCGTCGTCCCATGCCCAGGTCCTGTCCGATCTGCTGAGCCCGACTCCGGGTCAGTTCGCGCAGGTGCCGGATGGATCGCCGCGCCGGACCGATCGCTTCGAACCGACCCGCGTGATCGGGGTCCCGGCGCCCGATCGCGACGCCAAGGCGTCGTCGCGAATCGGCCAGATTCCGACCTATGGCATTCCCGCCGCCTCGGGGGCTTCCGACGCCGGCTACGATTCGCTCGGTCGCAAGCGGAAGAAGCCGAAGCCCTATCCCGGCGCCCCCAAACCGCCGCTGAAAGGCGCGG
>CAUJJN010000281.1 GCA_963204905.1 Pseudomonadota bacterium
TCGCCGCGCTCTATGCGCTCGACGCCATCAAGGCGGCGGGCCTGAAGCCGACCGCGCGGATTCACTTCCAGTCGGTGATCGAGGAAGAGAGCACCGGCGTCGGCGCGCTGTCGACCATCCAGCGCGGCTATCGCGCCGATGCCTGTTTCATTCCCGAGCCGACGGACGGCTACATGATCCGCTCGCAGGTCGGCGTGATCTGGTTCCGCATCCGCGTGCGCGGCTTCCCGGTGCACGTCTTCCAGACCGGCGCCGGCTCCAACGCCATCACCGCCGCCTATCATCTGATCCAGGCGGTGGAGAAGCTCGAGATCGAGTGGAACAAGCGCGCGGTGAACGACAAGCACTTCAAGGACGTCAATCACCCGATCAATTTCAATCCGGGCATCATCAAGGGCGGCGACTGGGCGTCCAGCGTGCCGGCGTGGTGCGACGTCGATTGCCGCATCGCCGTACTGCCGGGGTGGTCGATCGCGGAGTGCCAGAAGGAGATTCTGGCCTGTATCGCCGACGCCTCGCGCGATCACCGTTTCCTGTCGAACAGCCCGCCGACGGTGGAGTGGTCGGGCTTCCTTTCCGAAGGCTATGAGCTGGTCGATTCCGCCGCGCCCGAAGCCGCCTTCGCCAAGGCGTTCGATGCGGTCTACGGCGGCACGGTGCCCGACCGCGCGTTCACCGCGCTGACCGATACGCGCTTCTATGGTCTCAATGCCGGCATCCCGAGCCTGTGCTTCGGCGCGGCCGGCGAGGCCATGCATGGCTTCAACGAATTCGTCGATCTGGAGTCGCTGCGCAAATCCACCAAGGCGACGGCGCTGTTCATCGCCGAATGGTGCGGCGTCGAGCCGCTCTAGCTTTTGCCTCCTGCGAGGCACGGAACGGGAGGCGAGATGTGACCCTGCTCGACAAGATCAACGGGATGAAGATGCCGTTCGCGGAGTTGAAGGGAGTTACGTTCGTTGAGGCCGAACCGGAGCGGGTGGTGGCGCGGATGCTGGTGCGGCCTGATCTGTGCACGCTGGGCCACACCATCCACGGCGGGGCGGTGATGGCGTTCGCGGATTCGGTCGGCGCGGCCGCGACGGTGATCAATCTGCCGCCCGACGCCAAGGGCACCACGACGATCGAAAGCAAGACCAATTTCGTTGGTGGCGCGCGGGAAGGCACCACCGTCACCGCAACCGCGACGCCGATCCATCGCGGCCGTCGCACGCAGGTCTGGCAGACCCGAATCGAGAGCGAGGACGGTAAATTGGTAGCTGTGATCACCCAGACCCAGATGGTGCTCTAGGAAGAATGAACGTTATTTTGAATCGAAATTCGTCCCGAAGCCGCGCTTCTGGACGAAGATTCAGGGCTTTTCTAACAATTTGTTGTGGTTAATGATTTGACTGCGGCACCCTGCCACAGTTTCGATCAAATTTGCCTCTTGAAATGATGGTGCAGCGCACAATATCCAGGGTCTAGGGAAGACGCATCCTGGAAGGCTCCGACAACAAAGGAGACTGGATCATGCGCGACGATACCATCGCGATCGGCCTGCCTGGCGTTATCAGACGACTGGATCGGCAGGAGATGCCGCTGCTGCGCGAGCACCTGTTGCGTCTGGATACCGAGAGCCGGCACGACCGCTTCAACGGCTACGCCGATTCAGGTTTCATCGAGCGCTACGCCGCCAAGTGCGCGACCGACGGCACCGTCGTCATCGCCTATCTCGAGCATGGCGAAGTGCTGGCCGCCGCCGAATTGCATCCCGCCGATGGCGGCAACAGTCCGCTTCCGGAAGTGGCTTTCAGCGTCGAGCGCAAGGTGCGCCGCAAGGGGCTGGGCAGCGTGCTGTTCCGCCACCTCATCGAGGAGGGGAAGCGCAAGGGCTACGCCAGCCTGTGCATCACTACGGGTGCGCAGAACGAAGCCATGCGCTCGCTTGCCAACAAGTTCGGCGCGCACCTGACTTTCCGTCATGGCGAGTCCACGGGCGAAATCGATCTGCGCAAGCAGCCGAGCGCGCAGCCCGCATGGGCCGCGCCGCGCTTCAATCCCGCCGACGTGTTCGCTGCGCCGGCGGCGGTCGCTCAGGCCGTGACCCGCTTCAATCGCGACTACTGGACCTGGTGGATGCGAATATCCGGCTTGGGGGCATCAACCCCGCGGGCGACCAGATAGGCTATTTTTATCAGGCAATTATCTAATAAACATCAGAGATTGGATAAGAAAAAAAGCCCCGTATCCGGTCGGATACGGGGCTTTTCGGTTGGGTGGCTTCACATAGGTGACTTCACATGCCCGGGCGGCGGTCGTTGCCGAAACGTCGGGCGGTGCGGCGTTCCACGACGATGGTGCGCTGCGCGCCCGGTTCTCCGGCGATCACCTGCTGGGTGCGGGTCCGGGCGGCGCTGCGGCCGGCCTTGCGGACTTCGGTCTGCACCGTGGCGAGCGGCAGCCCCATCAGCGAGGCGGCGATCTCGGCCTGCTCGTCGGTGTTGTCGGTAATGCCCATGGCGGCGAAAATGGCCTCGTCCAGCGTAGGCGGGTCGCGCCGTACGCGTCGGGAACCATACTTCGTCATCCAGTTGTCGCTCATCATCCGTCCGCCTTTGAATCGTCGGGCGGAAGGTAACGGATGCGATGTTGCAATGCAATATGAACCGCCTTGCAATCCAGCTATGCAGTCCGTCGATCAGAGTTGTTCGATGCGGGTGGCGTCGTAGATCTCGATCGCGGTGGCTTCGGCGGCGAGCGATTGTAGCGCCTTGACGAAGTCGCGCGAGGCCCGAACCCCGAAGTGGGCGAGCAGGGCGTTGCGGTCGATCCAGCGCTCCAGGAACACCAGCCGCAGCGAGTTCTCGCTGTCGACATGGACCGCGTGCGACACGCATCCCGGCTCGGTGCGCGACCGGCGAACGTGCTCCAGGCTGAGTCTGAGGATCTCGTCGAATGTCTCGGGGCGGGCGGTCACGCTGCCGGTCACGAGGATCATGTGCGTCTCCCTGCTTGTGTCTGGTTGTTGCCAGTGGATTCAGACCCGGCCGGCGACCGGCACCAGCGCACCGTTCATCGCGCTGGCGGCGTCGCTGGTGAGGAACAGGATCACCGCCGCCAGCTCGTCGAGCCGCACCCAGGCGCTGAAATCGGCGTCCGGCATGTCGCGGCGATTGGCGGGCGTGTCGATGGTGGAGGGCAGCACGGCGTTGACCGTCACCTTGCCCTTGAGTTCGGCGGCAAGCGCTTCGGTGAGCCGGTGCACGCCGGCCTTGGAGGCGGCGTAGGGTCCCATGCCGACGCCGGCGCGCAACGCGCCCATCGCGCCGACATTGACGATGCGGCCGGCGGACGATTTCACCAGATGCGGGATCGCCGCGCGTGATGCGTTCACGGCGGTCAGCACGTTGATGGCGTAAAGTCGTGACCATGTCGCCGGGTCGCCGTCCGCGACGGTTTGGTAGGCGAATGCGCCGGCGACGTTGACCAGACCGTCGAGTTGACCGAAGTGCCGCGCCACCGCCGCGATGGCGGCTTTCGCTTGCGCATCGTCGGACAGATCGACGCCGCCGGCGCTGAACAGGTCGGCGGTCGCTGGCGTGCTATTGGCGGCGTGATCGATGGCGCCGACGCGATCGCCACGCGCGCGCAGGGCGGCAACCACGGCGGCGCCAAGCGCGCCCGATGCGCCTGTCACGACAACGACTTTTCCACCCATGATCATTCTCCAGGCCGACTGCTAAAGTTTTTCCGATATTTATAAGCGAACTTCAGAGAAATTCCGCTAGCCTTCCGTCACGTCAATCTGGGGACTGGGACCTCATCATGTTGCGAGATTTGCCGGATCACGGTTTACCACTTGTTCAGCTTAAGGAGTTGCGGCGGGATATGGTCGTCGCCTTGCAGAAGCGCCAAGGCGCGGTCAGCACGGAAGAATTGATGCGGATCGCCGCGGTACAGGCCGCGATCTCGGCATTCGAGGACGTTATCGCCGATCTCGACGCCGAACTGGAAGCGGCGGCGTAAAAACGCTACGGCGTCTGCCGGAATTTGCCGGGTGCGACGCCGGTTTCGCGGCGGAACATGCGATTGAAATATCCGGCGTCGGCATAGCCGAGCAGCGCCGCGATCTCCTTGATGCTGAGTGACGAGAACGTCAGGTAACGCTTGGCTTCCAGCAACAGCCGTCGCTCGATCACCTTCAGCGCCGACGCACCCAGCACCGACTGGCAAATCCGGTTGAGATGCGGCGGCGTGATGCCGAGCGCGCTGGCGTAAAAGCCGATCGGCCGATGGTGCCGGTATTCGCGCTCCACCAGTTGATGAAAAGCCTGCGCATGCCGCTGCGAGCGTCCGCCGCCGTGTGGCGCCGGCTCGGTGGTGGCGAGCACCGCGCGATAGACCGCCGCCAGGGTCGAGCCGATCCGCGCCCGCATGGCGATGGCGCGGCCCGGCGCCCGCACGTCGGCCTCTGCGATCAGCGCGGCGATCTCCTGTCCCACTTGCGCGATCTCGTCGCCCGGGCCGTGCAGGATGTGAGGTCGGCGCAGGCACGCATCGACCTCGGGAGCGGGCGCGAGCGCTTCGCGGACGTCGCGTTCGAACAACGTCACCACCACGCCCTCGACATCCGGCGAGAAAACATAGCCGTGCACCGGCAAGGCCGGAATGGCGATCACAGCCGGCGGCCCGATACGCGCGAAAAGGTTGTCCATGGTCACCTCGGCCGTGCCGCCGGTCAGGTGCAGGATCTGGAAGAACTGTTCGTGGCGATGCGGCGCGATGCGAAAACCATGTAGCCGCGAACGGGACAAGACGGTTTCCCAGTGCAGCCAGTCCGGGCTGGAATCGTAGGCCTGCTCGCCATAGAGCGCATAGGTGGGGATCGTCGACATCGTCTCCTCAATGTTCGGATTATCCCCTCGTTTGCCGGTTCTGTCCATTGGCAGCATCGCGACGTCCGACCAACATCCGCGACGGACAAGAATGCGAGCCGGGGAGGATTGTCATGCGCACGCAGGTCGCGATTATCGGGGCCGGTCCGGCGGGACTGATGCTGGGACGTCTGCTCGAAAAGGCCGGCATCGACAACGTCATCCTCGAACGCAAGAGCGGCGACTACGTGCTGTCGCGGATTCGCGCCGGTGTGCTGGAGCAGGGCACCGCGGACCTGCTCGACAGGTTGGGAGTGGGCGCGCGGATGCACGCCGAAGGCCTGATCCATCACGGCGTCGACCTGTGCTTCGACGGGGATATCCAGCACATCGATTTCACCGGCCTCGTCGACCGTCATGTCACCGTCTATGGCCAGACCGAGGTGACCCACGATCTGATGGAGGCGCGCAAAGCCTCGGGACTGACCACGATCTATGAGGCCGATGACGTTGCGCTGCACGATTTCGACGGCGCCCGTCCGCGCGTCACCTGGCGCAAGGATGGCGTGACGCAGCAACTCGAATGCGATTTCATCGCCGGTTGCGACGGCTTTCACGGCGTGTCGCGCGCCAGTGTTCCCGACGGCGCGCTGAAGCTGTTCGATCGGCACTATCCGTTCGGCTGGCTCGGCATCATGGTGGACCGGCCGCCGGTATCTGACGAACTGATCTATGCGCATCACGAGCGCGGCTTCGCGCTGTGCTCGATGCGCTCGCCGACGCGCAGCCGTTACTATGTGCAGGTGCCGGAAGGCGAGAAGGTCGAGGACTGGTCCGACGACCGCTTCTGGGACGAGTTGCGGCGGCGGATCAATCCCGAAGCCGCCGAGAGCCTGCACACCGGTCCCTCGATTGAAAAGTCCATCGCGCCGCTGCGCAGCTTCGTCTCCGAGCCGTTGCGGTTCGGCTCGCTGTTCCTCGCCGGTGACGCCGCCCACATCGTGCCGCCGACCGGGGCGAAAGGGCTCAATCTCGCCGTTAGCGACGTCGCGATGCTGGGCGAGGCCCTGACCGAGTTCTATGCCGAGAAATCGTCCGCCGGGCTGGACGGCTATTCGCGGAAGGCGTTGGCGCGGATCTGGAAGGCCGAACGGTTCTCGTGGTGGATGACCACGTTGCTGCACACCTTCCCGGAAACCGGCGTCTTCGGCCGCCGCATCCAGCGCGCGGATTTCGATTACCTCTCGGGCTCGAGGGCGGCGCAGACCAGTCTTGCGGAGAACTATACGGGCTTGAGCCTGGGCGTTTGAGGTGGCCCGGCGCGGCGCGGTCGAAGGCTTGCCGGCTTCGCGCGGGGAGCATCGAAACCACGTCCGTTTCGGCGCGGAGACGAGCCTCGCGGCGAGGTTAATGATGAATCCGCCTTGTCGTTGCGGCGATCGGGTGGCGCTGGCATTTTCCGCAAATGGCACAGTTCCGGTCGATCCAGTATTTGCGCGGGCTCGCCGCCCTTCTCGTTGTGTTGTTCCACGCCACACCGCGCGAGGTCGGCCTCGCCGGCGAGGCCGGTGTTGATGTCTTCTTCGTCATCAGCGGTTTCGTGATGTGGATCGCGACCGCCGGGCGCTCCATCAGTCCCGCGACATTTCTTTACCAGCGTATCGTTCGCGTCGTTCCGCTCTACTGGCTGTTTACGCTGCTTCTGGCGGCCGCCGCGTTTGTCGCGCCGCAAGCCTTTCCGCGTCTGGTTCTGACCGGCGAGCGCCTGCTTCAGTCATTGGCTTTCATTCCACATGTCGAGCCGCATACCGGCCTGATCCTGCCGCTGCTCGTACAGGGCTGGACCCTGAACTACGAAATGTTTTTCTACGTCCTGATGGCGCTGGCGTTGTTTCTGCCGCGCGCGTGGCGGTTCGCGGCGGTGGTCGGGGTGATTGTCGCGCTCGCGCTCACCGGGACGGTGGCGGGTCGGCCCGGGCCGCTGGCGTCCGTCTATCTCGATTCACTGCTGATCGAGTTCGCGATCGGCCTCGCAATCGGCGCGCTGGCGACGCATGGCCGCTTGCCGGGCCCG
>CAUJJN010000282.1 GCA_963204905.1 Pseudomonadota bacterium
AGTTTGAATATCAATGGCGGCTGCATCGATCTCTATCGGCATGCCCGGGCTAGTCCCGGCCAGGCCGAGTCAAATGCACCGTCCGCGGATATGGTATTTTTGATTTGATACGACGCAGGGCGATCAGGCTTCGCCCGCACAAGAGGAACGGAATGGCCGGGCAACACGACAAGGGCTGGTGGCGGCGCGGCGGCCTGTTCGCCAAGTACGTCGCGTCGCTGGTCGGCCTGGTTCTGTTCGTGCTCGCGATCAACGCCGGGCTCGAAACCTGGATGATCTACCGCGAAACGCGGGCGAACCTCACCACGGCAATGGGCGACAAGGCGGAGGCGGCGGCGCGGCGCATCGCGCAATCGATGTCGGATCTCGAGCGGCAGGTGAGTTGGGTGACGCGCGCCAGCGTCGCTACCATCGAACAACGCCAGATCGACTACGCCCAGCTGCTCAACCAGCAACCCGCTGTAAGCCAGATATCCAAGCTCGACGGGGCAGGACGCGAACAGCTGCGCATGACGCGCACCGCGGTGACGCTCGACAGCGGCGCCAATTTGTCCCGCGATATCGCTTTCACCCAAGGCGTCGCCAGGGGCGCGGCGTTCGCGCCGGCGATTTTCCGGGGCGGCCAACCCTTCATGTCGATCGCGGTGGCGCATTCGGGACAGGACGCCGGCGTCACCATCGCCGAGATCGACCTGCGGTTTCTCCGTGACTTCGTGGAGGCCGGACAGATCGGCAAGCACACCACCGCCTATATCGTCGACCCGGCCGGACGGGTGCTGGCGCATTCCGGATCGAGCCGCCTGATCGGGCAGGACTGGGCGACGTTGCCGCAAGTCGCCGCGCTGCTGAAGCCCGATGGCGCGCCGCTCGACGCCGGCACCGCGCCTGACGGCCATGCTGTCCTCACCGCCGCGCAAGGCGTCCCGAAACTCGGCTGGTTCGTGGTGTTCGAGCAGCCGACCAGTCAGGCGCTGGCGCCCGCGCGAGCGCTGCTGCTGCGTATCGCGGCACTTGCCGCGCTCGGCCTCGGCGTCGCCATTCTCGCCGGCATCCTGCTGGCGCGCCGGATGGTGGGACCGATCAACGCGCTGCGCTCCGGAGCACGACGGCTCGGCGCCGGTGACTTCGGCCATCGCATCGAGGTCAAGACCTCCGACGAACTGGAAGAACTCGCAGATCAGTTCAACAGCATGGCCGGGCAGTTGCAGGAAACCTATTCCGGACTGGAATCCAAGGTCGCGGAACGGACCCGCGATCTCGCACAATCGGTCAGCGAACTGGCGACGGCGCGCGATACCGTGCAGCGTCAGGCCGACAAGTTGCAGGAACAGACCGATCAGTTGCAGCACTGGAATCGCTCGCTGGAAGACCGTGTCGCCCAGCAGCTCGACGAAATCGAACGCATCCGCCGGCTGGAGCGATTCCTCGCGCCGCAGGTGGCGCAGCTCATCGCCTCGTCAGACGGCCACGATTCGCTGCTCAACAGCCATCGTCGCGAGGTGACGGTGGTGTTCTGCGATCTGCGCGGCTTCACCGCCTTCACCGAAAGCACCGAACCGGAAGAAGCGATGAACGTGCTGCGCGAGTATCACGCCGCGCTCGGCGAATCGATCGTCCGCTACGAAGGCACGCTCGACCGCTACGCCGGCGACGGCGTGATGATCCTTTTCAATGCACCGCTGCCGTTTCCCGATCATGCCGAGCGCGCGGTCAGAATGGCCATCGAGATGCGCGACACCATCGAGGTACTCAGCCGCAAATGGCGCAACCGCGGGCATAACCTCGGCTTCGGCGTCGGCATCGCGGTGGGCTATGCCACGCTGGGGCAGATCGGATTCGAGCGCCGGCTGGAATACGCGGCGATCGGCAGCGTCACCAATCTGGCGTCCCGCCTGTCCGACGAAGCCAAGGCCGGACAGATCATCGTCAGCCAGCGCGCCTATGGCATGGTGGAATCCCTGGTCGAGGCGCGGCAGATCGCCCCGCTCAACCTCAAGGGTTTCCATCATCCGATTCCAGTGGTGGAAATCCTGCGCTGGCGCGGCACACAACCCGGTGTCGACGCATCGGCGCATCAATCGAGCCGTGCGTCCTGAACGCGGCACGGGCCCATGCCGACGAACGTATTGAACCCATCACCCCTTGGCGCTGACGCCGCGCTTCAATAATCTCCACTCAACCGACCAATTCATTGCAACCGGAAACTTTTTGATGAAACCCTTTGCCGCGCGACCGCCCGCCCGAGGTTGGTTCAGACATCCTGGTCCGGCGCTGCTTGCAGCGGTGGCGATCTGCGCCTTGCCGCAATCCGCCCTGGCGGCCAGCGAGGCTCCGAGCAATGCCGCGGCGGTCACCGTCCTGACGGCAGCAAAGTCGTGTTTCTCCGATGTCGTCGATGCGTTCGGCCTGCTGATTCCACGCGAGGAGATCGCGGTACGCCCGGATCGCCCCGGACTGAAGGTGCAGGAGGTGCTGGTGGACATCGGACAGACCGTCACCGCCGGACAGGCGCTGGCCAAGCTCGGCCAACCCGAGGGCGGCGCGCTGACGGTTCAGGCTCCCGCCGCCGGACTTGTCAGCGCCTCGACCGCCATGGTCGGCGCCATGGCGTCCGGCAAGGGCGAAGCGCTGTTCAACATCATCACCGGCAACGAATTCGACCTCGCGGTGCGGGTGCCGACCCGCGATCTCTCGAAACTGAAGGTCGACCAACCCGCCACCATCAGAATCAGCGGCACCGACGATCTTCAAGGCAAGGTGCGGCAGATCGGCGCCACCGTCGATCCCAACAGTCAACTCGGCCTCGCTTTCATCGCGGTCACCACCCGGAAGTCGTTGCTGGTCAACGCGTCCGGACGCGCTTCGATCAAGACCGGGGAAAGCTGCGGCGTATCGGTGCCGCTGACCGCGATTCTCTACAGCAGCGCCGGCACCGTGGTGCAGGTGGTGCGTCGCGACCGTGTC
>CAUJJN010000283.1 GCA_963204905.1 Pseudomonadota bacterium
GCGGCGACCGCCACCGGCTTTATCGCCGGCCTGGCGTCGCGCGTCGCGGCGCGGCGGCCGTTGATGTGGATCCGGCAGGATTTCTCCGAACGCGAGAACGGCCAGCTCGCGATGAGCGGCTGGTGCGAACTCGGCCTCGACCCGCGCGCGGTGGTGACGGTGCTCGCTGCCGATGTGGAGACCGCCTTGCAGATCACGGCGGATGCCTTGGCCTGCGACGCGCTCGGCGCCGTCGTCACCGAGATCTGGGGCGAGACCCGCCATGTCGATCTGGTCGCCAGCCGCAAGCTGACATTGGCGGCGCGCGGCTCCGGCGTCGCCAGCCTGATGCTGCGGATCGCGGCGATGCCTGCGCCCAGCACCGCGGAGACGCGCTGGGCGGTGCGCGCGGCGCGCTCTCCGCCGTCCCAGCCGTGGCAGGTGTGGGGCGCGCCGGTGTTCGACGCGCAACTGGTTCGCAATCGTCATGGCCGGACCGGCCAGTGGATCATGGAATGGAATTGTGATGAGTGCCTTTTCCGTGACGCAACCTTCGGAAGTTCGGCGACGCATCCTCAGCCTGTGGCTGCCGCGCCTGCCGACCGATCGCATCGAGCGGCAACGATCCCGTTGCGACGGCGCGTCGGGTGATGCGCGAGCGTCTGAAGTTGCTTCACCGGCACGCGATTTCACCTCTCCCATAGGGAGAGGTCGACCGGCGGAGCGAAGCGAAGACGGTCGGGTGAGGGGTGACGATCTATCGAGATGTCTGAACCCCTCACCTCGACCCTCTCCCCATGGGAGAGGGAGTGCTCCCTGCGTGCAGGATCGATCTTTGTCCAATAATGATAGGCAGCCCTGCGTCGTCGTCGCGAAAGATCACAACGCGCTGGTAATCTCGGCGCTCAACGATGCCGCGACGCGGCTGGGGCTCGAACCCGGACTACCGCTGGCCAACGCGCGCGCGATTTGCCCGGACATCGCAGTGTTCGACGCCGACGACGCGGCCGACACACAAACGCTGAACGCTATCGCCGACTGGTGCGACCGATTCACGCCGCTGGTGGCGCTCGATCCGCCGCATGGTCTGCTGCTCGACATCAGCGGCTGCGCGCATCTGTTCGGCGGCGAGGCGGCAATGGTGAAGACCGTCTGCGACGCCTTGCGGCGACAGGGGTTTGTCGTCAGCGCCGCCATCGCCGGCACCGCCGCCTGCGCGCGGACGCTGACGCGCGCGCGCTCCGGCTCTGTCGTTGCGGAAGGGCGGGAAGCGGCGGCGGTCGCGGCGCTGCCGGTGTTCACGCTGGGCGCCGACGATGCCATTACGCGCGGTTTGCGCCGCGCCGGGCTGAAGACCATCGGTGATGTCGCCGCGCGCGGCCGTCACGAGATCGCCGCGCGGTTCGGCGCGGATTTCGTCGCGCTGCTGGAGCAGGCGCTGGGTCTGCGCGACGCGCCGATCTCGCCGCGCAAGCCGCTGCCGGACTACATCGCGGAGCGGCGGTTCGCCGAACCGGTGGCGACCGACACGGTGATCGCCGCGACGCTGTCGCGTCTGACGCAGACCCTGATCGCCAGCATGACCCGCGACGGCAAGGGCGCGCGGCGGCTGGAGGCGAGTTTCTTCCGTACCGATGGCGCGGTGCGCATGATCGGCGTCGAAACCGGATTGCCGGTGACGCGCGGTGACGTCATCGAGCGCCTGTTTCGCGAGCGGCTCGATGCGCTGGCCGATCCGCTCGATCCGGGTTTCGGTTTCGACCTGATCCGGCTCGCGGCCAGCCGCACCGACGACGTCGTTGCCGCGCAGCGCGATCTCGACGCGCATGTCCATGACAGCGACGAGGTGGCGGCGCTGATCGACCGCATCGCGGCGCGGATCGGCGGCAGTCGCATTCTCGTGCATCTGCCGCAGGACAGCCATATCCCCGAGCAGGCCATCCGGACCATGCCGGCGCAACATCATTTCGCTGCGGCAACCGTTGCGGCATGGCCCGCGCGCACCGAATCCGAACCGCCGCTGCGCCCGCTGCGGCTGTTCGCGCGGCCAGAGCCGGTCGAGGTACTGGCGGATTTCCCGCATGGCCCGCCGTCGGCATTCCGCTGGCGGCGCGTGTTCCATCGGCTGGCGTTGGTCGAGGGGCCGGAACGCATCGCCATGGAATGGTGGCGGCTTGGCGATCCCGATGAGTTGACGCGCGATTACTTCCGCGCGGAGGATTCCGATGGCGCGCGTTTCTGGCTCTACCGCGAAGGCATTCACCGGCGCGAGGTGATCACCTTCCGCTGGTTCCTGCACGGGCTGTTCGCATGACCGTCTATGCGGAAATCGGCGTCACCAGCAATTTCTCGTTCCTGCGCGGCGCGTCGCATCCGCAGGAGTACGTGCACCGCGCCAGCAAATACGGCCTCTATGCCATCGGCATCGCCGATTGCAATACGCTCGCCGGCGTGGTCCGCGCCTATAGCGAATATGGCAATCGGGAGCGCGTGCGCTACAAGCCGAAGCTGCTGGTTGGCGCGCGGCTGGTATTCATCGACGACACGCCGGACATTCTCGCTTATCCGCGTGATCGCGCGGCCTATGGACGTCTCTGTCAGTTGCTCAGCAAGGGCAAGCTCGCGGCGGAAAAGGGCGAATGTTATTTGCGTTTCGCCGATCTGGCGGAGTTCTGTGAAGGACTTCTGCTCGTGCTGATGCCGGACTATCGCATCCGCACCAAAATCACGCTGACGACGCTCGATACGCTCTCACGTTGTCCGATCGAAGGCGTGTGGCTTGCCGCCACGTTGCATCATCGCGGCGACGACGCGCGGCGCATGGCGCGACTGGAACGCATCGCCGCGACGGCGCGCGTGCCGCTGATCGCCACCAGCGATGTGCTTTATCATGTACACCAGCGCCGGCCGTTGCAGGATGTCTTGTGCTGCATTCGTGAGAAAGCGACGATCACGACGGCGGGGCGCAGGCTGCAAGCCCATGCCGAACGTCACCTGCGCACGCCGCGCGACATGATGCGGCTGTTCCGGCCATGGCCGGACGCATTGGCTGAAACGATCCGCTTTGCCGATCGCATCACCTTTACCCTCGATCAACTGAAATATCAGTATCCCGACGAGCCGGTGCCGCCGGGCAAGAGCGCGCAGCAGCATCTCGAAGATCTGACATCGCAGGGTGTCAAAAAATACTTCCCGCAAGGCATCGACGACAAGCTGCGCGCGACGCTGCGCAAGGAACTGACGCTGATCGCGGAGCTGGACTATGCGCATTACTTCCTCACCGTGCACGACATCGTGCGATGGGCGAGAGGACAGAATATCCTGTGTCAGGGGCGCGGCTCGGCGGCCAATTCCGCGGTTTGTTATGTCCTCGGCATCACCTCGGTCGATCCGACCGAGATCGATGTTCTGTTCGAGCGTTTCATCTCGAAGGAACGGCTGGAGCCGCCGGATATCGACGTTGATTTCGAGCACACCCGCCGCGAGGAGGTGATGCAGTATGTCTATCGCCGCTATGGCCGCCACCGCGCCGCGATCATCGCGACCGTCATTCATTACCGGCCGCGCAGCGCCATCCGCGACGTCGGCAAGGCTTTGGGACTGACCGAGGACGTCACCGCGGCGCTGGCCGATACGGTGTGGGGGCACCATGGCGACGACCTCGACGACAGGCAGGTGCGGCAGGCCGGGCTCGATCCGGGAAATCCCACGGTGGCGCGTGCGGTGGCGCTTGCGACACAACTGATAGGCTTTCCACGTCATCTGTCGCAGCATGTCGGCGGCTATGTGCTGACGCAGGACCGGCTCGATACTTACGTGCCGATTGGCAACGCCGCGATGGCGGACCGCACCTTCATCGAGTGGGACAAGGATGACGTCGACGCGATGCGGATGATGAAGGTCGACGTGCTGGCGCTCGGCATGCTGACCTGCATCCGCAAATGCTTTGACCTGATCGCGCATCACAAGGGCAAGCGTTATCAACTGGCGGACATCAAGTCGAAAGACGATGATGAAGTCTATCAGATGCTCCAGAAGGGCGAATCCCTCGGCGTATTCCAGGTCGAGAGCCGGGCGCAGATGAACATGCTGCCGCGTCTCAAGCCACGCACGTTCTATGATCTCGTCATCGAAGTCGCCATCGTGCGTCCAGGTCCGATCCAGGGCAACATGGTGCATCCCTATCTCAAGCGACGAAACGGAAAGGAACGCATCGACTATCCGTCTCCGTTGCCGCAGCATGGTGATGAGGACGAACTTCATCGCGTACTGCATAAGACGCTTGGTGTCCCGCTGTTTCAGGAACAGGCAATGCGCATCGCCATCGAGGCCGCAAAGTTCACCTCGGAAGAAGCCAACGGTTTGCGCCGCGCGATGGCGACCTTCCGCAACGTCGGTACCATCTGGAAATTCGAATCCAAGATGATCGATAACATGGTCAGGCGCGGGTACGATGAAACTTTCGCGAAAAACTGTTTCGAACAGATCAAGGGTTTCGGTAGTTATGGCTTCCCGGAAAGCCATGCCGCCGCTTTCGCGCAGCTTGTTTATGTTTCGTCATGGCTCAAGAAATTTCACCCCGATGCGTTCTGTTGCGGGCTCCTGAATTCGCAGCCGATGGGGTTCTACGCGCCGGCGCAGATCGTCGGTGACGCGCGCAATAACGGCGTCGAGGTGTGCGCCATCGATGTGTCGCACAGTTTCAGCCAGAACACGCTGGAAGCGTGCGGCGGAAAATATCACGCGGTCCGGCTCGGCTTCCGCCAGATCGACGGATTCAAATGGGTCGATCTGGATGAGAGAGGGGGCAGGGGGCAGGGGATTGACGATGGAGTGTTCCCTCCCCCCTTGTGGGGGAGGGCTAGGGAGGGGGGTATCGCAAGCACCGAGCTTGTGGCTCCCCCCCCTCTCCACCTCTCCCCCACAAGGGGGGAGAGAGCAGGTCGGGCATGGATCGCAGCTTCGTCAAATTCATCGACGTGTGAACAATCAGAGCTTTCGTCGGTCAATGACGACGACTGGGGCGAGCGTATCGTCGCCGCGCGTGAGAAGCGGCCGTTCGCCTCGCTGGAGGATTTTGCCCGCGATACGCGATTGCCGAAGCGTGCGCTGATCCTCTTGGCGGATGCCGATGCGTTTCGTTCGCTCGGGCTTGATCGCCGTGCCGCGTTGTGGGCGGTGCGTCGTTTGCCGGACGACGTGCCGTTGCCGTTGTTCGAATCCGCCATCGCGCGCGAACAGCCGGATGAAAATGCGCAACCGTTGCCGCAGATGCCGTTGCCGGAGCAGGTGATGGCGGATTATCAGACCGCGCGGCTGTCGCTGAAAGGCCATCCGATGCAATTCCTGCGCGACGGTTTCTCGGCGGAAGGCATCGTCGCCTGCCGTGAGGTCTCCGATGCGCGCAACGGACTTGAAATCCGTTGTGCCGGCGTGGTGCTGGTGCGTCAGCGGCCGGGTAGCGCCAAGGGCGTGGTGTTCATGACGCTGGAGGATGAGACCGGCATCGCCAACGTCGTGGTATGGCCCAAGGTGATGGCGCAATTCCGGAAGGAGGTGATGGGTGCACGGTTGGTGCTGGTGGAAGGCCGCATCCAGAGCAGCCCTGAAAAGGTGGTGCATCTGGTCGCCGAACGCCTGATCGATCGCTCACACGATCTGATCGGGCTGGCCAACGACGCACTGGTTCGCAAACGCGCGTTGCCCACGGGTGCGGTGCTGGTCGACCCGATCAACGACGAGCGCCCCGCGCAGCCGGGCATTCCAGTGCAGAAGCATCGTCATCCACGCAACGTGCGCCTGCTGCCGCCGTCGCGGGATTTTCATTGAGGTGGATTTTCCCTTCCGTTATTGCGAGCGGAGCGAAGCAATCCAGAAAGCAACTAGGAAGAACTGGATTGCTTCGTCGCGAACGCTCCTCGCAATGACGATGGCGTGGTGCGTGCCTAATCCGGTGTCACTCCCACCGGCAGACCGCCGGGCGGACACCGGCGGCGGTCAGAGGGTCGACGGGCGGCCATTGAGGTGGCCTCATGGCTGGTCACAGCGTTGCGATGTCCACGTCGCATGAAAACGCGATAAGGTTTCGCAGGCGAAGGTCTCAGAATCCGCCGACAGCCATTCGGGAGCATCGATGCAATCGACCCGCGATATTCTTGCCGATCTCTGGGGGCAGGCCGGAGGCAAGCCTTTCTCGCTCGAGGCCGTGACGTTGACCGGCGCGGAACCGACGCTGCCGTCGTCGTTCCGTGTTGCGGCGGCGGCGCAGGCCGGGATCGCGGCGACCGGTCTGGCGGCGGCCGAGATCGCGCGACTGCGGGGCGGTCCAGCTCAGACCGTATCCGTCGATATGCTGCACGCGGCCATCGAATGCCGCAGCGAGCGTTATCTCACCGTCGACGGCAAACCGCCGCCACCGGCATGGGACGCCATCGCCGGCGTCTACAACACCGGCGACGGGCGCTTCGTCCGGCTGCACACCAACTTTCCGCATCATCGTGACAATATCTGCAAGCTGCTGGACTGCGTGCCGGAACGCGACGCGGTGCAGGCCGCGCTGATGAGATGGCTGATGAGATGGAAGGGCGAGGCATTCGAGACCGCCGCCTATGCCGGCGATTGCGTGGTGTCGCTGATGCGAACGCGCGACGAATGGCTGGCCCATCCGCAGGCGAAGGCGCTGAGGCAGCTGCCCGTGATCACCATCGAACGGATCGGCGAGGCCACGCCCCGCGCATGGCCCAACGGCGATCAGCCGTTGTCGGGCTTGCGCGTGCTCGACCTCTCGCGGGTGATCGCGGGCCCGGTGGCGGGACGTGCGCTCGCCGCCCACGGCGCGGACGTGATGCTGGTGACCGGGCCAACATTGCCGTCGATCCCGTGGCTCGTCATCGACACCGGGCGTGGCAAGCTGTCGTGCTCGCTCGACCTCAAGAGCGATGAAGGCCGTGCGTCGCTACGCAAGCTGATGACAGATGCCGACATCATGGTGCAGGGCTATCGCCCTCAAGCGCTGGCGGCGCTCGGTTTCTCGCCGCAGGACGCCGCGCTACTCAATCCGGGCATCGTTTACGTCTCGCTGAGCGCCTACGGCCATGTCGGGCCGTGGGCGGAACGGCGCGGCTTCGACTCGCTGGTGCAGACCTCGACCGGTTTCAATCATGCCGAGGCGCAGGCCGCCGGCGTTGCGGGGCCGAAGGAATTGCCGATGCAGATTCTCGATCACGCCACCGGCTATCTGATGGCGTTCGGCGCGATGATGGCGCGGGCGCGGCAGGCGCGCGAAGGCGGAAGCTGGCATGTGCAGGTGTCGTTGGCGCAGACCGGCCAATGGCTGTGGGATCTCGGAAGGCTGCCGAACGGACTGGAGACGGCTGACATCGCGCCGGACGCGGTGACGCCCTTCATTGAGGAGAGCGATTCCGGTTTCGGCCGGCTCCGCGCCGTGCGGCATTCGGCAGTGCTGTCGCGCACGCCCGCACATTGGTCGCGTCCCTCGGTGCCGCTCGGCCACGACGCGCCGGAGTGGCCGCCGCGCGGGTGAGGACGACTTAAATTTGAGTCGTCATTGCGAGGAGCGATAGCGACGAAGCAATCCTTTCTCTTGAAGAAAGCCTCGATTGTCTCGCTTCGCCCGCAATGACGAGAGAGTCCTCGCAATGACGAAAAACGTCGTTCAGCGGTTCTTGTTATTCGGCTTGCGCTTCTCGATGAAGGCGGCCATGCCTTCGGCGCGGTCTTCCAGCGCGAAGGTGGCGCGGAACAGGTCACGCTCCACATTCATGCCTTCCGACAGCGGCGTCTCGAACGCGCGGTTCACCGCGAGCTTGGCCATTTCCGCTGCGGGGCGCGACATGGCGGCGATCTTCTCGGCGGCGGCGAGCGTCTCGTCCATCAGCTTGTCGACGGGAACGATGCGGCTGACGAGGCCGGAGCGTTCGGCCTCGTTGACGTCCATCATGCGGCCGGTGAGGCAGAGATCCATCGCCTTGGCCTTGCCGATGGCGCGGGTCAGGCGCTGGGTGCCGCCGATACCGGGAATGGTGCCGAGCGTGATTTCCGGCTGGCCGAACTTCGCGGTGTCGGAGGCGATGATGAAGTCGCACATCATCGCCAGTTCGCAACCGCCGCCGAGCGCGTAGCCGCTCACAGCGGCGATAGTGGGCTTGCGGCAGGTGGCGACGCGGTCGCCGCCGATCTGCTTGAAGTCCTCGTTGAACATGTCGATGAAGCCCTTTGGCTGCATCTCCTTGATGTCGGCGCCGGCGGCGAAGGCTTTTTCGTTGCCGGTGATGACGATGCAGCCGATGGCGTCGTCGGCCTCGAGGTCGTCGATGGCGGCGGCGATTTCCTTGAACACCCCGAACGACAGCGCGTTGAGCATCTTCGGCCGGTTCAGGCGGATGAGGCCGACACCGGCTTTTTTCTCAACGATGATGTGTTCGAACGTGCTCATGATCCCACCCTTGTCCACTCTTGCCTTGCGCTGTTGAATCCCTTTCGGGACGCGCAATTTGCCCGCTGCCGGGCGTTGCCGCAAGGGTGCGCCATGCGCAGAAATGCACAGGGGCGGATGGAAAAATGCCGCGCCTTCATCGTGGGAGGAGAACGACGAAGGCGCGGCAGACGGCTTCGATGTTACGCGATCAGCATGCGCACCGCCGAAGCCAAGGTCAGCAGTCCCCCGAAGGCGATAAAGATCTTTCCGATCAGCGAGGCCTGCGTCCAGGTCGAATTGTCGTCGCTCGCGGCAGCCGCTTGCCCGGTGGTGAGGGAGCCGCCGGAGGTGTTGACCGTCGCCAATGCCAGCGTCGGCGCGGCCGAGGTCTGTGCCGCCAGGGCGCGATCCACGTCGTTGAGTTCGTCGGACGAGACGACGCGCGCTTCGTTTCGGGTTTCAGCGCCGGCTTCGGTCTTGGCTTCGGCCTCGCTCCCACTTGCCTCGGGGGCGGCTGCGTTGCCGGACTGCTGCAACGGAGATCCGTCATTGAGCGTCGCGGGCGCGGGCGATGAACGATCCGCGATCGAGGCGGGCGCGGAGGTCAATGGTGCGGCGGTGTCCGCGGCCGGCGAGGTATCGAGCAACTGTGCCCGGGCATTCGCAACCGACGCGGAGAGCGGCGCCGCAGTGGTCTTCGACGAGAGGACTGGCGTTGCGTTGTCGGCAGCCGCGACGCGGCCGTCGGTGCCGGCTTCCGCCGTGGTCTCTGTCTTGGTCTTGGTGCTGGATTTCGCTGCGGACCTGTTCTCGGCCTTGCGCGAATGTCTGGCCGCGCGCGAGGCGCGAGAGCGGCGGCTGTGGCGTGAGGACGTCTTGCGATAGGTGTTGAGTGCGACCGGCTTGCCGGGTTCGGCGGGAGTTTGTTCCGTGGCGGGAGCCGCCGGCTGCGTCGGCTTGACCCCAAACAATTGTTGCAGCGGATTGGGTTGTGTCGCCTGCTGCGCGGCAGGCTGGGTCATCGCGGCGTCGCTCGCTTCCTGTGCTTGCAGTGGTCCCGCGCACCAGATCCAGATTCCTGCTGCAACCATCAATGCCGAGCGCCCGCTGGCCTTGATCTTCATGACAGTCTCCCCGTGTGTAGCTAGCCCCCGGTGCGCAGAGAGACCCGCGGCGTGACCACACCGCGGCAAAATCAGGGAATCTTTCGACAAATCGGGGAAACCAGGCGTACTTGCCGACCGTGTCAGCCGTCGGGATCGATGCTATGGATCAAGACCATCGGTGAAGCCGCTTCGCCGAAAGAGATTTCCGGGTTTGCCGAGACGCCGGCGGTGGGGCCGGAAGGGTGTTCACGATTTCGTGAATGGCGTGACGGGGCGTAATAATCGGCCGCTTGCGCCGAATGGTTTTGACAGGAGCCCGCGTGCGCGGACGTGACGAGGAATGGACCAGCCTGATGCGGGCGGCGAACGGCGGAGACGCCGTGGCGTACCGGCGTTTGCTGGAGGCCATCACCCCGGTGCTGCGCGCGGCGACCCATCGCGGGCTGGCGCGAGCCGGTCAGCCGGGCGATCAATCCGAGGATATCGTGCAGGAGATTTTGCTGGCGGTGCACCTGAAGCGGCAGACCTGGGACGCGACCGCGCCGTTCGCGCCGTGGCTGTTCGCGATCGCGCGCAACAAGCTGATCGACGCACTGCGTCGTCGCGGCCGGCGGATCTTCGTCAACATCGACGATTTCTCCGAGACGATGGCGGCGCCGGCAGCGGGCGAAACGCTATCCGCCGGTGAGGTCGCGACGCATCTCGATGGATTGCCGTCGCGCCAACGCGACGTGCTGAAATCGATCGCGGTGGAGAGCGCCTCGATCAAGGAGACCGCGACGCGCCTCGCGATGACCGAAGGCGCGGTACGGGTGGCGTTGCATCGCGGCCTCGCCAGTCTTGCCGCGAAATTGCGGGAGCCATGACCATGCAGACCGATCGTTTGATTGCCGCGCTGTCCACCGACGCAACCGCCGCGCCGCGCCGGATCGGTCCGGTGCTGGCGCTGGCGTTGTTGGCGGCGTTGCCGGTATCCGCCGCGCTGTTCATGTCGCTCCTCGGAATGCGTCCCGATGTGCGGACCGCGATGCACAACCCGTTCTTCGATCTGAAATTCGTGGTGACGGTCGCGCTGGCCTTCGCGGCGATCGTGGTCAGCCTTCACATCTCCCGGCCCGAGGCGTCGTTCGAACGGTGGGGATGGCTCCTGACGCTCCCGCTTGTCATCATCGCCGCCGGGATCGCGGCCGAGATGACGATGCCGCATGAGCGGCCATGGCTGACGCGCTTGATCGGCAACAACGCGATAGCCTGCATGGTTTCGATTCCGTTGTTCGCATTGCCGTTCCTTGCCGCCGCATTGCTGGCGTTGCGGCGCGGCGCGCCGACGCATCCGACGCTCGCGGGCATGACGGCGGGGCTTCTGGCCGCTGGGCTGGGTGCGACGCTGTATGCGTCGCACTGCGCCGACGACTCCCCGCTGTTCGTGATGGTGTGGTACTCGCTCGCGACCGCGTTCGTCGCCGCCATCGGAGCCTTCGCCGGCAGCCGCGTGCTGCGCTATTGACGTGTGTGATCACGTCTTTGGCGTGGTGGCTTCCTGCATCTTGTGGAACCGCAGCACCTGTTGCGCGGTCGAAACGCGAAGGCGTTCGTAGGTGAGGCGCGTTTCCTCGAGATCGCTGGGCTGCGTGCCCGCCATCCCGGCGCGCATCTCGATGATCTGCTGGACGGTCGGCCACGACAGGTCGCAGACCTTGGCGAGGATCAGGATTCCTTCGATGTGTGACTCAACCATCATGGTCTCGGCCAACGACACCGGCACCTTGGCGAGACAGGCGATGGCCGCATTGGTTTCGTCGAACTTGCCGGCGGTGGCGAATTTGGAAATTTCCTGCTCATCCAGCCGGCCGTCGTCGTAGAGCAGTTGCACCAGCCCGTGAGCCATTTCGGTGGCGGCGCTGATGGCTTCTGGCGCGGCCGCGGCCTGCTGGGTCACCGCGGTCACCGCCGCCGCGATATCGGCTGTCCGTTCCGGGTGGGCCTTCGCGAGCCGGGTCCGCACCGACACCGAGGCCTTGGCGATCAGCTTGAGAAAGTGATGACGCGGGATCGATGGCCGCGAGCCCAGACAAATCGCGACTCCCTCGTCACTCTCGGCATGGGCGAGCAGGCCGCGATAGCCGTCCTCTGAAAATGTCGCGCCCGGATTGCTGGCGGTCCGCTGAAGGACCTCGCCGTCGCCATGCGCGATCAGCACGTCGGTCACCGCGCCGCTGAGCTGGCGGCGACCCGAGATCGCCAGCAAATGGGCCGGGCTCTTGCTGCGCGCGTTGGCGATCAGCATGTCGTCGGTGAGGCGCTCGGATTGCGACAGCATCGGCGCGGCGATTTCGATCAGGTCATCAAATGCCAGCGTCCGCACCGTCTGCGGCGGCGCCTTGGGCACCGGGGCCAGCCGATTGGACAGCATCACCTTCGCGGACGTTTCGATGTGACGCATCAGGCAGCGGAAGACGTCGTCGAACAGATCGATCTGCTCGTCGGAATAATCGTCGACGGCATGGAGGAAGAGATCGGTCACCCGGCGGAGCGTTTCGACCCGGCGTGCGACAGTGCCGTGCGCGAGCGCGGTTTGCAGCTCATCCAGCAGATTGATCTTGGGGGCGGATGCCGTACTCATTCGAAACTCTATTCTGGAGTGGCTTCATCACAGGAGACAGGTTCTGTGTCTCCCGCAGATACACATTGTGGATGGTGTCAGGCGCGTGCGACCCGGTTGCGTCCTGCCTCCTTGGCGGCATAGAGGGCCTCGTCGGCGCGCGCCAGCAGCGCGTCGGGGGGTTCACCGGGATTCATTTCCGCGACACCAGCGGAAATCGTCACGGCCATGCCGGAGGAGAACGCGCTCCAGTCCAGCTCCGCCACGATCAATCGCAGCCGATCGAGGATATTGGCGGCGGCCGCCGACGCCGTTTCCGGCATCACCAGCAGGAATTCCTCGCCGCCGTAACGGCCGAACCGATCGATGTTCCGAATGTTGGCGAACACCGTGATGGCGAAGGTGCGCAGCACCTCGTCGCCGATCGGGTGACCGTGGGAATCGTTGATGCGCTTGAACCAGTCGAGATCGATCAGCGCGACCGAGCAGGGTGTATTGCTTCGCTGGGCACGCGCCACTTCGTCATCCAGCATCCGCATGATGCAGCGGCGATTGAAGGCACCGGTCAGTTCGTCAAGCTCCGCAAGTTCCTCGATGCGCCGATAGGCTTCCTTGAGTTGCACGCTTTTGTTGTAGAGCGAGGCGCGCAGCGAACTGCTGAAGATGCCGATGAACATGCAGCGGCCGACGGTGAACACGAAGGCCAGCAGGGTGGCGACGCGTTCGGTGAAAGTGTGGAGCGGAATCTCGATTTGCTTGTCGCTGCCGAGAAGCAGGATCGAGAGGCCTGTGGCCATGGCCGTCCAGACCACGGCAGTCTCCTGCGCGGTGGCGCGGAGCGAACTGAAGCTGAATACAATGAACAGGTTACAGAGAAACAGGAAACCAGCTTCCGGCGCCAGCCATGCGAAGCCCAGCATGATCGACATGCCGAAGATGGCCTGCGGAACCACCAGGTAGGGATCGCTGAACAGATTTCCGAGGCGGGTTTCGTACAGCAGGCAGAAGATCAGCGCATGGGCGAGACCGCAACCCAGATAGATCGGCGCGATGCTCCATGGCAGGGCACCGCTTTGGGCATAGATGGCCAACAGGAGGGTGTCGACGAAGTAGCTGATGCAGACGTAGCCGAGCATTTGTCGGCGAATTCGGATGTTTCGACGCCGCAATCCCAGGCTCGAACGCTTTTCCGCAACCACCGGCTTCGTGGCAAACAGGCTCGACAGGGATGTGGCAGCGCTCTGCATGGCCTGGCCGTCAAAGATGAATAGTTTGTTAAATCGACAGTTGGAACTTTACGGGTAAAAGCCTTTAGGTTTGGTATCTTTCGACAGCAGATCGTTGATCTGGGTGGGCGACAGCGCCATTTGGCTACCCAGGTCATGGCAGGGCAGGGTTGATTGCCTGCGAATTTTTATTTTCCGCCGAATCCAGCCGGGCCAGGCGTCGTCACCAAGCGATGGCGGAGGCGAGCGCCCTGATTTCGCGCTATGGTCGCTGCGCCCGACGTCTGGACCGGACCTGCTTTCCCGGCGTCCCACCTGCCGACTTGCGCCAAATCGGCGATTTGGGGCATTTTGGCGGCTATCACCTGCGTCGGCTGCTTTCGCTCTGAAAGTTTTGAACCTGCGCCTCGAACCTTCTCTCGGCTCAGGCCGACCTATTTCGCGAGATGGCCATTGAGTTCGACGTCGGAGACCGCAGACGAAGCCCTGATTGCCCGGATAGCCCAAGGCGATAAAGCCGCGATGCGGGTGCTCTACGGCCGCCACCATGTCCGGGTATTCCGCTTCGGACTTCGCCTGGTGCGGAACGAACAGCTCGCGGAGGACCTTATCAGCGAGGTGTTCCT
>CAUJJN010000284.1 GCA_963204905.1 Pseudomonadota bacterium
GTTCGCCATGTGGCGGTCCATGCGCGGGCCGAGCGTCTCGATGCCTTGCAGGATCTGGAAGGCGTTGGTCGGCGACAGGCACGCGCCGAAATCGCGCAGGCCTTCGGTGCGCGCGCGCATCATGAAGGCGATCGGGCCGAATTGCTCGTCGAACACGATGCCGTGGTAGCCGGCGTAGGGTTCGGTCAGCACCGGGAATTTGCCGGATGCGCGCCAGTTGAAGCGGCCGCCGTCCACCAGCACGCCGCCGATGGCGATGCCGTGCCCGCCGAGCCACTTGGTCGCGGAGTTCATCACGATGTCGGCGCCGAGGTCGATCGGCCGGCTCAGATACGGCGTGGCGAAGGTGTTGTCGACCAGGAGCGGGATTTTCGCGTCGTGGGCGATCTGCGCCACCTTCGGAATGTCCAGCACCTCCATGCCGGGATTGCCGATGGTCTCGCCGATCACGAGGCGCGTGTTGTCCTTGATCGCGGCGCGCATGCCGTCGTGGTCGCGCGGGTTGACGAAGGTGGTGGTGATGCCGAAGCGCGGCAGCGTGTGGGTCAGGATGTTGATCGAACCGCCGTAGAGCGACGACGAGGCGACGATGTGCTCGCCGGCACTCACCAGCGTCGCGATGGCGAGATGCAGCGCCGCCATGCCGCTGGCGGTGCAAACCGCGCCGACGCCGCCTTCCAGCGCCGCGATGCGCTCTTCCAGCACCGCCACCGTCGGGTTGGATATGCGGCTGTAGATGTGCCCCGGCCGTTCGAGATTGAACAGCGCCGCCGCATGGTCGGCGTCCTGAAACATGAACGAGGTGGTCTGGTAGATCGGCACCGCGCGCGAGCCGGTCACCGGGTCCGGATGCTGGCCGGCATGGAGGCTGAGGGTCTCGAAGGCGGGCGGTTTCGGTGCGGGCATGTCGGCTCAACGTGCGATGAGGGGATCACCGCCTATGCCATATTTTGCCGGAGATTGTTAGGGCTTATCGGGTCCGTGCGGCGTTGTTGCCGGCAACTGCGGCCCCCCCGCCGTCATTGCGAGCAAAGCGAAGCAATCCAGAAGACCACGAAGCAAGGACTGGATTGCTTCGTCGCTTACGCTCCTCGCAATGACGGAGGGGAATTGCGTCGCAAAGCGCTTCACCAACCTCAGCGTCGTCCCGCCTGCGCGGGGACGACGATGTTTGTGTGGTGCGTCCGGCGCGTCCCTCAATCCCCTTGCCCCGGCTTGGGCGAAAAGAACTGCTTCAGCTTGTCCTTGACGCCATCGAACGCTTTCGCATCCGGCGGCGGGTCGCGCTTTTGCGTGATGTTCGGCCATTGCGGCGCGTAGTCGGCGTTGAGTTTCAGCCAGCTTTCCAGCCCCGGCGTCGAGTCGGGCGAGATGGCTTCCGCCGGGCACTCCGGCTCGCACACGCCGCAATCGATGCATTCGTCCGGATGAATCACCAGCATGTTCTCGCCTTCGTAGAAGCAGTCCACCGGACAGACTTCGACGCAGTCCATGTACTTGCACTTGATACAGTTGTCGGTGACGACAAACGTCATCGGCGCGGCTCCGCGTTCGGGTGTTGTTGGGGATACGCGACACGCACCGTCGTTCACGCCGGGGCTCCGGCCGTGCAATACGTGCTGCCGTGAAACGTCGTGAGTGAGCTAGACCACCAGCGCGACGACGATGACGCCGAGCACGGTCCAGACCAGCGAGTTCACCAGCATCCGGATCAGATCGCTGTATTCCGAGCGGGGCAGGCCGAGCGCGTCGCAGGCGATGTTACCCGGCAGCAGAAACGGCCAGGCGAGCGCTGCGCCGATCGAGGAGCCAGATGACATGGGATTCTCCTTCATCGTGATGGCCGCAACCTAATCCAGACGCGGATTAAAAGCAATATTATAGATATATCTTTTATGGCATGGCAGATCAGACTTGGCAGGTGTCCGCGTGCGGCCGGCAGGCGCAGGGCAGCCATGAACCTGCCCGGTTGCTCGGACGAATCCGGATCGGTCATGATGCCGGGGCGGCGAACGCCTCGTCGAACCTCCGGAGACCTTCATGAACCGCATCACCGGCCGCTCCGCATTCCTGGCGTTGCTCAAGGACGAGGGCATCACCCATCTGTTCGGCAACCCGGGCACCACCGAACTGCCGATCATGCACGCGCTGAAGGATCATCCGGACCTGACTTACGTGATGGCGATGCAGGAGAGCCTCGTCGTCGCCATCGCCGATGGCTACAGCCGCGCCTCCGGGCGGCTGGTGGCCTGCAACGTCCATGTCGCGCCGGGGCTCGGCAACGCCATGGGCTCGCTCTACAACGCGCAGTTTACCGGCACGCCGATGATCCTCACCGCCGGCCAGCAGGAGCAGGGGCATGGCCTGATGGAGCCGCTGCTCTATGGCCCGCTGGTGCGGATGGCGGAGCCGCTGGTGAAATGGGCGGTGGAGGTGACGCGGCTGGAGGACCTGCCGCGCATCGTACGCCGCGCCGCCAAGATCGCCGCCACGCCGCCGACCGGGCCGGTGTTCATCTCGCTGCCGGGCGATATCCTCAACGCCGAGGCGGGCATCGAACTGGGCGCCTCGACGCGAGTGGATACGCGGGTGCGGCCTTCGGACGAGGCGGTGAAGGCATTGGCGCAACGGCTGTTGAAGGCCGAGCGGCCGGTGATCATCGTCGGCGACGAGATCGTGAAAAGCGATGCGTTGCAGGAGGCGGCGGATTTCGCGGGCGCGCTCGGCGCGCCGGTCTATCAGCAGTCGGCCCCCTACGGCTCGCATTTCCTTTCCGAGCATCCCTGCTTCATGGGCGCGCTCTCCCGTGTGCAAACGCAGGTGCGCGATCTGCTGTCCGCCTACGATCTTGTGATCGTGCTCGGCGGTGATCCGCTGCGCATGTCAGTGCACAGCGAGGTCGAGCCGCTGCCGGCGAACATGCCGCTGGTGCAGATCGGGCTGGTCGATTGGGACATCGCCAAGAATTTTCCCGCCGAGATCGCGATCAAGGCGGACGTCGGTGAAACGTTGCGCGCCGTGACGCCGGCGCTGGTCGCAGCCGGTGGCGCGGCGCTTTCGTCGCGTGCGAAGGCTAGCATCGCGGCGCTGGCGGCGAAGAACTGGACGGCACGACGCGCGCAGCTCGTGAGTGAAATCACCGCGCGCGGCGATCGCACGCCGATCGATCCGGACTGGCTGGCGTTGCAGGTGGTCGACGCGATGCCGGCGAACGCCATTCTTGTCGATGAGGCGTTGACCTCGTCGCGCTACATGCCTGCGCTGCGCGCGCATCGCGACCGTTACGGCTATCATGCGCTGGCATCTGGCGGCATCGGCTGGGGCGTGCCGGCCTCGGTCGGCGTCAGCCTCGCGCAGCCGGGGCGGCCGGTGATGTGCTTCTCCGGCGACGGCAGCGCGATGTATTCGATCCAGGCGCTGTGGACCGCCGCCCGCAACAAGCTGCCCCTCAACGTGGTGATCGTCAACAACGGCGGCTACCGCATCATCAAGCAGCGGCTGCTCGCGTTCCACAAGGACGACAACTACGTCGGCATGGATTTCGTCGATCCGCCGGTGGACTTCACCGGCCTCGCACGCGCGCTCGGCGCGGAGGCGCTGCGCATCGACGATCCGCGCGAATTGAAGCCGCAATTGACGGATGCCTTCGCGCGTCCCGGCACCAAGCTGATCGAAGTGATGGTCGATCGCGCGGTGTGATTTGCTTCGTCATGGCCGGGCTTGTCCCGGCCATCCACGTCTTGCTCGCGGACTCTCAGTAAAGACGTGGATGGCCGGAATAAATCCGGCCATGACGGCTGATAGGATTTGCGGCGCGTCACATGATTCAAATGAACGGACTGCGCCCTACCGCCGCCCGAACAGCTTCTCGATGTCCGCGAGTTTCAGTTCGACGTAGGTGGGGCGGCCGTGGTTGCATTGGCCGGAATTGGGCGTCGCTTCCATCTCGCGCAAGAGTGCGTTCATTTCCTCCGGCTTGAGGATGCGGCCGGAACGCACCGAGCCGTGGCAGGCCATGGTGGCGGCGACGTGCAACAGCCGCCGCTCCAGCGGCAGCGCCTCGTCCCATTCCGCCATGTGCTCGGCGAGGTCGCGCAGCAACCCCGCGGCGTTGGTCTTGCCCAGCAGCGACGGCGTCTCGCGCACCGCCACCGCGCCAGGGCCGAAGGATTCGATGGCGAGGCCGAATTGCCCGAGTTCGTCGGCGCGCGCCAACAATTTCTCCACCGTGGCCTCGTCGAGTTCGACGATCTCCGGGATCAGCAGCATCTGCCGCTGCACGCCGTTCGCCGCGAGCGAGGCTTTCAGCCGCTCATAGACGATGCGCTCGTGCGCGGCGTGCTGGTCGACGACGATCAGGCCGTCGCGGGTCTGCGCCACGATGTAGTTCTCGTGGATTTGCGTGCGCGCCGCTCCGAGCGGGCGGTCGAGCAGGTCCGGCGCGGGCGGCGCCGCCTCGAAACGCACATCGGCCGAGGGCGCGCCGACATCGAACGCCGTCTGCGGACGTTCAGCGAACTCAGGCGGGTGGTTGTCAGCGAAGGCGGGGGAGGCCGGCGAGCGCCGCCAGTCCCAGTTCGCCGGGCGCGGCGAGAATGCCGGACGAAACGCCGACAGCGCCGCGCCGTCGCTGTTGGCCGCCGTGCGCTGGCCCTCGCGCGCCAGACCGTCCTTCAGCGCATGCACGATCAGCGCGCGCACGAGGCCGGCGTTGCGGAAGCGCACCTCGGTCTTGGCCGGATGCACGTTGGCGTCGACCTCCTGCGGGTCGAGCGTGACGAACAGCGCCAGCACCGGATGGCGGTCGCGCGGCAGGTAGTCGGAATAGGCCGCGCGCACCGCGCCGACGATCAGCTTGTCGCGCACCGGGCGGCCGTTGACGAACAGGTATTGCCCGAGCGCGTTGGCGCGCGTCAACGACGGTGTCGCCGCGTAGCCCTCGACGCGCACGCCTTCGCGTTCGCTCGAAACCGGAATCGCGGCGGCGCGAAAATCCGCGCCGAGAATGTCGCCCAGCCGCGTCAATTGTCCCGGCGCGCCGGGCAGCGCGGCGGCCCAGGTCACCGGCGCGCGCTCCTCGCCGGCCAGCGTGAAGGCGACGTCGGGCCGCGCCATCGCCAGCCGCCGCACCGCCTCGCGGATCGCTTCGGCCTCGGTGCGGTCGGTCTTGAGAAACTTCAGCCGCGCCGGTGTCGCGTAAAACAGATCGCTGACTTCGACGCGGGTGCCCTGCGTCAACGCCGCCGGCACGATGGCGGATTTCACGCCGCCCTCGACGCCCATGCTCCAGGCGTGCGGTTCGCTCTTGTGCCGCGTGGTGATGGCAAGCCGCGCCACCGCGCCGATCGAGGGCAGCGCCTCGCCGCGAAAGCCCAGCGTGCGGATGCGCAGCAGGTCCTCGTCGTCGAGCTTCGAGGTGGCGTGGCGATCCACCGCCAACGCGAGGTCGGCTTGGGTCATGCCGCCGCCGTTGTCGGTGATGCCGATGCGCCGCCGCCCGCCGCCGTCGGTGAAGACGTCGATGCGGGTGGCGCCGGCGTCGAGCGCGTTCTCCACCAGTTCCTTCACCACGCTCGCCGGCCGCTCCACCACCTCGCCGGCGGCGATGCGGTTGACGATGGTTTCGGGCAACTGGCGGACGGGCATCGCGGGCAAAACTCGATCGGGGCTCGATTCGAACGGGAGCGGCTAACTTAAGCGCTCACGACGGCAAATGCATGGGTGCAAACCCGGATGTCCCGAGTTGATTCTGGTCCTGCGGACGAAATCCCCTCCGTCGTCATGGGCCGCGTAGACGGAAACCCCACGGCCGTCATGGCCGGATTTATTCCGGCCATCCACGTCCTTCGTTTCTGATACGCATCAAGACGTGGATGGCCGGGACAAGCCCGGCCATGACGGTGGAGAGCTTGTCTATCGCTAAGGATGTCATCATCGCTTGCGTGGGGCGACCAATTCAATCGTCGTATCCCGTCCGCCCGCGCTTGGCCTTGACGTCGGCGCGGCGCTTCTTGCCGTCGAGCCTGCGTATCTTTGAGCCGAGCGTTGGTTTGGTGGCGCGGCGCGGCACCGGGCGGATCGCAGCCTCGCGCAGTATCTCGACCAGGCGATCGATGGCGTCGGCGCGGTTGCGCTCCTGGGTGCGGAAGCGCTGGGCGTGGATGACGATGACGCCGTCCTTGGTCATGCGCTGCCCGGCGATGCGGATCAGCCGCGCGCGGGTGTCGTCGGGCAGCGTCAACCGGTTGCTGTCGAAGCGCAGTTGCGCCGCGGTGGCGAGCTTGTTGACGTTCTGCCCGCCCGGCCCCGAGGCGCGGACGAAGCCGATCTCGATATCGTCCTCATGGAGCGCGATGTCGCGCGTGATCCGCAGCATGGGTGCACCGGGGCTGATGGGTGCGAACATCTAGCACATCATCCGCGGCCTGCGCCAAGGGCGTGACGATGACTCTCTTCCGTCATTGCGAGCAGCGTCAGCGACGAAGCAATCCAGTCCTTCCGTTGTGGCTTTCTGGATTGCTTCGCTTCGCTCGCAATGACGGAGAGGCTGGTCTGGCGTGACGAGCGACAGGTCGGCGCACTGAATCTATTTCAGTCGTTCCCGTGCAGGCGGGACCTCTCCGTTGTCATGGCCGGATTTGTTCCGGCCATCCACGTCTTTTGCGGCGGTTCAACATGATGAAGAACGTGGATGGCCGGGACAAGCCCGGCCATGACGGAGGAGAGTTCGTTTGTCGCTATAGATGTCATCCCGTCTGCGCGGGGACGACCCAACGTGGTTTCGCTCAATTCGCCTTCGGCGCGGTCGCCGGCGCCGGCTGCGCGGCGGTCTGCGGCGGGCGGCCGACCACGACGGTCACCAGCCCCTTGCCCCACAGCCGCTTGGCGACCCGCTTGGCGTCGTCCAGCGTCACCGCATCGACCATGGCGTTGCGTTTCTCGATGTAGTCGATGCCGAGCTTGTCGAGCTGGAATTGCAGCAGCGCGGAAGCGAGCTTCACCGAAGTGTCGAGCGCCAGCATCTGCGAGCCCTTGAGGTAGGACTTCGCCTCGTCGAGTTCGGCCTGCGTCGGGCCGTCCTCGGCCATCCGCTTCACTTCCTTGTCGATGGTTTCGACGGAGGCATCGGCGCGGTCGGCGCGGGTCGCGGTGTTGCCGAGGAACAGCGCCGAATGCTGCATCCACGACATGTACTGCGCCACCGAATAGGCAAGGCCGCGCTTCTCGCGCACCTCGCGATAGAGCCGCGATGACAGCCCGCCGCCGCCGAGGATATGGCTGACGATGTAGCCGGCAATGAAGTCGGGATCGTCGCGCTTGATGCCGGGGCCGCCGAACATCACCACGGTCTGCGGCACGTCGAGCGGAATGAAGTGCCGCTGCGGCGCGGGCGCGGCGATGACGTCGGGCACCTTCGTCAGTTCGGCCTTCGCCGGCAGGGCACCGAAAGTGTCGTCGAGCAATTTGGCGAGCGTCTTGGCATCGACGTCGCCGACCACGGCGATGGTCAGCGTGTCTTTCGCCACAACCCGGCGGGTGTAGTCGCGCAGGTCGGCGGCGGTGATGGTCGGAACGCTCTCCAGCGTGCCATTGCTCGGCCGCCCGTAAGGGTGATCGCCGAATTCGACGGCCATGAACTTCAGCCCGGCGAGCGAGCCGGGATCGCTGGTCTCGCGGCGCAGGCCGGACATGATCTGCGCGCGCATCCGCTCGATGTCGGCGGCGTCGAACCGCGGCGTTGTCAGCGCCAGCCGCAACAGGCCGAACGCCTCGTCGCGGTCGTCCTTCAGCATCCGCAGCGAGCCGCGCAACTGATCGCGTGTGGCGTTGAAGTTCAATTCGATGGCGCGGCGGTCGAGCCGTTCGTGGAAGGCGCCAGAATCCAGGTCGCCGGCGCCTTCGTCGAGCAGGCTGGCGACGAGTGTCGCCACGCCCGGCTTGCCGGCGGGGTCCTGACTGGTGCCGCCGTTGAAGGCGTATTGCATGGCGATCATCGGCACGGTGGCGTCTTGCACGAACCACGCCGAGATGCCGCCGGGCGTCACCAGATGCTGGATCTTGGCGGTGGCGTGCGAGACCGACGGCCAGCAGGCGACGGCGGCCAGCGTCAACGCCGCCATCAACGTCGTGGTGGCGCGCGCGGCCCGATCGATCACGGTCATGATCGCTTCCCTTCGTTCTTGTCGCCTTTGGCGGTCGTGCTCGGGGGCGCGGTGGCCTTGATCAGGTAGCCGGTCACGGAGCGGTTTGGCTTGAGCCATGTCCGCGCCGCTTCACGCACCTGCTCGGCGGTCACCGCGCGCACGCGGCTCGGCCAGCTTCGGATGTCGTTGACGTTGAGGCCGACGGTGAGCGCCGCGCCATACCAGCGCGCCAGCGTCGCCTGGCTGTCCTGCGCGTAGATCGCCTGCGCCACCAGTTGCGTCTTGGCGCGTTCGAGGTTCTCCGCCGAAACCGTTTCCTGCTGCAGCTTGGCGATGACGTCGTCGATGGCTTTTTCAACCTGCGCGAAATCGACGCCAGGCTTCGGCGCTGCGGCCACCATGAACTGGGTCGGGTCGAGCGCGGTGCCCTGATAGCCGGCACTGGCGCTGATGGCGAGCGACTGATCGACCACCAGCGCGCGGTAGAGATAGGAGTTGCTGCCGGTGCCGAGCAATTGCGCCAGCACTTCAAGCGCGGCGGTCTGCTCCGGCGACGCGGTGACGGCGGATGGCACCAGATAATAACGCTTGAGGATCGGCTGCTCGACACGCGGATCGGCCAGCGTCACCGTGCGCGGCGCGGCCGGGGTCGGCTCCTGCGGCCGGACGCGATGCGGCGCGATCGCGGGCTGCGCCGGGATCGGCCCAAAGTTTTGCTCCGCCAGCTTGCGCACTTCCGCGGCGTCGACGTCGCCGGCGACGACCAGCGTGGCGTTGTTGGGCGCATAGAAGCGGCGGTAGAAGGCGAGCGCGTCCTCGCGGTTCAGCTTTTCGATCTCGTGATGCCAGCCGATCACCGGGCGGCCATACGGATGGTTGAGATAGAGCGCCGCCATGATCTGCTCGGACAGCCGCGCGTCGGGATTGTTGGCGACACGCATGTTGTATTCCTCGAGCACGACGTCGCGCTCGGGCAGTACGTTCTCGTCTTTCAGCACGAGGCCGGTCATGCGATCGGCTTCGAACGCCATCATCTTGCCGAGCTGGTCGCGCGGCACGCGCTGGAAGTAGCCGGTGTAATCGGTGGAGGTGAAGGCGTTCTCGTTGCCACCGATCTTGAGCACGGTCTGCGAGAATTCTCCCGCCGGATGTTTCGCGGTGCCCTTGAACATCAGGTGTTCGAGGAAATGCGCCAGCCCGGATTTGCCCGGCGTCTCGTCGGCGGAGCCGACCTTGTACCAGATCATCTGGGTGACGACCGGGGTGCGATGATCGGGGATCACCACTACCTGCAAGCCGTTGCCGAGCGTGAACGTCGCCGGCGGCGCGGAGGTGTCGGTCTGGGCGAGGACGGCGCGGGGCGCGAACAGCGCCAGCAGCATGGTCGCCGCCGCGACGTAGGGGGCGGCGCGTTTTTGCATCGGGATCATGAACGGTGCCAATTGCGATGAGACATCATGAAATCGCGGCCTGTCCTGTGGTGAGAGAAAGGCGGATGAAGCGTCTTCGATCGCTCTGCATAGCAGGTCGCGCGGCGAAAACGTGTTAAATAAAGGTCATGAAGCGCGCGTTCGGCTTTCGAGAAGACCCCGGCAATTGGTGATCGCGGCGCTGGTTAGGTTCATCGCTTGCTCGCGGGATGTTGGGCCGGGATCGTGAAGCGGTGGTTCGAGACGTCCACGTTCGCCATCATGAGGCGTAACGTCACGAGGCTGATGAATCCGGGAATCAAATCGCGTCGCCAGGCTCACGGCCCGACAAGGCTGACCGCGAGCGTGTCCGGTCGAGCGGCTGCTACCGCCCTTCCTTGCCCGTCTGGATGTTGTAGACACCCTGCTGTGCAAGCGGCTGCTTTGGTCCGACACCGTATGCGAAGCTCGACGACGGCGTCTGGTATCCCGGCGGCGGCTGCGTCAATTGCTCGCGCTCCGGCTCGCCCGTGAACGGTGCGCTTTCGGTCTTGGAGCCGCCGAACAACGTGCCGAGCAGATTGCCTTTGAATCCGAGTTGCGACGGGCTCATCATCGGGTTGGTGTTGACGCCCGGTTGCAGCGGCTCGGTGGCGGCGACGTGCTTGGTCTTGCCGACCGCGAGTTCGGCCGGCGTCAGGGGCCGCGCGCCGGCCGCGCCCATGACGCGATTCTTCTCGGCGGCGCGAATGCGCCGGCGTTCGGTTGCGTCGACATCCTTTGGCCAGTTCGCAGGCGTTTCCGCCGATGCGGACTGCGGCGGCGGCAGATCGATCTTCGGCGGAATCACCAGCGGCGAACGCTCGCGATAGTCGATGCCGGATTCGGTGCCGTTGACGGCGCCAATGCCGCCCATGATGTTCTTGAGGATCTTTTCCTCGAACGTCGGCTCGTCGTCGTCATTCTGGGCATGCGCCACGCCAGCGCCGACGACCATGCCGATGCCAAGCGCCGTCACGCCGATCCGGATCGCGCGGGACAGGTGGTTGTGCGTCAGTCTCGGGTCGAACACGTTCCAGCGGTGAGGTCCGGCTTTGCGCATCGCGAGAGTCCTGTTCAAGTCTGCCCGGTCGTGGCCCGTAACGTCGCCTGTCGCGAGACGCGAGGTCTCGGCGACCTTGACCGGTCAGGTCGGGTTTATGCGTTCCGGCAGCACGTATCGGCTGGCATCAGGGCGCTTTTACGGCGTCGGGCGTGCGAAAGGAGTCATACAGCAGCGCGGCGACGCCGACAACGATGGCCGCGTCGGCGATGTTAA
>CAUJJN010000285.1 GCA_963204905.1 Pseudomonadota bacterium
TTTGGGTACTGCAGGTCGTTGGTTCGAATCCAGCTGCCCCGACCAAATTCACAACAATATCAAAGGCATGATTCCGGGAGCCGCGCGCTTCCGCATGGCGCGTGGGAAGATGATCCGGCTCGACAACATCAGCAAGCAGAACGGCCACCAGCTTCTGTTCGTGGAGGCCTCGGTGGCGCTCCAGCGCGGCGAGAAGGTTGGTCTGGTCGGCCCCAACGGCGCCGGCAAGACCACGCTATTCCGCATGATCACCGGGCAGGACCTGCCTGACGAGGGGCAAGTGGCGGTCGATCGCGGCGTCACCATCGGCTACTTCAGTCAGGATGTCGGCGAGATGGCCGGACGCAGCGCCGTCGCCGAGGTGATGGACGGCGCGGGGCCTGTCAGCGAGGTCGCGATCGAACTGAAAGACCTGGAGACGGCGATGGCCGATCCGGATCGCGCCGACGAGATGGACGAGATCATCGCGCGCTATGGCGAGGTGCAGGCGCGCTTCGAGGAACTCGACGGCTACGGGCTCGACGGCCGCGCCCGCGAGGTGCTGTCCGGTCTCGGCTTCAGTCAGGTGATGATGGAGGGCGACGTCGGCAAGCTGTCCGGCGGGTGGAAAATGCGCGTTGCGCTGGCGCGCATTCTCTTGATGCGACCCGACGCCATGATCCTCGACGAACCGTCGAACCATCTCGATCTCGAAAGCCTGATCTGGCTGGAGCAGTTCCTCAAGGGCTATGAGGGCCTGCTGTTGATGACATCGCACGACCGTGCATTCATGAATCGCATCGTCGGCAAGATCGTCGAGATCGATGGCGGCTCGCTCACGACCTATTCCGGCGATTACGAATTCTACGAACAGCAGCGTGCGCTGAACGAGAAACAGCAGCAGGCGCAGTTCGAGCGGCAGCAGGCGATGCTGGCCAAGGAAATCAAGTTCATCGAACGGTTCAAGGCGCGCGCCTCGCACGCCGCGCAGGTGCAGAGCCGGGTCAAGAAGCTCGACAAGATCGAGCGGGTCGAGCCGCCGCGCCGCCGCCAGACCGTGCTGTTCGATTTTCCAACGGCGCCGCGCTCCGGCGAGGATGTCGTCAGCCTGAAGAACGTGCATAAGGGCTATGGCAGCCGGACGATCTATCAGGATCTGGACTTCGCGGTCCGTCGAAGGGAGCGCTGGTGCGTGATGGGGATCAACGGCGCCGGCAAGTCGACGCTTTTGAAACTGGTCGCGGGCGCGACGGAGCCCGACACCGGCACGGTGGCGCTCGGCGGCAGCGTCAAGATGGGTTACTTCGCGCAGCACGCGATGGATCTGCTCGACGGCGAACGCACGGTGTTCCAGTCGCTGGAGGACGCGTTTCCGCAAGCGGGGCAGGGCTCGTTACGCGCGCTCGCCGGCTGCTTCGGCTTCTCCGGCGACGATGTCGAAAAAAGGTGCCGCGTGCTGTCGGGTGGCGAGAAAGCACGGCTGGTGATGGCGCTGATGCTGTTCGACCCGCCGAATTTTCTGGTGCTCGACGAGCCGACCAACCATCTCGACATCGCCACCAAGGAAATGCTGATCGCCGCGCTGGCTGACTACGAAGGCACCATGCTGTTCGTCTCGCACGACCGGCATTTCCTCGCCGCGCTCTCCAACCGTGTGCTCGAATTGACGCCGGACGGCATCCATCAATACGGCGGCGGGTACATTGAATATGTCGCCCGCACCGGCATGGAAGCGCCGGGATTGCGCAGCTAGCGGCTTTCAATTTTTGACGGAAGCATTGACCTCATGCGCGGACTCGATCCGCGCATCCATGGTCTTCGAAATGATGGATTGCCGGGTCGTAGGCGAGCGAAGCGGCGCCGCTCTTCGAACAGCCATGCCCGGCAATGACGTTTCCGTTAAAACATGAACCGCGACAGACGGCCAATATGCGACTACGCCGCGTCGGCTCGCTTCGCCGGAGCTGCCGCCGCTTGCGAAGGCGCATTCGCGCCCGTCGCCGGCTTCGGCCTTGGCTTGTCCTGCTGCTTCGACCAGGAAATGTAGTAGGCCACCACGCAGAGGGCGAAAATGCCGGCGATGCTGACGGCGATCTGCGCGAGGATCGAACCTGAACTCATGATCAGCAGGAAGTGCGCGACGAAGGACAGGAAAACGCCGACGCAGAACACCGCTAGCGATTGCTGGCCGCACTTCACCACCGGATCGAAAATTTTCCATTCCAGACCGGGCCAGTCCTTCGGCACGAAGCGCGTGACGAAAAACGCAATGATGACGAAGTGCAGCACGCGATAGGGCGCGAGGTAGGTTTTGTCGTTGGGGTTGAACGCGTCATAGAGCCAGGACGGGAACAACGCGCCGAAATCGGGGAAGTTTCCGGCCATGGTCATGACCAGCGCGAAGAGCAGATAGGCTCCGCCAAAATACAGCAGCACCGGCGAATTGATCACCGAGCGCGACGCCGTCGCCCCGCCGAGCGCGAACCACGCGCCGAACATGAAGAGCAACTGCCAGGTGAACGGATTGAAATACCATTCGCCCGCCGGGTAGCCACGCAGGTTCCAACCATAGTGGCGCGCCGCGAAATACAGGCAGAGCGAGGCCAGCATGGTCAGGTCGGGCTTGCGCAGCATCAGCCACAGCACTGGCGGGAAGAACGCCATCAGCACGATATAGAGCGGCAGCACATCGAGGTTGAGCGGCTTGAAGGAGAGCAGCAGGCCGTGGGTCAACGTCTGGATCGGATTCTCGACGAGGCCCGCGACGTTGAACTCGTTTATGATTTCAGCATCGTAGTAGCGTTGCGCGACGAACCCGATGGCGGCGATATAGATCACGAACAGCACGACATGGGCGACGTAGAGCTGCCACACCCGCTTGAACAGGCGCGTCGCCCCGACGACGAAGCCGCGGTCCAGCATCATCTTGGCGTAGACGAAGGAGGCGGTGTAACCGGAAATGAAGACGAACAGGTCGGCGGCGTCGCTGAAACCGTAATTGCGGGTGGTGATCCAGTTCACCACATTGTTGGGAATATGGTCGAGGAAGATCGCCCAGTTGGCGATGCCGCGAAACAGGTCGAGCCGCAGGTCGCGGCCTTTGGGGGGCAAGGTTGCGTGAATGTCCATGGCGCCGTTGGGTGATCTGAATTGGAGCAAATGATGTGAAGCAGCCGGCAAGTCCTGATTTTGGCGAACAACTCCTCAATTCCGGCGAGCAGGTCCTATCCGGGCGAGATTGTCACAAGGCGACGGACGGATTATAGGATCGTCACACGCGTATCGTCGGCGTTCGGCCCTCGATCCGGCGTGTGGTGGGCGGCGCGAACCAGCCCCCCGACTATTCCGGTTGTTGTCGAAACGCGAATCAACAGGCCACGCCACGTCATGACCGCACGTATTTTTAAACCCGCCAAGAGCGCGATGCAATCCGGCTTCGCCAAGACCAAGGACTGGCAGCTCGACTATGAACCC